>NZ_VFUV01000007.1:0-295729 GCF_006441315.1 Mesorhizobium sp. B2-4-19 | reverse complement strand
TATGGCGACGAAAACATCAGGCCCAAGCCATGATCGCCCACTACAAGAAAAGAGAGCATCTGCGACTGTAGTACTAGGGAGTGGGGGACCGTTACTTTGTCTTCCGCGGCTTTTCGGTCCTCGTGCCGGAGCCCCACAAGGCGCGCTGAAACAGGCCGCGTTTGCGGTTGCGCGGCACGAGGTCGATATCCCCGACCAGTTTCGCGCCGCCCTTGCGCCGCTCCAGCGTGATCTTGCGGGTGTGAAACGCTTCCAGTTCGGCGCGATGCGCCACGCTGACGATGGTCACCTCAGGCAGTTCGCGGATCACCGTTTGCATCATCTGGTCCTGGCTCTTTTCGTCCAGCGCCGATGTCGCCTCGTCCAGCACGACGATGTCGGGGCGATGCAGTAATAGGCGCGCGAAGGCGACACGCTGTTTTTCGCCGCCCGACAGCGTCTGGTCCCAGGGCGCTTCCTCCTTGATCCGATCGGCGAGGTAGCTGAGGCCGACCTTGTCGAGGGCGGCCTTGATCTGGTCGAGCTTCCACTTGTTGGGGGCCGCTGGGTAGGCGACCACCCGGCGCAGTGCGCCCGAAGGGATGTAGGGTCGCTGCGGCAGCATGAACAACCGCTTGTCGGGATGGAAATCGACGCTGCCGCTTCCCCACGGCCACAGGCCGGCGAGCGCCCGCACCAGCGTTGACTTGCCCGAGCCGGATTCGCCTGAAACCAGCACCCGTTCGCCCGATTCGACGGCGACCTCCGTCTCCTTGACCACAGACGTGCCGTCGTCGAGCGTCACGCAGAGCTCGTTGAGGGAAAGCATCGTATCGCCTTTGGTCTCGCCGTGCTGGATGCGCCCGAGCTCGTCGCTCTGCTCGGCGCGCTCCAGCCCGTCGAGCGACATCATCAGCGAGGCGATGCGGCGCGCGGAGGCATTCCAGTCGGCGAGGCGCGGATAATTGTCGACCAGCCAGCCGAAAGCGCCCTGCACGATGGCGAAGGCGGAGGCCGCCTGCATGACCTGGCCGAGCGACATCGAGCCTTCAAGGAACTTTGGAGCACAGAGTAAGACCGGCACGACGGGTGCGAACAGGCTCGAGCCCTGCGAGACCAGGGCCGTGCGCATATGCTGGCCGGTCAGTTGCGCCCATCGCTTCAGCACGCCGGCGAAGGTCCTGTCGATGCCGCTGCGTTCCTCCTCCTCGCCGCCGAGCAAGGCGATGCTCTCGCCGTTTTCGCGCACGCGCGTCAGCACATAGCGGAATTCGGCTTCCGTCTGGTTCTTCTCTTCGGAGAGCCGCACGAAATCGCGGCCGATGACGAACATCGAGGTGGAGGTGATCGCGGCATAGATCACCGCCGTGACGACGAGGAAGCCGGGCACGGTGAAGGTCGAGCCTCCCAGGGTGAAGCTCAAGGCCCCGCCAATCGTCCACAGCACCACGATGAAGGTCGACGCCGACAGGGTGGCGACCATCACGCCGGCGACGAAATCGACCGGCGCCTCGGTGGCAACGCGCAGATCTTCCGAAAGGCGGGCCTCGGGGTTCTGGTGGTCGCCCTGCACGAGATTCAGCTGGTAGTAGCGGCCGTTGGCGAGCCAACGCGCTATCACCGAGGCGGTCAGCCAGGACCGCCAGCGGCGCTGCATGGTCATGCGCAGATAGACCTGCGCGACGACAAGGCTGATGCTGCCAAGCACGACAGGCACGAACACTGCGCTCAGGAAATAGACGGTGTGGGCGTCGCGCTTCTCGATGGCGTCGAAGATCGAGCGGTTCCAGACATTGATCCCGTACTGGAAGCCGAGATTGACGACGATCAGGACCAGCAGTCCGACCGTCAACGGCCAGCCGAGCCTGTCGCCGTGCCGTCCCCAATAACCGCGTCCGCTGATCCAGAATCGCTTCAGCAGGTACTTCTTGCGCGCCTGCTCTGCCTGCTCGGGCGTCAGTTCCGGATCGGGTTCGACGGCTTCCGGCGGCGGAGCTTCGCCGGCAGTTCCGGACGCGACCGCTTCGACGGTCGTCATCTTCTTGTCGCGTGGCTTCTTTTCGCCCGGCTCCTCTGCACGCGAGCGATCGTCACGCCGCCGTCGCGGCTTGGGGGCGCCGCGCGGTTTGATGCCGTCGGCCGGTCTGGATCTGGGTTTCGCCTCGGACATACGCCCCGACAACGAGCTCGAAATCAAAAAGTTTCATGACGGCCGCTTGAGATGACAAATTCCTGACCGCGGCCGTTATCGCGGGTACAGCAGTTCGACGACATGGTCGGCGATGGCCAGGCTTGCCGTCAGGCCGGGGCTCTCAATGCCGAACAGGTTGACGATCCGCCCGGCGCCATGATCGGCCGGACCCTGGATGATGAAATCGGCGGCAGGCTGTCCGGGGCCAGACAATTTCGGCCTTACGCCGGCATAGGCCGGCTGCAGGGCACCCTCGGCAAGGTCGGGCCAATAGCGCCGGATCGCTTCGTAGAAGACGGCGCGTCGGCCGGGGTCGACCGTATAATCCACACGGTCGATCCATTCGACATCGGGCCCGAAGCGCGCACCGCCGCCAAGGTCGAGCGTCAGATGGACGCCGAGGCCGCCGTCGACCGGCACCGGATAGATCAGCCGCGAAAACGGCGAGCGACCGGGAAGCGCGAAATAATTCCCGCGCGCCAGCCACTGCCGGGGGATGAAATCCCCGGGGAAACCGTCGATCCGGCCAGCCAGGGCCTGCGCCTCGAGGCCTACGGCATTGATGAAGGCGCCGGCCTCCAGGGCGAAGGTCTCGCCATTGGCATCGCGCGTGTCGATCCGGATCCCGCCGGTCCCGATCGTCGCTCCGGCAACGGTGGTCAGGAAAGCCAAGGACGCACCGGCGGCTTCGGCTTCGCCGCGCAGCGACTGCATCAGCGCATGGCTGTCGACAATGCCCGTCGACGGCGACAGGAGTGCACTGGCGCATGTCAGTTCCGGTTCCAGGTTTTCGGCTTCGTGACGCGTCAGGAATTGCAGGTCGTCGACCCCGCAGCGTCGCGCATTGGCCTCGATCTTGCGCAATCCGTCGGTCTGGCTTGGCGCGCTGGCGACGATCAGCTTGCCGGTACGCTTATGGGCGATGTCGTGCTCGGCGCAGTAGGCGTAGAGACGCCGGCGCCCTTCGACGCAGAGCCGGGCCTTCAGGCTTCCCGGCGCATAATGGAGCCCGGCATGGATGACTTCGGAATTGCGTGAACTGGTGACGGTGCCGACCGCATCGGCCTGCTCGACCACCACCACCTCGCGGCCAGACACGGCAAGCGCCCTGGCGATGGCAAGCCCGACGACGCCTGCTCCGGCGACGACACAATCGATTGTCTGCATGGCCCCGCCTTCAGCGTGAAGCGCCGGCCTCGAACACCTTGTCGCCGCCGATCCAGACGCTTCCTATGTCAAGATCGTCCGACAGCGCAACGATGTCGGCCGCGGTGCCGTTGGCCAGGCGGCCAAGCCGGTGCGACTGGCCGATCGCCTGCGCCGGATAGAGCGAGGCCATGCGCAAGGCCTCGGACAGATCGACACCGACGACATCGTGCATGAAACGGACGGCCGAGATCATGTCGAGATCGGCGCCGGCCAGCGTGCCGTCGGCAAGCCTGAGGCTCCCCTCCTTGCGGTAGATGGTGCGGCCGTTGAGCGTGAACGAAGTCATGTCGGTGCCGATCGTCGCCATCGCGTCGGTGACCAGCACGATCTTGCCCGGCCCCTGTTTGGCGTCGATCGCGACACGGATGGTTGCCGGATGGACGTGGATGCCATCGGCGATCAGCCCGGCTGACAATGTGCCGATGTTGACGGCCGCGCCGACGAGGCCAGGCTCGCGGTTGCCGATCTGGCTCATCGCGTTGAACAGATGCGTGACCACGCCGGCACCGGCCTCGGCAAAGGCCTTTGCCGTGGCATAACCCGTGTCGGAATGGCCGAGGCTGACGATGATGCCGGCCTTGGCCAAGGCCGCAACGCGCGCCGGATCGACGGATTCCGGCGCGATCGTGGTGAGCAGCACCGGTAGTTTCGGCCGCGCCGCGATCAGCATTGCCTGGTCGGCATCCGTCATCGGCCGGATCAGCGCCGGATCATGCGCGCCCTTGCGTGCGATCGACAGATGCGGGCCTTCGAGATGCAGGCCGAGGAATCCCGGCACCTTTTGCCGAGCGGCGGCCTCGCCGGCGGCGATGGCGGAAGCAGTGATCGCGGGCGTGTCGGTGATCAGCGTCGGCAAGAGCGCCGTCGTGCCGAAGGGCGCATGCGCCCGGCAGATGGTCTCGATCGACGCGACATCGGGGTGGTCGTTGAGCATGACGCCGCCGCCGCCATTGACCTGGATGTCGACGAAGCCCGGCACCAGCATGCCGCCGCCGGTGTCGACGGCACGGATATCGCTTGGGATGGCGCCCGAGGGCAAGATAGCCTCGACCAGGCCGTCGCGCACGACGAGTGCCGCATCGTCATGCCAGTCGTCACCGTCGAAAATGCGGGCGCCAGTCAGGGCAAAACGGTCGCTCATACGGTCTCCGTCACCTTGCGCAGATTGCGCGGCGTGTCCGGGTCGAGGCCGCGATGGCGCGCGAAGGCCTCGACGAACACGTAGAACGAAACGATCAGCGCCAGCGGATCGGTCAGCGGGTGACCAGTGGCAACGTGCGGCAGGCGGGTGGCGCGGTTGGCAAGCGCTGAGGTGACGAACACCGGCGCTCCCTTGGCCGCCAGCCCGTCGGCCGCTTCGGCGACGGACGGTTCGGACGCATCGCGGGCGGCCAATGCCAGCACCGGGAAGTCGGGGCCGATCAGCGCCAGCGGACCGTGCATGACTTCGGCAGCGCTATAGGCCTCGGCATGCATGCCGCAGGTTTCCTTGAACTTCAGCGCCGCCTCGTTGGCCATCGCCGCCGACGGGCCGCGGCCAAGGATGAACAGCGATTTCTGCTTCTCGATGGTTTCGGCCAGCACGCCCATCCAGTCGCAGGCGATCGCCTTGCCGAAATGCTCGGGCAAACGGGCCAGCGCTGCCAGAAGCGCTTCGTCGCCGGTGGAGTGCGCCATCAAAGCGAGACCGGCGACGGCGGAATTGACGAAGGTCTTGGTCGCCGCGACGCTGCGCTCGGGGCCGGCAAGGATGTCGATCGAATAGTCGCAGGCGCGCGCCAGCGGCGAGTCGGCGGTGTTGGTGACGGCGATCGTCAGCGCGCCGCCGGCGCGGGCGGTTTCAGCCATGGCGACGATGTCGGGACTCTTGCCCGACTGCGAGATCGCCAGACACGCCGAGCCGTCGAGCCTCAGCTTGCGGCCATAGATCGAGGCGATGGACGGACCGACCGAAGCGACGGCAAGGCCCGCGGTCAGCTCCACGGCATATTTCATGAAGGTCGCGGCATGGTCGGACGAGCCGCGCGCCACGGTGACGACGAAATGCGGGTCGCGCTCCTTGATACCGCGCCCGGCCTCGGCGAGCACGGCGCCGGAGCCGTCGAGCAGGCGGGCGACGGCCTCGGGGATTTCCTCGATCTCGCGCTGCATATGGGTGATGTTGGAGATCATGGTCGGCCCTCTTCGCTCGGCCCTGTCAGCCGCAGTTCGGCGACGAAATCATAAGCGTCGCCCCGGTAGATGGAGCGGGTGAATTCGATCACCTTGCCGCTCGCCAGATAGGAGATGCGTTCGATATGCAGGCCGGCAATACCCGGCGGCACCTCGAGCAGGCGCGCATCGCTGTCGCCGAGATTGGCCGCCGAGATGCGCTGCACCGCCCGCACCGGCCGGTTGCCGGTCAATTCCAGCGCGGCATAGAGCGAGGAGCCGATACTCGCCGGGTCGGGCAACACGCGGGCCGACAGCGAGGCGCGTTCGATCGCCAGCGGCGTGTCGTTGGCGATGCGCAGGCGCGCCACGCGCGCCACCAGCTCGCTCGACGACAGGCCAAGCACCATCATCTCGTCGGGCGAGGGCGCGTAGAGGCCGCGGTCCAGCCATGCCGAACGCACCGCCATGCCGCGCCGCGCCATGTCTTCGGTAAACGAGGTCAGCCGCGACAGCGATTGCTCGACGCGCTCCATGCGCGGCGCCACGAAAGTGCCGGAGCCGTGGCGCTGGACGAGAATGCCGCCCTTGACCAGGTCCTGCACCGCCTTGCGCACGGTGACGCGCGAAATATCGGCCTTGGTGGCGATGTCGCGCTCGGAGGGCAGCGCATCGCCCGGTCCGATCAGGCCGCGATTGACCGCGTCCTCGATGCTCTTGCGCAGCTGCAGATAGAGCGGCGCGCCGCTTTGCGCGGATTGCTTCAGCGTGGCGAAGATCTGGTCGGCGGCGTCGCTCATCGCGCCGCCTCCACCGGCTTGGCGAAAAGCCGGACCGCCATCTGCACCGCGCCGCCCAGCGCGTCGTCGAGCGGCGGCTTGAGCAGTGCCCGGTAGCGCGCCGACAGGCGCGGCGCATAAAGCGGCGCCAGCCCGCCAAGCAGGCAAAGCGGCGCGTCATCCGAAAGGCCGAGTGCGCCCAGCGAGCCCTCGACATCGCCGACCGCCTTGTCGACGATCCAGTTGGCGACGGCATCGCCGTTTTGCGCATGCTCGAACACTTTGGGCGCGAAGCCGCCGAAATCGCCGGGCTTGGCGTTGGTGGTGAATTCGACCACATCCTCGGGATTGTTGCGGAAGATCGCCATCATGGCGTCGGTCAGCGGCGAAGCCGCGCGCACGCCGTCATGGGCAAGCAGCGTCTGCTCCAGCAGGTCTCGGCCGATGCGGGCGCCGCTGCCCTGGTCGCCGACCTGGAAGCCCCAGCCGCCGATGGCGCGCGACGTGCCATGCTTGCGCGCCATATAGGCGGTGCCGGTGCCGAGGATGGCCATGGCGCCGTCACCGGAGCCGACGGCCCCTTCGAGCGCGATCTCGGCATCGGTCTCGACACGGCTGATGCTGAACGGCAGGATGGCTTCGAGCTGCTGCCGGTAGGTGCCGACATTGGCGCCGGCAAGGCCGAGAATGGCCGGTGTTTGCGGGATGAGTTCGGGATCCTGCCCGGCGGCAATGAAAGCCTGCCGCGCGGCGTCGACGATGTTCGAGCGCGCGCCGGTGAGATCGGTGCGGATGTTGGCGGCGCCGCTTTTGGCGCGGCCAATGACCGAACCTTTAACTGTTGCCAGGGCGGCCCTGCAGCTGGTGCCGCCGCCATCGATGCCGAGCACGAATTTCACGCGATTTCTCCTCCGGGCGGATAATACCAATAAAATACCAATAGCCAAGGGTTAATTTCCGTTTCAAAAAGATTAAGCCGTATTTTATTGAAAATCCTGCACATTTCGCCGGCTCAGCGATTTCCTCTCCGCGATTTCGTTAATGCATGTGGACAAGTGGTATTTTTTTGGTATTGTTCTGGTATTGGAGGAACACGGATGGCTGAAACGCGCACCGAAGCGCTTCACAGGGATGCCGAGGGGCTGGATATCCAAGCTCCGGAAGCCATCCTTGTTTCGCTGGCCGACGCGCAGATCGAAGCCGCGAAGGCCGTCCGCAACGCCATCCCCGCTATTGCCAAGGCAGCCAAGATCATCGCCGGCCGGTTGAGCGGCGGCGGCAAGCTTGCCTATGCCGCGGCCGGCAGTTCCGGCCTTATGGCACTGGCCGACGCCCTGGAACTTCCCGGCACGTTCGGCATCCGCCGCGACCGCATCGCCATCCTGATCGCCGGCGGCGACGAAGCCTTCAGGACCCTGGCCGGCGGCCCGGAGGATGATACGGAGGCGGCGGCTGCTGCCGTCGCCAAGGCCGGCATCGGCGCCGGCGATTGCCTGATCGCGCTTTCCGCCAGCGGCACCACGCCCTATGCGGTGCGCGCCATCGAGGAAGCTGCCAGCCGCGGTGCGGCCACCATCGGCATTGCCAACAATCGGATCTCGGCCCTGCTACGCCAGGCCGAAACCGCCATCCTCTTGGAAACGCCGCCGGAAGTGATCGCCGGCTCGACGCGCATGGGCGCCGGCACCGCGCAGAAGATCGCGCTCAACATGCTGTCGACGCTGACCGCCGTCCATCTCGGCCATGTCCATGACGGGTACATGGTCAATCTCCTGGCCGACAACATCAAGCTGCGCGACCGCGCCGCGCGCATCGTCGCCGCCATCAGCGGGCGCGACAGGGACGAAGCCGCCCGGCTGCTCGAAAAGAGCGGCGGCGCGGTCAAGACCGCCATCCTGCTCGCCGCCGGCGCCGACAGCGCCGATGCGGCGCAAAGGATACTGGAAGAGGCCGGCCAGAAGCTGCGGCCAGCCCTTTCCGCGCTCGAGCATGATTCCGGAAAAGATCATGCCCGGACAAGGAAGTAGGGCCTGTTTCATCCCGATTTCCATCGGGGTGAAACGGGCTTGCGAGGGGAGCAAGGGGTCAAAAGCCTCTGTTCTCATCAAAACCGAACCTGAAAAAGGTCAACAGGGAGACTGAGCATGACAACGAAATTACTGACGGCACTGCTTCTGGGCACCAGCATTCTCGGCTCGGCCGGGTTGGCTCACGCCGAGGACGTAACGCTCAACATCGAAAGCTGGCGCGGCGACGACCTCGCCATCTGGAAGGACAAGCTGATCCCGGCCTTCGAAGCCAAGAATCCCGGCATCAAGGTGGTGTTCGCGCCATCGGCTCCGACCGAATATGACGCCGCCCTTGGTGCCAAGCTCGCCGCCGGCTCGGCTGGCGACCTGATCACCTGCCGCCCCTTCGACAAGTCGCTTGAACTCTACAAGAAGGGCAACCTAGCCGATCTCTCGGCGCTGCCCGGCATGGAGAACTTCTCGCCCGTCGCCAAGTCCGCCTGGCAGACCGATGACGGCAAGGCGAGCTTCTGCGTGCCGATGGCGTCCGTCATCCACGGCTTCATCTACAACAAGGACGCCTTCGACAAGCTCGGCATCAAGGTGCCGACGACCCGCGACGAGTTCTTCGCCGCGCTCGACAAGATCAAGGCCGACGGCACCTACATCCCGATGGCGATGGGCACCAAGGACCTCTGGGAAGCCGCGACCATGGGCTACCAGAACATCGGCCCCAACTACTGGAAGGGCGAGGACGGCCGCAAGGCACTGATCAAGGGCACGCAGAAGCTGACCGACAAGGACTGGGTCGCTCCCTATGAGGAACTGGCCAAGTGGAAGCCTTATCTCGGCGACGGCTTCGAGGCGCAGACCTATCCGGACAGCCAGAACCTGTTCACGCTCGGCCGCGCCGCCATCTACCCGGCCGGCTCGTGGGAAATCGGCCTGTTCAACACCCAGGCCCAGTTCAAGATGGGCGCCTTCCCACCGCCGGTCGAGAAGGCCGGCGACACCTGCTACATCTCCGACCATACCGATATCGGCATGGGCCTGAATGCAGCCTCCAAGCATGCCGACGCCGCCAAGACCTTCCTGTCGTGGGTCGCTTCGCCGGACTTCGCCACCATCTACGCCAACGCGCTGCCGGGCTTCTTCAGCCTGAACTCCTCGCCGGTGAAGATGGCGGACCCGCTGGCGCAGGAATTCGTCTCCTGGCGCGGCAAGTGCAAGTCGACGATCCGCTCGACCTACCAGATCCTGTCGCGCGGCACGCCGAACCTCGAAAACGAGACCTGGGTTGAATCGGCCAACGTCATCAACGGCACCGACACGCCGGAAGCCGCGGCCAAGAAACTGCAGACCGGTCTCGACAGCTGGTATAAGCCGGCGAAGTAAGAGCTCAGGCAACGGAGCCGGCCGGGCGCATGCCTGGCCGGCTCCGGATATCCCCTTCAGATAGCGATTGTCGGCACCGCCTCGCGGCCTTACCCTTGCTCGTCTTGGGGAAGGCTGGCTGATCAGTCGCAGGCCTTTGTTCTTGCCGCACCGGAAGGATGTCTGGGCCGTGCATCGAGGCATCATCTAGCAACAACATCGTCTGGAACCGAGAGACGGCGGGAACCGAACTCATGGCCGCAGATATCCGACCGAAAAGACCGTTCCGCTGGCATATCGCCATCTTTCTGGCGCCGGCCGTGCTCGTCTATACGGCAATCATGATCCTGCCGCTCGCCGGCACGCTGCAGCTGTCGCTGTTCCGCAACATCGAGCAGCACCAGGTCTTTGTCGGACTGGACAATTTCCGCACGCTGTTCGGCGACCCCAACTGGTCGGTGAATTTCTGGAACGCGCTGCGCAATAACGTCTGGTTCTTCATCATCCATATGCTGGTGCAGAACCCGATCGGCGTCATGCTGGCAGCCCTCTTGTCCAGCCCGAGGCTCAGATTCGCGGCCTTCTACCGCACGGCGATCTTCGTGCCGACCATCCTGTCCTTCGTCATCGTCGGCTTCGCCTGGAAGCTGATCCTGTCGCCGCTCTGGGGCGTGGCGCCGCACATGCTGGACCTTATCGGCCTGAAAAGCCTGTTCACGCCGTGGCTCGGCAAGGAAGAATACGCGCTGACCGCGCTCAGCCTGATCTCGGTGTGGCAGTTCGTCGGCATCCCGATGATGCTGATCTACGCAGCACTCTTGTCGATCCCCGACGAGGTGATCGAGGCCGCCGAATGCGACGGCATCACCGGCATGTCGCAGTTCTGGAAGATCAAGCTGCCGCTGATCCTGCCATCGATCGGCATCATCTCGATCCTCACCTTCGTCGGCAATTTCAATGCCTTCGACCTGATCTACACCGCACAGGGCGCGCTCGCCGGGCCGAATTATTCGACCGACATTCTCGGCACCTTCCTCTACCGCGCCTTCTTCGGCTTCCAGCTGCAGGTCGGCGACCCCAACATGGGCGCGGCGATCGCCACGATGATGTTCCTGATCATCCTCGGCGGTGTCTGCGTCTACCTCTTCCTCGTCCAGACGCGCCTGCGTCGCTACCAGTTCTGAGGGGTGGAGATGTTACGGCTGAACACCCCCCTCTGGCCTGCCGGCCATCTCCCCCTCAAGGGGGGAGATTGGATGCCATCAACGGTTTCGCAAATCGCCACCGTTGAAGAATGGGCGATGAGATTGACGCTGCCGATCTCCCCCCTTGAGGGGGAGACGCCCGGCAGGGCAGAGAGGGGTGCCTTGGCGCCAGCCTCGCCTGTTTTGGCTCGTCAGGAGACCTTCCAATGAGCACCGCCACCCGTTCGCTGCCCCGCACCATCGGCGCCCACGCGATCCTGTTGACCTACACGGCGATCGCGCTGTTTCCGGTGATCCTGGTCATCATGAATTCGTTCAAGTCCCGCGCCGGCATCTTCGGCGCGCCGCTGACGCCGCCGACGCCGAAGACATTCGACCTGATCGGCTACACCACGGTGATCGGCCAGGGCGACTTCATCCACTATTTCCAGAACAGCCTCGTCGTCACCGTCGCCTCGCTGTTCTTCGTGCTTTTGTTCGGCGCCATGGCGGCCTTCGCGTTGTCGGAATACCGCTTCCGCGGCAATTCGCTGATGGGGCTCTATCTGGCGCTCGGCATCATGATCCCGATCCGGCTCGGCACCGTCGCCATCCTGCAATTGATGGTGGCGAGCGGGCTGGTCAACACGCTGACCGCACTCATCCTGGTCTACACCGCGCAAGGCCTGCCGCTCGCCGTCTTCATCCTGTCGGAATTCATGAAGCAGGTGTCCGACGACCTGAAGAATGCCGGCCGCATCGACGGGCTGTCGGAATACACCATCTTCTTCCGGCTGGTGCTGCCGCTGGTCAGGCCGTCCATGGCCACGGTCGCCGTCTTCACCATGATCCCGATCTGGAACGATCTGTGGTTCCCGCTGATCCTGGCGCCGTCGGAAGAGACCAAGACGGTGACGCTCGGCGCGCAGCTCTTCCTCGGCCAGTTCGTCACCAACTGGAACGCCATCCTGGCCGCACTCTCGCTGGCGATCATGCCGGTGCTGATCCTCTACGTCATCTTCTCGCGCCAGCTGATCCGCGGCATTACGTCCGGAGCCGTCAAGTGAGCGGAACCCTACAAATCTCTGCTGGAGCCTTCACCCTCTCAGTAGGAACAACCGGAATATCTGGAGTCGCCAGGTGAGCTCAAAACCGCCTCTTCGCGTCGTCGTCGCCGGGCTCGGCAATATGGGCCGCAGCCATGCGCTGGCCTATCACACCAATCCGGACTTCGAGATCGCGGCACTGATCAACCGCTCCGACGTGCCGCTGCCGGAAGGCCTGTCGGCCTATGGCATCAGGCGTTCCTTCGACGAGGCGCTGCGCGGCGAAAAGCCTGATGTCGCCTGCATCGCCACCTATTCCGACAGCCATGCCGACTACGCGGTCAAGGCCTTCGAGGCCGGCTGCCATGTCTTTGTCGAAAAGCCGCTGGCAACGACGGTGGCCGACGCAAAACGCGTCGTTGCGGCCGCCAAGGCCAACGGCAGGAAACTGGTGATCGGCTATATCTTGCGCCACCACCCGTCCTGGATCCGGCTGATCGCCGAGGCGCGCAAGCTCGGCGGCCCCTATGTCTTCCGCATGAACCTCAACCAGCAATCCTCAGGCCCCACCTGGGAGACGCACAAGCAATTGATGCAGACGACGTCGCCTATCGTCGACTGCGGCGTCCACTATCTCGACGTCATGCTGCAGATCACCGACGCCAGGCCGGTCGAGGTGCGCGGCATGGGGCTGCGGCTGACGCAGGAGGTGGCGCCGTCGATGTACAATTACGGCCACCTGCAGGTGCTGTTCGATGACGGCTCGGTCGGCTGGTACGAAGCCGGCTGGGGGCCGATGATTTCCGAAACCGCCTTCTTCGTGAAGGACGTCATCTCGCCGAACGGCTGCGTGTCGATCGTCATGAAGGAAGGTGTGAAGTCGGACGACATCGACACCCACACCAAGACCTCGACCATCCGCCTGCACGGCGCGGCGACCGGCCCGGACGGCAAATTCGTCAAGGCGGACGAGATGCTGTCCATGGCCGGCGAACCCGGGCATCAGGACCTCTGCGATCTCGAACAGGCCTTCGTCCTCAAGGCGATCCGCGAGGACATCGACCTCAATAAGCACATGGACGACGCGGTCAAGTCGCTCGCCGTCTGCCTTGCCGCCGACGAGAGCGTGCGCAGCGGAAAGGCGGTGCGATTGTGACCGGGGCATTGTCATCGGGGGGTGCCTTGGCGCTCGCTCATCAATTTGGAGGACTGCCGTGGGCTCGCTGAAGATCGAGAATGTGAAGAAGGCCTTTGGGCCCGTCGAGGTGCTGAAGGGCATCAACCTCGAAGTGACGGATGGCGAATTCGTCGTCTTCGTCGGCCCGTCGGGCTGCGGCAAGTCGACCTTGCTCAGGGTCATCGCCGGGCTGGAGGATTCGACCTCGGGCCGCGTGGTGATCGACGGCGCGGATGTGTCGGCCACACCGCCGGCCAAGCGCGGCATCGCCATGGTGTTCCAGACCTATGCGCTCTACCCGCATCTGACGGTGAAGAACAATATGGGCCTTGGCCTGAAACAGGCCGGCACGCCGGCGGCCGAGATCGACCGCCGCATCGGCATCGCCTCGTCCATGCTGTCGCTGGAGCCCTATCTCGAAAGGCGTCCGGCCGAACTCTCCGGCGGCCAGCGCCAGCGCGTCGCCATCGGCCGCGCCGTGGTGCGCGAGCCCAAGCTTTTTCTCTTTGACGAACCGCTGTCGAACCTCGATGCGGCGTTGCGCGTCAACACCCGGCTTGAGATCGCGCAGCTGCACCGCCGGCTCAAGGCAACGATGATCTACGTCACCCACGACCAGGTCGAGGCGATGACGCTGGCCGACAAGATCGTCGTGCTCAATGCCGGCCGGATCGAGCAGATCGGCGGTCCGATGGAGCTCTACAATTCACCGGCAAACGAGTTCGTCGCCGGCTTCATCGGCTCGCCGAAGATGAATTTCATCGACGGTGCGCGCCTCGGCGAGACGGCCAAGACCATCGGCGTGCGGCCGGAGCATCTGACCGTCGATACGAAGTCGGGCGCCTGGAAGGGCACGGTGGTGCATGCCGAGCATCTCGGCGCCGACACCAATCTTTATCTCGATTGCGAAAAGGCCGGGCTGATCACGGTGCGCATATTCGGCGTCTATGATGCCGAGCCCGGCGCGACGCTCTATGCGACGCCGGATCCGGCGAAGACCTACCGGTTCGGCGCGGATGGGAAAGTGCTGAAGTAGGGCTGGCGCACGGCGGGTTCTTTCCTTCTCCCCTCGCAAGGGGAGAAGGAAAGCAGCGTCTGTCCCTACTGCGTCAGCGCCGTCAGCGACGGCCGCTGGTTGAAGTCGCACTTGCCGGAGATGTTGTAGAAGAAGTCGGCATTCGTATAATCGGCGGGAAGGGTTGTACCGCCGTCTTCCCAGGCCTGGTAGCTGGTCTGCGAGCAAGGCACGACGTTGAAGATGTCAATCAGCTTGCCCGCGTCAACCTCGGTCAAAGGGGTGGGTGTGGTGCCCAGATAGAGGTGGTCGGAGGTGGTGGCGTCGGTCGTTTTGAACGTCGCCTTGTTGCCGGTCGTGACATCCATCTGCAGGAAAAGCTGGCCCATCTGGCTGACGTCGACGTTGGCGCCGGAACCGGTGGCCGGCACATTGGTGGTGGCGCAAATGGTCTGGTAATAGATCGTCTTGCCGCTGTTGCTGTCGTACTGCCCGGGGCTCAGGATCGCGCCCGCCGGCGGGCTGGTGAAAGCGGCCGTCGAGCCGATGGTGGTACACGTCTGCGTCTGGACCACCGTCGACGTCGAACCATTGACAAGCGATATCGTCGTCGTGCCGTAACCCTTCGGTTCCGTTATGGAATAGGACCTGCCGCTGACCTTGTATGAATAGGTGTAGGGGGAATAGACATAGCTGGCCGTCATCAGTTTTTGCGGCGTCGTCGCGCCGAAGTTCGTGCCGTAAAGCGTCATGATCTTGTTCCAGTAACCCGACACCTTGTCGATCTTGAACGTCGCCTGCACCAGCGCCGGCGCCTTGTTGACACCCGAGGCGACGGCGACCGGCACGGAGTTGATCCGGGCGATGGTCATGAAATTGGTCGGCATGGCATAGCTGGCCGAGGTCTGCGCGGTGACGGTGCCGTCGGCGGCGACGTTGAAGCTCACCAGCGTCGCCGTGCCCCGGCCATTGTTGGCGGCGAAATTGTCCTGCAGCGCCTGCTGGCGGACCGGCTGCGTCGTGGTCGCCGGCAGCGTGGTGATGGCCAGCGTCGCGGCATCCAGCGCCTCCTGCATGTCGGAGCGGGTCTGGACGGCGTTGGTGTAATCGACCGAGAAGCCGACGGCGGTGATCAACGGCGCCAGGCTCAGGAAAAACAGCGGCATCATCGAGCCGCTGCGCGAACGGGCAAACCCGCCTGCAACTTTCAGCATTTTTTACCCCCACGGATATTAGTGATCGTGCAGATACCACACAGCCGGCAAACCAAGGTCTAATGCGATCGATCAAAGTTTAAGCATCCACGGCCGCCGGGGCCGGCATTCGGCGCGGCTCACCGCTTTGTGATCGAAGGCGCCGCCCTTGCGCCGCAAGCCTTGCCGCCGCAAGCCACCCCTGCTAAAGCGCGCGGATGAGCACGCCCCTCGACCATATCAGAAATTTTTCCATCGTCGCCCATATCGACCATGGCAAATCCACGCTCGCCGACCGCCTGATCCAGTCCACCGGCGGGCTGGAGCTGCGCGACATGAAGGAGCAGGTGCTGGACTCGATGGACATCGAGCGCGAGCGCGGCATCACCATCAAGGCGCAGACGGTGCGGCTGAAATACCGCGCCAACAATGGCGAGGACTATATCCTCAACCTCATCGACACGCCCGGACATGTCGACTTCGCCTATGAAGTGTCGCGTTCGCTCGCCGCCTGCGAGGGCTCGCTGCTGGTGGTCGACGCCTCGCAGGGCGTCGAGGCGCAGACGCTCGCCAATGTCTACCAGGCCATCGACAACAACCACGAGATCGTCGTGGTGCTGAACAAGGTCGACCTGCCGGCCGCCGAGCCCGAGCGCATCCGAGAGCAGGTCGAGGAGGTGATCGGCATCGACGCTTCCGGCGCCGTGCTGATCTCGGCCAAGACCGGCCTCGGCATTCCCGACGTGCTGGAAGCCATCGTCCACCAGCTGCCGCCGCCGCGCGAGGGCGATGCGTCAGCACCCTTGAAGGCCATGCTGGTCGACAGCTGGTACGACGCCTATCTCGGCGTCATCGTGCTGGTGCGCATCATCGACGGCGTCTTGAAGAAGGGCCAGACCATCCGCATGATGGGCACCGGCGCCAAATACCTGGTCGAGCGCACCGGCGTGTTCACGCCCGCCCGCATCAATGTCGACGAGCTCGGCCCCGGCGAGTTCGGCTTCTTCACCGGCTCGATCAAGGAAGTGGCCGACACCCGCGTCGGCGACACCATCACCGAGGA
Source organism: Mesorhizobium sp. B2-4-19 (assembly GCF_006441315.1). Taxonomy (NCBI): domain Bacteria; kingdom Pseudomonadati; phylum Pseudomonadota; class Alphaproteobacteria; order Hyphomicrobiales; family Phyllobacteriaceae; genus Mesorhizobium; species Mesorhizobium sp. B2-4-19. Next base: position 279,359 of record NZ_VFUV01000007.1, on the reverse strand, counting down.
CAGGCGCCAGACCGCGCATGCGCTCCCCGGCTTCAAGCCGGCGCAGCCGGTGGTGTTCTGCGGCCTGTTCCCGGTCGATGCCGCCGATTTCGAGGACCTGCGCGCCGCCGTCGGCAAGCTGCGCCTCAACGACGCGTCCTTCTCCTATGAAATGGAAACAAGTGCCGCGCTCGGCTTCGGCTATCGCTGCGGTTTCCTCGGCCTGCTGCATCTGGAAATCATCCAGGAACGGCTGGAGCGCGAGTTCAACCTCGACCTGATCGCCACCGCGCCATCCGTCGTCTACCGGCTGCTGCTCAATGACGGCTCGGTGAAGGAATTGCACAATCCGGCCGACATGCCCGACGTGGTGAAGATCTCGGCGATCGAGGAGCCGTGGATCCGCGCCACCATCCTCACCCCCGACGACTATCTCGGCGGCATCTTGAAACTCTGCCAGGACCGGCGCGGCATCCAGGCCGACCTCTCCTACGTGGGAAAACGCGCCATGCTGACCTACGACCTGCCGCTCAACGAAGTCGTCTTCGACTTCTACGACCGGCTGAAGTCGATCTCCAAGGGCTACGCCTCGTTCGACTATCACCTCACCGACTACCGAGAGGGCGATCTGGTCAAGATGTCGATCCTGGTCAACGAGGAGCCGGTCGACGCGCTCTCCATGCTGGTGCACCGCACGGCGGCGGAAAAGCGTGGCCGGCAGATGTGCGAGAAGCTGAAGGAGCTGATCCCGCACCACCTGTTCAAGATCCCGATCCAGGCCGCCATCGGCGGCAAGGTCATCGCCCGCGAAACCATCTCCGCCCTGCGCAAGGACGTGACCGCCAAATGCTACGGCGGCGACGTCTCGCGCAAGCGCAAGCTGCTGGATAAGCAGAAAGAGGGCAAGAAGCGGATGAGGCAGTTCGGCAAGGTGGATATCCCGCAGGAGGCGTTTATCCAGGCGCTGAAGATGGGGGATTGAGGGGCCGGTTGGCGCGCCTCAACAGCTATGCCGCGACGGGACGCTGATAAGCCCGCTTGTCGAGCGCGTCATAGACCTCTGCTTGGACAAATTGCATTACTTCGAACGCGGTGGCCACGTACTGGTCGGTGTCGACCTTTGTGGGGGTAACTAATTCCCCGTGAGCGATCTGATTTCGCTTTCCTAACAGCTTTCCGATGGCCCCACCGTGGCCATCTACTGAATCGAATGGCAGGCCTAGTCGATACATATTCTTTTTCAAGACCATAGCACTAAGATTGGATTCGGAGCTCACAACACTGTCTGGAATCTCGACAGGAGTTGCCATCAAGGATTCAATCTGCTGCACAAATTCCTGCTCCCGCCACGCCATATGTAGCGCGGCGTCATCTGGCATTTGGCCTCTAAAGACAGGATGCTTCGATTGAATGTGCCGAAGAGCCGCAAAGGCCTTATGCAGAGTAGCCGCCACAAGGGGAGCTATCGCCTCGCTACATGGTATCTTCGCGGAGTTCACAGCGGAAGCATAGCTGTCCATTGAGAACTTGGCGAAACCTTCAAGGTGCGCGTATGTCACAAGGACCAATGACCGCCTTAAAGTACCCTGCCGATCTCCATCGCCTTCCGACTCGGCAAGATTCTGCAGCAGGCGAATTTCGGCCTCACGCACCGCGCGACCTTCTTCCAGCTCCTCAAATATTTCATTAGGGGAACGCAACTTCAAGTCTCTCAGAAACGAAGGAAATTCGCGCATTCAACGGTCCGGGCGAATTCTTACCACCGCCAGTCGTAATCGCGATAAAGGCAGGGTCTAGTTTGATACCCCTCAAAACCGTTCCTAATCGTTCTAATACCGCGCCATCATCCAAATCGATCCGATTGATGACCGATTGAATTCCAATCGTTATTCCCTCAAAATGGTAGATACTGAAGCCCAAGCTAAGAGCAGTTTTATCCCGATTCGCGAAGGCAAAGGCGTATTCACCAAGCGCCAGCCATAAGGCACGAAAAGTCTTTCGAAAGCTCAATTCCTCAGCCCCATAATTAAATGGCGCGTTCCTCGAAGGATCGCAGATTGCTTCCATGTATTCGTCTAAAAAATCCGTAACTTCATGCTTAAACTGTGCTCGCTGATTTTTCAAAGCGAAAAAACGAAGGACAAGCTCCTCATCAAAGGCCGACATACGTCTTTCATAAGTTAAATACTCTGTACAAGATTTGAACTCTTCCACCTGTGCCATTCTGACGACGAAATTGGGAAATACATCGCTCAGCATCCTCATCGCCGAATTTCGCACCTGATGCGCGGAAAGGGTCTCGCCTCCCGTGTTGAGACGCTTGAACATATGATACTTGAAGCGTCGGTCTGTTTCTTTGCGCACAACCTCCATACGGATGAAGCGTCGCTTCAGCCTTATTTGGAGGGCAGTCGGCAGATCGTCATAACTAAGCCCATTTAGTTCGGGCACAATGTCACAATCTTCGAGCACAAGCATATCACCGAGCTGAACTGGAGGTGTGGCTTGAGGAGCCTCCAACTTCCCTCGTAGGTGTAAATAGGAGGAAATACGCTGAAGTCCGTCGATTAATTGATATGTATTAGATTCCTCCTCAATAACAAAAATCGGTGGAACGGGCATTTCCAAAAGGAGAGATTCTATAAAGCGAGACTGTTGTGCGGCTGTCCATCTAAATAATCGCTGATAGTCAGGCTGAATATCCAGTTCTTTGTTCTCCCACATGTCCAAGAGTTCGTTGAACGAGACGTCGAGCGCTGCAGTATTGGCTTGTCGAACGCTCGCCGCGATTGCTGCAATTAAGTCCGGCTTATCGGTCATTAGGCAGCTTTCTCAAAACATAGGACCGCTTCTGTCGGAACTGATGGTCTACCATAAATCTTTGTGTGTCGATTCACGCGGGCCATCGAGCGACTGAAGCGAAAATCGTCCCTCCGCCCAAGCCGCAGGCCATGGCGACCACACATTTCAGTCACAATGGTCGGAAGATCGTTGTGCACGTCCTTATAATAAGAATCTTGCACGACTAGGCACACAATCCCACCTGGCCGCAGCGTGGACGAAATCCTACCGAAGGAACTGTCTATTTTGTCAAAGTAATCGAGGTGCGTGCTGTAATAGTAGGTCGATGACGCCTTTGAGTCGTGCTGCCGCACCCGATCCAAGAAACGATTGCAGGTCTCACCCCAGTCAGCGGATTGAGCTATTTTCTTAACCGGAACCCGGATGGAGCCGATCATATTGCGGCTAAGATCTTCGCGCGCCTCCGGCAAAATCGGCGCCAGAATCGCGAGCTCAACGCGCGTAGCGGCAGTGTAGTCGATCCTGGTGCAATATGGAGGCGAGGTCACAACAAGGTCCACACTATCAGGTTTCAAGCTAGCGCTGGTTGTATCCGCAACCTCGATGGCCCATCGGGGTGCTATTCCAGGTGTTTTTTCGCTGGCAGCAAGTTCATTGGCCATAGCACGCACATTGTCTATGAAGGCCGCAACTACTCCCACAGGGGGAACGGTGGTTTTTTGCTCCTCTGACTTCGGCTTGCGCATCCATGTCGGATTGGTTGATCGATGGACGCGGCTCAACGAACGACAAGCTGCGAAAAGTCCAAGATAGAGCGTAGCCGCAAGTCCAGAAATTCGGCCTATGGTTGCGCCATCAAGCGGAGCAATGCCACCAATAGTGCTTTCTCGGATCGCTGTCTCGATCTGGCGAATCGCTGTGGCAGTTTGAGGCGCAAACCATTCCTCCAGCGGGTCAGCGCCGGCTTCAATTGTAGGTCTAGGGCCTTGTCCGACCAACGCAAGCGCAAGAGGCAGCAAAGAGTCTGCTTCGCTGCAGGGGAGCATCCTTGCGCGAGCGATCACTACCATTACCGGATTAATATCGAGTCCAACTGCCTCATATCCAAGTCGTGATGCAACAAATGTGGTCGTGCCACTACCATTCCAAGGATCAAGTATTATCGAGGTGGGGGAAAGATTGGCACTCTCCAGGAGTCCCTTGACGAAAATTTCAGGATAGCCCGCATAGTAAGGGAAGAAACTCTCCCATCCAGTTTGCAGGCCCTTGTCGCGCTTTGGCGAACTGATTTGAAGTTTGCTGAACTGAAAAATCTTTAGCTCCATATGGCAATCGGGCCAACCAAAGACGCAGGCACGGAATCACAGCGAGTATCGTAGTCGCTGGCCTTTTTTTTAGGAATCCCTAGTTCGCCCAATTCTTGGCGTTGATGGCATATCTGTTCCTCATGTGTCTCCGAGGTCACTGGAAGGCGGTTCTTATCGCGCTACGCGGCAGCCCAGGGTTGGCGCATGCGCCCATTGCGACCAACTCTTTAAGATCACCCGGCCTTGAAGTATCCTCCGACATCGGGGAGACATCACATGCGCACCAACATCTCAGACACCGTCGCCTGTCTCGGCCTGGCCATCGGCGGCATCTTCGGCCTTGCCGGCACCTTCGTTGCCAGCGCTCCGCTCCGCGAATCCCTCTGGGCGATCGACGGCGTGGCGCTCGTCGTGGCCACCGCGTTGCTCACCATGAAATACCAGCGGCTCGGCAATGACTGCGTCGCCGCGGGCTTCCTGACCTTCCTCGCCGGCGAAAGCCTGCTTCTGGCCGGCAACGCGGCGGGGCTCGAGGCCAGCGTGCCTTCCTATGTTGGCGGCATCTCGCTCTGGGCGGCGGCCCTCATCATGGTCAGCGTGCCCTCCACTTTCGCGCTGTGGATGCGGTTCACCGCATTCGTCGCCGCCGCGCTGTTCTTCGCCTCTGTGGGCATGGTGCTGTGGGGCACGCCCCTGCTGCCAACCTCCTCGCCGCTGCCGGCGGCCGGCTATCCGTTCCTGGTGCTGACTTTTGTTGGGTGGATCTGGACGCTGGTGAGGGAGGGGCGGTAGACGCTGTCCGCCCGCCGTCAAAATCCGCGACAGGAAGACGAGCGTCGGCGCTGCCCCTCATCTGGCTGCCGCCATCTTCTCCCCGTAAACGGGGCGAAGGGGGCTGCTGTCGCCGCTTTCGCCAATCGCAGGCGTTGCAGGAAGGGCGCCGGCGTTGCGGCGGGCTCTCTCGCCCCGTTTACGGGGAGAGATGTCCGGCAGGACAGTGAGGGGCAGCGCCGACCTGCGATAGGTACGCGCTAGCCGGGGCTCTATCCTGACACGGTTTTGACTTCGCCGAGTGCGTCCCCCGCTCCGTCCCGGCTTCGCCGGGCCACCTCTCACCACTTCCGTGGGGGCGAGGAACCCAGGAATGGCGAAGTCTCACCCCTCCAACCAAACCTTCTCGAAGTGCTGCTCCAGCGCCTGGTGCTGCTCGCAGCCTTCCACGCCCTTGCGGTAGGTCCGGTACACCGAGCGCCAGTAGGGCTGGATGATGATGCCGCTGTCGCGCAGGTTCTTCTCGATGCCGGCCATGATCTCCTTGCGCGCCTTGGCGTCGGGGGTGGCGAGCGCCTTGTCGAGCAGCTCGTCGAATTCCTTGCTGGCATAGGCGCTTTCGTTCCAGGCCGCGCCCGATTTATACGCCAGCGACAGCACCTGCACGCCCAGCGGCCGTCCCAGCCATTCGGTGCAGGAGAAGGGGTATTTGCTCCAGTCGTTCCAGAAGGTGGCGGCCGGCAGCACGGTGCGCTTGATCTTGAGGCCGGCCTCGCGCATCTGGGCGGCGATCGCGTCGCCGGTGCTCTTCTGCCATTCGACGTCGACCGAGATCAGCTCGTATTCATGGTCCGGCTTGGCGGAGGCGGCGAGCAGCTTCTTGGCCTCCTCCACATCGCGCTTGGCCGGGCCGATATCGGCGTATTCGGGATGCATGGGGCCGACATGGTGGTTGTCGGCGGGCTTGCCGCGGCCGCCGAGGCCGAGCGCCAGCACGGCCGAATTGTCGACGGCGAGCTGGGCGGCGCGGCGCACCTTGATGTCGTCATAGGGCGCGTTGCCGATGTTGAAGCGGGCGACGATGGTCGAGCCGGTGGCGATCTCGGAATTCTTCAGCCCCATCTTGTCGGTCTGCGAGACGGCGTCGGAGGCGGTTTCGTGGTCGGTGTCGATCTCGCCGGATTCGAAGGCCGACAGCATGGCGTTGGGGTCGGAGCCGTAGTCGATCCACTGGATGCCATCCAGATAGAATTCGCCCTTCCACCAGGGCTTGTCCTTGCGCTTCACCGCGGCACCGGTCTCGGCGTCCCATTTCACCAGCTCGCAGGGGCCAGTGGTGATGGCCAGCGCCTTCAGGGGGTCGCCGTCGCCTTCATAGGAGCGGTGCATGATCAGCGCGGGGTAGTCGGCCATGCCGGCGATCAGCGAAATGTCGGGCTTGGGCAGGTTCAGCTTGATCGTGTAGTCGTCGACCTTCTCGATGCCGCCATCGACCGCCTTCTTGGTGTCGGCATTGACCAGCGCGCCCATGCGCGCGGCGACAGAATTGCCAGCCACACCCGCCTCGCACCAGCGGGTGAGGTTGTGGACGACATCGTCGGCGTTGAAGGCATCGCCGTTCGACCAGGTGATGCCCTTGCGCACATGCAGCGTCAGCGTCTTGGCGTCGTCGCTCATCTCCCATTTTTCGAGCAGCCAGGGCTCGAACGAAAAATCGGTGTTCCAGCGCACCAGATATTCGTTGCAGTGGCGGGCGACGTTGGACATTTCGACGCCGTCGAAGGTGCGCGGGTCCTTGAAACCCTTGACGTTCATGGCGACGCGCAAAGTGCCGCCCTTCTTCGGCTCGGCCGCGCGGGCCGGCGTCGGCGCGAGGCCGCCCAGGGCAAACGCGCCGGCGGCGCTGACGCCGAGACCGGCCATCAGCGCCAGATATTCGCGGCGGCTGATGCCGCCCTTTTTGAAATCGTCGGCGACGGGCTCGGCCTGCGGGTGCAGTTTGCGGTCGGTCAGCATGAATTTCATCGTCGTTCCCTTTGTCGTTGGTGCATGCCGCCCAAAAGTGCAGGGGTTTTGGGGTATGCACGGAAGCGGGCTCGTCCCGACGGATCGCCGACGCGGGGGCGGCTGCAACCGCCGGGTTTGCCTGAGGCGGCGATGATAGGGCGGGGTGACGTTGCGGAGTGTTCTGGAATCCGCATGAGTTGTGCACTGCTCCGCAGCGTGAGCCAGCTTCGTCATCCACGAGCGGAGCAGCCGCATAGCGGCGTCGCGGAGACCCCTGGAACTGCTCCGCAGCCCAAGGGATCCATGCCGCGACCTTGCCGACGGGCGCAGCGGAGCAGAATTCTGGACCGTGGCGACGCTTCCGGAGTCCCGCCATGGATTCCTTGGGCTGCGGAGCAGCTCCAGGGTCCGCGCCGCGTCGCTTCGCTCCTTGCTCCGCCAGGATGACGAAAGTGCGGGGCCGCAGCCAATAAAAAAGCCCGGCGCGAGGCCGGGCTTTTCAGAAACGAGGAGGAGAAGCCTCAGCTCACCTGGACCTTCGACGCGGCGGCCTGGTCCTCGGCGATCTTCTGCTGGAACATCTGCGCGAAGTCGATCGGATCGAGCATCAGCGGCGGGAAGCCGCCATTGCGGGTGGCCTCGGCGATGATCTGGCGGGCGAAGGGGAACAAAAGCCGCGGGCATTCGATGAACAGGATCGGCAGCATGTGCTCCTGCGGGAAGCCCGAAATGGCGAAGACGCCGCCATAGACCAGCTCGACATTGAACAGCACTTCCTGGTCGAAGGAGGCCTTGGCGTTCAGCGTCAGATTGACGTCGAACTGCTTGTCGGAGAGCGGGTTGGCGTTGACATTGACGTTGATGGCGATGCCGGGGGCCTTGTCGCGGCCGCGCAGCGAGTTCGGCGCGCCGGGGCTTTCGAAGGACAGGTCCTTCACATACTGGGCGAGCACGTTGAGCGACGGCTGCGTCGCGTTGCCGTTGCCGTTTGCTGCGCCGGTCGGCGCGTCATCATTGCTGGCCATGAGCCTTATATCCTTTTCCCCTGGGCAGCGTTGCTGACCGAATTGAAATCGGGCGTTCGCTACCATGGTCGGCATGACAAGACAAGGTTTGCCGCCTTGTGACGGGAGCGGACCCAGACTGCATCGAGATTCAGGTCAGGCCGAGGCGAAAAGGGTGGTTTCCGAGAACCGGAGCGGAGCGTACTTGAAGTACGTGAGCACCGGAAGCGCAGGAAGCCGCCCTTTGCAGACCGGCATCACCTGAATCTCGATGCAGTCTCAGTCGTCCTTCAGCCGCCGCCATGGCGAATTGTGGTCCGGGCCGCGCTTGAAATCGTCCTCGCGCGAATAGTCGCCGTCGTCGAGGTCGATGACCTTGTCGCGCGACCGGCGAAAACCGCCGCCGGAGAAATCGGTGGCGACGACGATGCGGCCCTTGAACCGGCGCCAGGCAAGGTCGCGCACCGGCGGCAGGAACAAGAGCAGGCCGATAATATCCGTGATGAAGCCTGGGATGATCAGAAGGATCGCCGCGACCACGATCATGGCGCCGTGGGCGAGATGGCGGCTGGGATCATGGCCGGCGTCCATCTCGGCGCGCACCCGCGCCATGACGCCGAAACCCTGGTGCCTGAGCAGAAGCACGCCGGCGATGCTCGAGGCCAGCACCAGGCCGACCGTCGCCAGCGCGCCGACCTCACGGCCGACGATGACGAAACCGGCGATTTCCAGCAGCGGCAGGGCGAGAAGAAACAGGGGAAGCAGCGAAATGCGCAAGTCTTGCCAGCCTTCCGGTCGTTGGTCGTTTCAATTGTTTTGGCCCTTGGCGGCCAATCGCCGCTGGCCCTGAGGCCGTTAGATAGGTATGCCTGCCTTTAATTTGAATGATTGCACCTTGCGTTCTATATGCTTTGAATGTTGAACGCTATGCGACCGCGGCCTGCTGGCCGGATGGTCCGGCCTACAGGCAGGGATTGATTGGCGGAAGATATGGGTTTCTTCGACTTCGGCACGATTTTCTTCCTGATCGCGGCGGTAGTGATCTTCTTCCAGCTGCGCAACGTGCTGGGCCGTCGGACCGGTAGCGAGCGGCCGCCCTTCGACCCCTACTCGGCGGCGCGCACCGAGAAGGACGCCACGCAGAAGCCTGAAAATGTCGTTTCGCTGCCGCGCAAGCGCCTGCCCGGCGAGCCGGCGCCGGCCGACGCCTATACGGCGATCGACGCCTTCGCCAAGCCCGACACCGATCTCAACAAGGGCCTGCGCGCGATCAAGGACAATGACCCGTCCTTCGATCCGAAGGGGTTCATCGACGGCGCCAAGATGGCCTATGAGATGATCGTCATGGCCTATGCCGACGGCGACCGCAAAACGCTGAAGAACCTGCTGTCGCGCGAGGTGTTCGACGGTTTCGTCGCGGCGATCGGCGAGCGCGAGGCCAAGTCGGAAAAGATCCAGTCCTCTTTCGTCGGCATCGACAAGGCCGACATCGTCTCGGCCGAGATGAAGGGCGGCGAGGCGCATGTCACGCTGCGCATCATCAGCGAGCTGATTTCGGCGACGCGCGACAAGGCCGGCACGGTCATCGACGGCGATCCGGAAACCGTGGCCGAGGTCAAGGATGTCTGGACCTTCGCCCGCGACACGCGCTCACGCGATCCGAACTGGAAGCTCGTCGCCACCGAAGAAGAAGACTGAGCCCCGATGCATGTCGCCCAAAAGTGCGAAGCGGTTTTGGGACAACGACTTGCATCGAAACCAAGACCCGAAGCGCGTCGCATGATTCTCTTCAAACACGACGCGCTTTAAGGCGACGGGGCTCCGGTGTCGCTATCGCCTCTCTTCATCGAAAAATCCTTTGACGACTTGCCCGGCTGGGGCGATGACGACCCCGTGCCGGCCTTCGAGGCTTTTCGCCGCTCCGCCTTCCATGCGCCGGTAAAACCCTATCGCAGCGGCGCGCTCGGCGTCGATTTCGGCGCCTTCGCCGCGGCCTATGCGCAAGCGCGCGCCGCGGCGCCCGCGAACCGCACGGAGGCGCGAACTTTCTTCGAGCGCCATTTTGTCCCCATGCAGGTCCGCGCCGAAAGCGGCGCCGGCCTCGTCACCGGCTTCTACGAGCCGCAGGTCGAGGCCTCGCCGGTGCGCACGGAGCGTTTCGTCGTGCCGCTATTGTCGCGGCCGGCCGATCTCGTCGATGTCGACGACGCCAATCGGCCCGACGGGATGGATCCCTATCTCGCCTTCGCGCGCCGGACGGCGGACGGACTGGCCGAGTATTTCGACCGTGGCGCGATCGAGCGCGGCGCGCTTGAGCGCCAAGGGCTGGAGATCGCCTGGCTGGCCGACAAGGTCGATGCCTTCTTCATCCATGTGCAAGGGGCCGCACGGCTCGCCATGACCGACGGCCGGCTGCGCCGCATCACCTACGCCGCCAAATCGGGCCAGCGCTTCACCGGACCCGGCAAGGTCTTGAGCGAGCTTAGCGAAATCCCGCTGGCCGAGGTGACGATGCAGTCGATCCGCGCCTGGTTCAAGGCGCATCCGCAGCGCATCGACGAGATCCTGCGGCGGAACCGCTCCTACATCTTCTTCCGCGAGGCTGAGGTGGAAGACGCCGCGCTCGGCCCGATCGCCGCCGCCAAGGTGCCGCTGACGCCGGGCCGCTCGGTCGCCGTCGACCGGCTGCTGCACACATTCGGCACGCCCTTCTACATCGTCGCGCCGACGCTGACCGCCTTCGACGCAAGACCGTTCCGCCGGCTGATGATCGCGCAGGACACCGGCTCGGCCATCACCGGGCCGGCGCGCGGCGATCTCTTCGCCGGTTCGGGCGATGCCGCCGGCGAGATCGCCGGCGTGGTGCGCAACGCCGCCGATTTCTATGCGCTGGTGCCGCGCGCGCTGGCCGGGGGCGCCAAATGAGCAAGCGTCCGGACAGGTTGAGCGAAGACGACCGGGTTCTGTGGAACCTGGTGGCGCGCACGACCAAGCCGCTCAAGGGAAAAACCTCTGTCGACATTCCCGACATCGCCATCGAGGCCAAGCCGGCGGTGCCGCAGCCGGCCCAACCCGCCGCCAGTGCGCCGGCTGCGGCAAAACCGAAAGTCCAGCATGTCACGCACCGGCTGGACGAGCCGACGCTGGACAAATTGTCGAAGGGCCGGCTGCCGATCGAGGGCCGCGTCGACCTGCATGGCATGACGCAGGACGAGGCCTATTCGCTGCTGTTCTCGTTCCTGCACCGGGCGCATGCCGGCGGCATCCGCTATGTCCTGGTCATCACCGGCAAGGGGTCGTCCTCCGGCGGCGACGGCGTGCTGCGGCGCGCGGTGCCGGCCTGGCTGTCGACGCCGGCCTTCCGGCCGCTGGTCTCCAGCCACGACCATGCCGCCCGCAACCATGGCGGCGCCGGCGCGCTCTATATCAGGCTGCGGCGGGCGCGCTCATGAGGATCGGGAGGCCGGGCGCATGACGCCGTTCGGCGAAAGGCTGCGGGCGCTGCGCCGCGAGCGCGGCGTCAGCCAGAAGGACATGGCCGCGGCGATCGGCGTCAGCGCAGCCTATCTCTCGGCGCTCGAGCATGGCAGGCGCGGCGCGCCGACCTGGACGCTGATCCAGAAGATCATCGGCTATTTCAACATCATCTGGGACGATGCCGAGGAGCTGGCGCGGCTGGCCGAAGCCTCTCATCCGCGTGTAAGACTCGATACGTCGGGCCTCAATCCCGCCGCCACCGAGCTCGCCAATCTGCTGGCCGAGAACATCGAGAAGCTCGACGAAGCGGAGCTGCGCCGCATCACCGCCTCGATCCGCGCCGCGCTTGGCCGACTGAAGTAACTGGTTCTACCGGAATTTCGCGACGGCCGGCCGGAGCGCAAAACAGGGTCTGCCGGCGGCAGCCGGCGGGCCACTGTGGTGGGATCAGGGCTTGCCGGCCGTGCTGCCGTTGGGGTTGCCGCCCTTGGTGCCCGGGTTGCCATGGTCGTGGCCATTGTTGCCGCCGCCCAGGCAGTCCGCCGCGCCGGCAGTGCCGCAACAACGGCCGGCCCAAAGATCATTGAGATTGGTGTGGGCGCAGCTGACCGTCTGGTCGGCCCTTGCGGATCCGCCCAGGGCCGAAACGGCAGCGACGGCGAGAAGGGTGTTACGCAGGAAGGCAGTCATTTGAAGTCTCCATGGTTGGGTTTCTGTCGTTCACGGCTGTGTGTCGCCGGGCGGACGGAAATGGTTCATGGAGAGGTGGAGAAATTTTCGAAGAGATGCGCGGCGGAAGCCTCCTCGCCTTCGTCATCCAGGGGTCTGCGCCGCCCCAACCAGGCGGCCGCAACCCGCTACTCCACCGACCCGACCAGCACCTGCTGACCACCGCGGATGGAGACCCAGCGGCCGGTATTGTCGATCGCCTGCCGCTTGAGGAAGCGGTAGCCGGTCTGGTCCCAGGCCTTGACCTTGTCGGTCAGATTGTCGAGCACGTAGTCGCCCTTGTCGGTGCGCACGGTCAGCACGGAATGGCCTTCGCCGTCGGGCTTGCGCACCACGGTGATGAGCAGATCGGCGAGCGAGATGCCCATGCGGGACAGCCGGCGGCGCTTTTCCAGAACATAGTCCTCGCAATCGCCGACACCCTTGTCGGGATAGGCCCAGACCTCGTCCTTGCCGTAAATGTCCATGTCGCTCATCGGCTTGACGGCGGCGTTGACCCTGGCGGTAATGCTGGCGAGCTTGCGCATCAACCCATTGGTCATTTTTGCCGGCGCCAGGTTGCTCGGACGGATCGAGCATTCGCCGGGGTGCTGCTTGCAGAAATCATAGTGGCCGATCGGCTGCGAGGTGATGCCCCCGGTCGCCATCGCTCCTGCAGCCATTGCCGGCCAGCTTCCCGTGGCTGCCAGACCGGCCGCAGCCACGCACAAACGCAGCCTTCTCGCCATTGTTGAGGAATTCATTGTCCCCGCTCACCCTGTTGTTAACGAAACGTTAAGGGCGATTGACAGTCCGTGTCAATTACGACGACGGACTGATTTGCGGCATGGTTACCCGCGGAGAGGGACAGCGTCTATTGTGCAACAGAATAGGCTCTGCAGCCGATTCTGCCCCGGAATGGCCTACCGCTTGGCGGTGCGGACCAGTTTCGGCTTCACCGCGACGCGGTTCTGGCGGCCATAGCTGGTGATGAAGTCGACGATGCGCGGCACGATTTCGGAGCGGAAGCGCGAGCCGTTGAAGACGCCGTAATGGCCGACCGCCGGCTGCATGTAATGCGCCTTCTTGTCGGCCGGAATGTTGACGCACAGATCCTGCGCCGCCTTGGTCTGGCCGAGGCCCGATATGTCGTCGTTCTCGCCCTCGACCGTGAACAAGGCGACGTTGCGGATATCAGACGGATCGATCCTGGTGCCGCGATGCATCATCTCGCCTTTGGGCAGGGCATGGCGCACGAACACGGTGTCGACGGTCTGCAGGTAGAACTCCGCTGTCAGGTCCATGACGGCCAGGTACTCGTCATAGAAGTCGCGGTGCTTCTCGGCATTGTCGCCGTCATGCTTCACAAGGTGCATGAAGAAGTCCTTGTGGGCGATGATGTGGCGGTCGAGATTCATGCTCATGAAGCCGGACAGCTGCAGGAAGCCCGGATAGACCTCGCGGCCGAAGCCGGGCACCGGCCAGGGCGCGCGCATGATGACATTGTCGCGGAACCAGTCGATGCCCTTTTCCTCGGCCAGGAGATTGACCGCGGTCGGGTTGCGGCGCGTGTCGATCGGGCCGCCCATCAGCGTCATGGTCGACGGCACGAAGGGATCGCCCTTCGCCTCCATCAGCGCCACCGCCGCCAGGACCGGCACGGAAGGCTGGCACACCGCCATCACATGGGTGTCGGGTCCCAGCGCATGGAACATCTCGATGATATAATCGATATAGTCGTCGAGATCGAAGCTGCCGTCGGCCAGCGGCACCATGCGGGCGTCGACCCAGTCGGTGATGTGGACATTGGCATAGGGCAGCATGGCTTCCACCGTGCCGCGCAGCAGCGTCGCATAGTGGCCCGACATCGGCGCCACGATCAGAAGCTTCGGATCCGGCTTGCGGCCGGCGGGAACGGCGCGCTCGAAACGGACGAGATTGCAGAACGGTTTCGACCAGACGGTCTTTTCGGTGACCTCGACCCTCTTCCAGTCGACGACGGTCTTGTCGAGACCGAAGGCGGGCTTGCCGTAGCGGCGCGTGCTGCGCTCGAACAGTTCGGCGCCCGCCGCGACCGAACGGCCCCATGGCGTGTGCGAGACCGGGTTCAGCGGGTTGGAATAGAACATCCGCATCGCATCGGCGTAGAGCCGGGCCGGCTGCAGCGCCGCATGGTTCAATTCGTAGAGATGGTAGAACATCGACAACCCCGCTGCTGCTGCGACCGAAGGGACGACGAGCAGCGCCGAGCCTCAAATGTCTCGCGGCGAAGTTAACAACTAATTGCTGCTATGCAATACGTCACGTGGCGTGACCAATGGTTCTTTCGTCCAAGGCGTTGCAAATCCAACCGGAACGGCCGAGCCGGCTCAATGTGCAGTGCCGAAATGTGTAGGAAATGTGTCCGGCCCTGCCGCCGGACACAGGCAAATTCTACACGCGCGCCATGCAGACCGAGGTATGGCCGGAACCGATGAAGCCGAGCTGGCCGGCGGCGCCCTTCGACAGGTCGAGTACGCGACCCCGGATGAATGGGCCGCGATCGTTGATGCGCACGACGACGCTGCGGCCATTGTTCTGGTTGGTGACCCGCAATTTGGTGCCGAACGGCAGCGTGCGGTGGGCGGCGGTCAACGCCGACGGGTTCATGCGCTCGCCCGATGCGGTGCGCGAGTGCAGCGCGTACCAGGAAGCACGGCCACACTGGCCGGCGGCGGCGGTTGCCGAAGTGGCGGAAGCACCGACCATCAGGCCAGCAGCGATCGTTACCGCGACAAGCGCGGTCTGGTTTAGGGTCTTCATATTTGAGGGATGGCTCCGTTTTTGACAGAGCCCAGCCGTTAGGTGCCAAATAAGGCAGGAAATGCGGCAAGCATCTGTCCGTTCCGTGGCGAGATCACACGTTTGGAGTCGGAAGGTAACAGTCTGTCAGGGGGTTTCCGGCGCGATTTGATTCATTTTCGACGATCTTCGGCCCGATATGCGAGATCGCTTGGACAAGATACCGGATTAATATCCAAGTAGAATTCGGTATGATTGGGCTCATTCCTTTGGCTCTTTCGTCACGGTCATGGCGCCGCGAACGATCGACTTGAAAAGTGAGATCCGTCAATGAGACTGACCAAAAATCTGCTGGCCTTGATTGTGCTGGCTGTCGGTGCGGTGTGGTCGCTGCAAGGCATCGGCGTGATCGGCGGCAGCTTCATGACCGGCCAGCCGCAATGGCTTTATATCGGTCTCGTCGCCATGCTGCTCGGCCTGGCCGGGCTGGTATGGGCGAACCGGTAGAGCTTCGGTGAGAGGTCGACAAGGTTGGCGCCCTTCCTCTCCCCGATCGACCTCCGATCCGCAAGACAGCCCTAGCCGAACAGCCGGTCCAGGATCGTGCCTTCGAGGCGGGCGAGCTCGGCCGAGCCGCGCCGGCGCGGCCTAGCCGCCGGTACCTCCAGGTCGAGCGCGATCCTGCCGGCGCTGATCACCACCACCCGGTCCGCGAGCGCGACCGCCTCGGCGACATCATGCGTGACCAGCACGGCGGTGAATTTCTGGGCGAGCCAGATGCGCTCCAGCAATTGCTGCATCTCGATGCGGGTCAGCGCGTCGAGCGCGCCGAGCGGCTCGTCGAGCGCCAGGATCTGCGGCTGGCCGACCAGCGCGCGGGCCAGCGCCACCCGCTGCTTCTGGCCGCCGGACAGCACCGAGGGCCATTCGTCGGCGCGGTCGGCCAGGCCAACCTCGCCTAGAATGTCGAGCGCGCGTTGCCTTGCGTCCTGGCCGGCAGCGATGCCGGTCAGCCCGATCTCGACATTTTTCACCACGCTGGCCCAGGGCAGCAGGCGCGGCTCCTGGAACATGAAGCGCGTGCGGCTGTGGCCCGCTTCCCCGGCGCCCAGCGTCAGCGATCCCGACGTCGGCTGGTCTAGCCCGGCCAGCAGCCTGAGCAGCGTGCTCTTGCCGCAGCCGCTCTTGCCGATGACGGCGACGAACTGCCCGGCCGGCACGTCAAGGTCGATGCCGTCGAGCACGATCTTGTCGCCGAAGCGTTTTTCCACGCCCTTGAAGGCGAAGGCGCGGCGGCCTTCGACAGAAATCGCCGGGCGCGCCGGCGCTGGCGCGGCGACGAAGGAACGGACGGAGGTCAGGCTGGCGGCTGGCATCGAAACCTCATCCGTTCTGGAAGGCGGGATGCCAGCCGAGCGACAGCCGCTCGAGCAGGCGGGCGAGGCTGTCGGCGAGCTTGCCGAGCAGCGCGTAGATCAGGATCGACAGCACGACGACATCGATCAGCAGGAATTCGCGCGCCTGCATGGCCATGTAGCCGAGGCCGGAACTGGCCGAGATGGTCTCGGCGACGATCAGCGTCAGCCACATGATGCCGAGCGCATAGCGCAGGCCGACGAAGATCGCCGGCAGCGCGCCGGGCAGGATGACGCGGAAGAACAGGGCGCGCCGGTCCATGCCGTAGACGCGGCCCATCTCGACCAGCTGCGGATCGACGCTCTGTATGCCGAGCAGCGTGTTGACGTAGATCGGAAAGAACACGCCGAGCGCCACCAGGAACAGCTTTGCTTCCTCGTCGATGCCGAACCACAGGATGACGAGCGGGATCAGCGCCAGATGCGGGATGTTGCGGATCATCTGCAGCGTGGTGTCGGTCAGGCCGCGACTGAGCCGCGACAGCCCGTTGGCAAGGCCGAGCGCGAAGCCGATCGAGCCGCCTATGGCAAAGCCAGCAAGCGCGCGCGCCGTCGAAACAGCGATGTTGCGGATCAGTTCACCCGAAAGCGTCAGCCGCCAGAAGGCCTCGGCGACAGCACTTGGCGCCGGCAGCACATTGGCCGGCATGACGCCTGCGCGCGATGCGGCTTCCCAGCCGGCGATCACCAGGACCGGCAGCATCCAGCCGATGGCATTTGCGTGGAGGCGCGCGGAAAAGTTCATGAGGAGGCCTGCAGGCGGGCAGCACCATGGAAGCCGACCGAGAATTCGTTGGCGATGTCGCGATGCGCCCGCTGCCGCCTGGTGCCGAGCCCGAGGCGCGGGAACAAGAGCTCGGCGACGCGGTAGGCTTCCTCCAGATGCGGGTAGCCCGAGCCGATGATGGTGTCGATGCCGATCGCCTGGTATTCGCGGACGCGCTGCGTGACCTGCTCCGGCGTGCCGACCAGCGCGGTGCCGGCGCCGCCGCGCACCAGGCCGACGCCGGCCCACAGGTTCGCCGAAACGACGAGCCCGTCGCGACGGCCCCCATGCAGTTCGGCCATGCGGCGCTGGCCGACCGAATCCATCTGGTTGAGGAAGCGGGCCTGCGCATTCTCGATCTGGGCATCGGTGACATGGCGGATCAGCCGGTCGGCGGCGCGCCAGGCTTCGTCCTCCGTTTCGCGCACGATGAAATGCAACCGGATGCCGAAGCGCAGTTTCCTGCCGCGCAGCGCCGCCTTCTTGCGCGCCGAAGCGAGCTTCTCGGCCACCTGCGCCGGCGGCTCGCCCCAGGTCAGATACATATCGACGAGGTCGGCGGCGAGATCCTGGCCGGCGTCGGACGATCCACCGAAATAGAGCGGCGGCCGCTCCTGCAGCGGCAGAAGGTCGAGGCGGCCGTTTTCGACGCGATAATATTTGCCGTCGAAATTGACGCGCTCGCCCGAGACGAGACCACGCCAGATGGTCAGGAATTCATGCGCCTGGGCATAGCGCTCATCATGCGGCAGGAAGACGCCGTCGCCGGCGAGCTCGGTCGGATTGCCGCCGACCACGACGTTGAGCCGCAGGCGGCCATTGCTCAGCCGGTCGAGTGCCGCGGTCTGCCGCGCGGCAAAGGTCGGCAGCGTCACCCCGGGCCGCAGAGCGACGAGGAACTTCAGCTTTTCGGTCAGCGTCGCAAGGCCTGTCGCGGTGATCCAGGAATCCTCGCAATTCTGTCCGGTCGGCAGCAGCACGCCGGGAAAACCGAGCCGGTCGACCGCCTGCGCGATCTCCTTGAAATAGCCGAACTCCGGCGGCCGCTGCTGCTCCTCGGAACCGAGATAGGAGCCGTCGCCATGCGTCGGGATGAACCAGAAGAAATCGAGCGGGCTGGCTGGCGTGGTCATGTCTGGCGCAGTCACGTGCGGATCTCCCTGGATACGTAGGCACAAACGGCAAAGGCGCCGGACGTTTCCGCCCGGCGCCGCACGAGAAGAATCAGTTGCCCGGCGCGGTCCACACGGCGTCCGAGATGCGGACCGCCTTCGGGATCAGGCCGAGCTTGTAGAAGCGGTCGGCGGTCGCCTGCTGGCCGGCGGTGATCTCGTCGGTAATCGGAAAGATGCCGAATTTGCTGCGGTTGGCGGCGATGGTCTGGGCGTCGAGCGGCACACCGGTCACCTCGTGCAGCGCCTCGGCCACCTTGTCGCGGTTCTGGTCGGCCCATTTCGCCGCCTCGCCAAGGGCGGCGATGGTGGTGGTGATGATTTCGGGATGCGCCTTGGCGAAATCCTTGTTGGCGAGGAAATAGGTGTTGACCTTGAGCACCTCGGCGGAGCGGGCCAGCACACGCGGCTGGTAGCGTGTTTCGGCAATGGCGAAGAACGGGTCCCAGACCGCCCAGGCGTCGATCTGGTCACTGGCGAAGGCGGCGGCCGCATCGGCGGGGCTGAGATAGACCGGCGTGATCTGATCGAAGGGAACGCCAGCCTTTTCCAGCGCGGCGACGAGCAGATTATGCGCAGAGGTGCCCTTGCCGACGCCGACGCGCTTGCCCTTGAGGTCGGCGACAGACTGGACCGGCGAGGCCGGCTTGACGAAGATCGCCTCGCCCTCGCCATTGGACGGCAGTGCCGCCGCATAGACGATGTTGGCGCCGGCCGACTGGCCGAAGATCGGCGGTGCGTCGCCGGTCCAGCCGGCGTCGATGGCGGCGACATTGAGCGCCTCGACCAGTAGCGGGCCGGCGGTGAATTCCACCCATTTGACGGTGACGCCCTTGTCGGCAAGCGCCTTCTCGATCACCTGCTGCTGCCGGGCGATCACCGGCAGGCCGGTCTTCTGATAGCCGATGTTGAGCTGCTTCAGCTCCTGCGCGGCGGCGCCGAACGACAGGCCGACGGTAGCGGCGAGCAGGCCGATGCCGAAAACGCGTCTGGTTAGATTGAAGCGCTTGGTCAGATTGAACATGATCCCTCTCCTTCGCTGCGGATCGGCGCCGGGAAAACGTCCTCGCCGGTTGGACGAGGGACAAGGCTAAGTAGATCTATAAATTTAGTAGAGGAATGATTTTGCGAATTGGCGCAATGGTGCGGAAATATCTTCCATCCCGGCATTCGTCGTTCGACGCGGCGCAGGAATGACGAATGAAAGGCTTTGGCCAGGGCCGCGCCGGGTCCCTAGATTGCTTTCACCAGCCGCAGCAGGCCCAGCATCTCGACATAGGTCCCCTTGCGGAAAGCGATGTAGACCGGCTCTTCCATGCCATGGAAGCGGCGCTTGAATGCCGCCTGGCCCTGCAGGTTGAACCTGCGGCGGTTGACCCATGGCGAAGAATAGGCGCGCTGAAAAGTGTTGCGCCAGAAATCGCTTTCGGCAAATCCGCTGGGGGTGACGTCGAGAAGCGGCGACAGGCCGAGCGTGACCACCGAAATGCCCTCTTCGCGAAACCGGTCGACGGCGAACTTGGTCAGGCCGATCTCGGCGTGCGGCGAGGCATCGATGTGCTTGCGCTTGAAGGCGGTGGTGTAGCCGATGACCTTGCCGTCGCGAAACAACGGATCGAAATCGAGCAGCGCGATGAGTTCGCCATCGGGGCCATGCAGGACGAAGCGGCGCATGTCTGTGCCGAGCTGATCGTAGAATGGGCGGTTGAGAAAACCCATCTCCCAGCGCTTGACGATGCGGTCGCCGCGCCAGTTCCCGGACAGCCGGGCGATTTCGTCGAGGAATACCGTCCGCTTGTCTTCCTCGAACGAAAAGCCCTTCTTCAAGAGCCAGCGCTCGGAATAGCGCACGGTCTCGTTGCGCTTGCCGGAAAAGTCGTGCTCGGGCAGGGCGAGGCGGGTGTCGATGCCCAGCCGGTTGATCATGTAGCCGAGCCCGGCCAGCACGCGCGCGGTCTCCTCGCCAATCTGCACGAACCATGGGTCGCCGGCGGTCTCGACGAAGCGCCTGATATAGTCGGGCCGCCGGGCCGGCGCCGCCACCGGATCGCCAAGCGCGAAATGATGCTTCATCTTGGTGCCGAAGGCGATGTAGCCGTCGGCGTCGCCAAAATAGGAAAGCTTGCGCTGTACGGCCGTCGAATAGGCGAGCGAGAAGTCGCCATGGCGACGGACCATCGCCAGCCGTTCGACATGCGTCAACGCCTGGCGCTCGACCTTGGGCGAGGCACCCTCGAGGATTTTGTCGAAATAGATCCGCAAGGAGGGCATGGTCCGGATTCCGCGTGCCGTCTGTGGCGCGACGTGCCTTTCGGCACGCCAGACGCACCACGGCGCCTTGATTTTTAACGGGAAGCCGAAATCGCGAGGTTTCGAATTCCTGTGTCGGTAACGAGATCCGCCAGCCCCTCGGAACTCGAATCAATCACATTGCCGCGACCTGATTATCGCCGATGCCGCTGATATGCCATATAGGGCTGCATGGTTTCGGACGGAAGCGGGCATTCCGTTCCATGTCGTTGGTTTAGCCGCATTTGCGCGATGGGAGTTGTTTGCGCACTGGCGGCGCAAGGCACTTGAGCGCATCGATCCGCTGTTTGGGTCTGCGCGCGATCAAACGGTTACAGCGTCCTGAGAGCTTGCAGGATGCGGCGGTTGAATGGATTTTGAGAGCGAATGGCTGATACGACACCCAGACCGAAGGGGGAGCAGGTGGCGGCGGTCGAGCCGGCGATTGTCATTGGCGCCGGTGCCGCCGGACTGGCTGCCGCGCAGGCCCTGATCAAGGCTGGCGTGCCGGTGGCGATCCTGGAGCAGGAGAGCCGGCTGGCCGAACCCTGGCATCGGCGGCACCCGCAGCTGCATCTCAACACCCATCGCGATCTCTCGGCGCTGCCCGGCCTTTCCTATCCTGGAGGCACGCCAGCCTTTCCACCCAGGAATGTCGTCATCCGCCATATGAACGATTTCCGCGAGGCGAACCAGTTGCCGGTGGAGTTCGGCGTCGCCGTCGAGACCCTCGTCTTCAGGGGCGACCATTGGCTGGTGCGCACCGGCGCCGGCTCGCGCCTGGCGCGTCATGTCATCGTCGCCACCGGCCGCGACAAGGAGCCCTTCACGCCGCAGTGGACGGGCATGCAGGCCTTCGCGGGCCGGATCATCCATTCGGCGGATTTTGGCGACGCCAAGTCCTATGCCGGCAAGAAGGTGCTGGTCGTCGGCGCCGGCAATTCGGGCTTCGATGCCCTCAATCATCTGGCCGGCGTGGATACGGCTTCTCTCTGGCTGTCGGCCCGCAATGGCCCCGCGCTTCTGCCCAAGCGCATCGGCAAGATCGCCGTGCACCGGCTTTCGCCGCTCATGGCGCGTTTGCCGATCCGCGTCGCCGACGCGGTGATGGCCGCGACGCAGCGCCTGGTTTTCGGCGATCTCACCAAATTCGGCATGCCGCCCGCGCCGTCGGGCGGCGCCAGCCGCCTGGCCTCGGACTACACCGCGATCGCCGCGGATGACGGCGCCGTCGACGCCATCAAGTCGGGCAAGATCACCGTGGTTCCGGCGATACGCGAATTCACCCGCGACGGGGTGATCCTGGCCAATGGTCGCCTGATCGATCCCGATATCGTCATTGCCGCCACGGGCTACCGCACCGGGCTGGAACGCATGGTCGGCAATCTCGGCGTCCTCGACGCCAAGGGTGTCCCGGTCTTCAATGGCGATGAAGCCGACCCGAAACTGCCCGGCCTGTGGTTCACCGGCATGCGGCCGAGCATTCGCGGCTGCTTCGCCAATGCCGTCATACTGGGCAAGGCCATCGCCAGGCGGATCGCCGGAGCCGGCCGTTAGAGCAATTTCAGGAAAAGTGTGAGCGGTTTTCCCGGGATAAGCGCGTAGCGCTTTCCCTCATAGACTGACTTCGACATGGCGGTCTCCTGACCGCGGAGGTAGGGCGCCATGTGTAAATTGCCAATCTTTCCCGGAGTTTGAATAGACTCCACGCCGCAGGAGGGACGGTCGCCAACCGAACCCCTCCCTCAAGATTCGCAAGGCCTGATATCACACTGCGATCTTGCCGCCGCCTTGCCTGGTGATGGCGACGACCGACGGCCGCACCGGCATTTCGGGCTTGAAGTCCGGCCAGCGCGTCGACGGATCCTCATAGTAGGACGGCCGGCCGAAACCTTCCCAATCCTCGCCGCCATCGCCCGGATGCTGGACGGCGACGAAGGCGGTCTGGTCGTCGGGCGCAAACAGCGGGCCGCACATTTCCGCGCCGATCGGCACGCGGAAGAACAGCTTCGAAGTTGCCCGCGCAGCCCCCTCCGTGTCGACCGCCCACAGGCCATCGGTGCGGCCGGTGGCCTTCGGGCCCTGGCCGTCGGTAGCGACCCACAGGCGCCCGGCCGAATCGACCGCGCAATTGTCGGGCATGCCGAACCAGCCATGAGCCGTCGTCGCCGTCGAGAAGGTGGCGCCGACATCGGCAACCGACGGATCGCCGCATTTCAAAAGCACTTCCCATTTGCCCTTGGTGGCCGTGAAATCGCCATCGGTCTCGGTGATCTCGATAATGTGGCCGAAGGCATTCTCGGCACGCGGATTGGCGGCATCGACCTGATCGGCCTTGCGCTTTGAATTGTTGGTCAGCATGACATAGACCTTGCCGTTGACACCATTGGGCTGGATGTCCTCTGGCCGGTCCATCTTGGTGGCGCCGAGCAGATCGGCGGCGCGCCGCGTCTCGATCAGCACGTCGGCCTGGCCGGCGAAGCCGTTCACGGCGGTCAGCGGCCCCTGGCCGAAGACGATCGGCAGCCAGTCCACCGTGCCGTCCTCGGCGAATTTGGCGACATGCAGCGTGCCCTCGTCGAGCAGGTCCTTGTTGGCGGCGTGGTCGTCGGCGCTGAACGTGCCCTTGGTGACGAATTTGTAGACATAGTCGAAGCGCTCGTCGTCGCCGAGATAGAAGACGACGCGGCCGTCCTTGGCGACGATGGATTCGGCGCCCTCATGCTTGAAGCGGCCCATGGCGGTGCGCTTCCTCGGCGTCGAATTCGGATCGTTGACGTCGACCTCGACGATCCAGCCGAAGCGATTGGGTTCGTTCGGCTCCTTGGCGAGGTTGAAGCGGTCGTAATGCGCGCCCCACTCGTAGGCGCCTTCCGGAATGCCGAGCCGCTTGTAGTTGGCGGCTTCCTTGTGGCCCTCGGGCAATTCGCCGGAGAAATAGCCGTGGATGTTCTCCTCGGCCATCACATAGGTGCCCCAAGGGGTGACGCCGCCGGCGCAGTTGTTGAAAGTACCGAAGACTTTCGTGCCGGACGGGTCGGCATTGGTCTTGACGCGGTTATGGCCGGCGACCGGGCCCGACAACGCCATCTCGGTGGTGGCGGTGATGCGGCGGTTGAGCTTGCCGTCGCGCACCACTTGCCATTTGCCGCCATAGTTGCGGATTTCGACGATGGTGCCGCCATGCGCCGCCATCTCGACATCGACCTGCTCCTTCGTGAGCGGCGCGACCTCGGCCTTCTTCTTCCCGTCCTTCTCGACGATCGCAACGATGCCCGGAAACATCAGATGCGGGTTGGTGTATTCGTGGTTGACGACGAGCAGGCCGTGCTCGGCCGAGCCGTCGATCGCGATGTAGCCGACATAGTCATTGTTGTAGCCGAACTGCCTGGCCTGCGCCTCGGCCGACTGTTTCGTCGGGTCGAACTCCGGCGAATCGGCAAACAGCGGATCGCCCCAGCGCAACAGCACGTCGGCGTCGTAGCCCGGCGCGACATGATGCTTGTCGTCGATGCCGGCCTCGAGCTCGTCGAATTGGAAGGCGGAACCTTCCGCGGCGCGGGCATCGTCGGCGGCGATCATGGCCAGCGGGCCGACGGTCGCGGCGATCGCCGAGACGGCGAGCGATCCCTTCAGGAATCCCCGGCGCGAGAACCGCGCCGCGATGATCTCGCCCATGGTGCGGTTGTCGGTGGGGTTGGTGGCCGGTCCTTCGTTTTCCTCGAGCAGGCTGGTGCGGAATCGGGCGTCGGGGGAGCGATGTTCGGTCACGATGGGCCTCTGGCTTTGGAGTGGGTGGAGCTTGTTGCCTGTTCGACCCCTACGCCAGGCCGATCACATTTTCGTGACATCATATAGGCCCGAAGGCTCAGGGCGAGGCGACTTGCCCGTGTGTACCTAGGACTTTGGTCCAATCTTGCGCTTGCAAAAGTCCTGGAGGACAAACGCAACGGTCGGAGGTCGCTTCCGGCCAATACATCTTTCGGCGATGTTGCTGGTTGCAACGTTGGGGTGGGCGCGCCGGCTCAATCGACGGAGATCAGGATGCGCGGATCGATCACGGCCCGGTGCTGCCGGCTGGCGCTCGTTTCGGCGGCGGCGCTGGCGCTGACCATCGTTCCCTATCGAATTGCCCTGCACGGCTCCGCCCCCGGAATCGACGCCGCATCAGCACAGGCCGGCGGCAACGGTGGCGGCGGTAATGGCGGCAACGGTGGCGGTGGTAACGGCGGCGGGGGCGGCAATGGCGGCGGTAATGGTGGCAACGGCGGCGGCGGTGGCGGTAACAGCGGCGGCAGCAGCAGCGATAACGGAAATGGAAACGGCGGCAATTCCGCAACGGCTGGCAGCGGTGACAACTCGCCGTCCGGCAAGGGTCAGAGCACCAAAGGCGCCGGCCATGTCAACGGCACGACCGGTGACAAGGTCGAGGTGAGCGGCAACAAGATCACGGTCACACATCCCGACGGCATCACCGAAAAGATCGAGAACGGCCGTTTCAAAATGAAGGATGCGCTGGGTCGCACGATCATCGACCGCCGGGCCACGCCGGCCGATGTCAGCCGTCTGAAAGCCTTGTGAAACTGGCCAGCAGGCAACGGCCGGTTTCACACGTCACCTCCGCCGCCCCGGCGGGGTGACCTTCCTTTGTCCAGCCCTTGCGCGGTCCGCAATGGCCTGGCTGTTGTTTGACGCAGTTCCCCGGGGGAAAGCGCCATGCGTTTTGCCCGGGAAAACCGTTTCACACTTTTCCTGGAGCTGCTCTAAGAGCGATTTCTGTCCCGGTCGCGGAACTCGCGCACCATGAGAGCCGCTTCAGTGCGGTTTCGCACATTGAGTTTGGACAGCACCCCGGTCATGTGGTGCTTGACCGTCTTCTCCTGCAGCTCCAGGCGCAAGGCAACCTCCTTGTTGCTGAGCCCTTCCGCCACCAGCCGCAGGATTTCCGCCTGCCGCTCGGTCAGTTGCCGCAGCCGGTCCGCCACGCCGTCGGCAGATTGCGGGGACTGGAGATCGGAAAGCAGCCGTGCCGACAGCGTCGGCGTAAGGTAACCCTCGCCGGCTGCCACATTGCGCAGGATGTCGGCGAGCGCGCGCGATCCGACGCCCTTGAGGATATAGCCCTGCACGCCTGCGTTCAGCGCCGTGGTTACATCGGCATTGGTCTCCGAAACCGTCAGCATGACGATCCTCTGCGCTGGATGGTCGGCAAGGATGCTGGCAACGGCGGACAGGCCGCCGCCCGGCATGGAGATGTCGAGCAGCAATATGTCAGGCTGCACCGTCGAGGCAATGCGTTCGGCATCCTGCGCTGTCGCGCCTTCGCCGACGATCTCGAAACCTCCGATCTCCGACAGGCTGCGCGTCACGCCTTCACGAAACAGCGGATGATCGTCGACGATAGCGATGCGGATAGCGCCAATCATGCTTGCTCCTCGATCGAAAGACTGATCACCAATCGCGTGCCTTGCGCTCCGGTCAAGGTCTCGAACTGGCCGCCAATGCTTTCGACCCGCTCCCTGAGACCGGCGAGACCCAACCCGTCGACCCGCGCCGGATCGAAACCCGGCCCGCTATCCGACACTTCGACAAAAAGCCTGCCATTCTTCATCCCGGCCCGCACCGTCTGATCCTTGGCCCGCCCGTGGCGATAGGCATTGTTCAGCCCTTCCTGCACGAAACGATAGATGCTGATCTTTTCGGAAGTGCCGAGATCAGGCAAATGCCTGGGCAGCGTGAGCAGCACGGACGTTCCCGTCCGGTGCTGATGTTCGTCGACCGCCATCCGCAATATGTCCGTTGCCGCGGCCGTTTCGATCTGCGGCAAGACCAGACCGGTGCAGATACCGCGAATTTCGCGCATCGCATCCTCCAGCGTCTTGCGGATCATCGCGACCTCGGTCGCGCGGTTTTCGCCCCAATGGCCGTCGCCGGAAAATACCGGGCTGTCCATGCGCAGCGCCGCCAGGGCCACGAGTTGCGCCGGTCCGTCATGCAGGTCGGCGCCGATCCGGCGCAAATATCGTTCGTTGAGCGCGGTGGCGCGCCGGGACGCCCGTTGCACACGCTGCCGCAAGGCGCTGTTTTGCGTCACCAGGCCTTGCAATTCCGACACCTGGCGGCGCAGCGCCCCGCGCTGATCGTCTATGGTGCGGCTGGCGCGCAGCACGATGCTCGACAGCAGCAGAAAAGCCGTCAGGGTGGTGCCGGCCACGATCAGCCAGCTCGACAGCAGGGCAGAGGCCAGCGTGGCCTTGAAATCGGTGGCGACCTCGAAGAATTCGGTGACGGCCACCACCTCGCCCGACCAGGGTTCGCGCACGGGATTGTAGATCTCCATCAACGGCACGCCCGCGGCCCGCTCCTTGCTTTCGGTTTCGTCGAACGTATCGAATTGGGCGGTGACGTTGCCCTTGAAGGCGGACCGCAGATCGTCGGTCAGATCAAAGCGGCGGCCGATCAAAGTTGCATCTTTCGCGTAGAGCACGGTGCCGTCTCGGCGCCAGAGCCTGAACGAGACCAGGCGCTTGCCGAGCGCGCCCTGGCCGAGCGTCTCGTCGAGCGCCTGCTTGACGGACTCGCTGAGCTGCTCGCTCTTGCGCAGGTCCGGCAGCAGCGGCGCGATCACGCTGTCGACATAGAGCGCCGTCGTGGCGGCCGAATTGCGGGTGACGCCGTCCCGGATCTGCGACGTCACCCAGGCACCCACCACCAGCATGACGGCCAGCAGGCCAAAGCCGCCGGCAACGAGGAATTGCAGGGCAAGGGAAAGCTCGCTCCAGCGCCGCGCCAAATTCTGCAGAATACGAATCATGGGCCCCTGATCGCCCTTAGATCGAACAAGCTGGGCGATATCGGCACATTGAGCCTCAGTCTTGCCGTTGCCAAGACCTTCGTTAGAACGAGGTCGCTTGACGTGTCGAGGCGCTTCGGAAACAAGGTCCGCGGCACATGCGGCGGCAGCCGCTTCGAGGGGGATGGGACGTTGAGTTTTTCGGGACTGCTGCAGCTTGGCTTTTCGACGGTGATCTTCCTTTTGGCGGCAACCGCCGCCAAGCAATGGGGACTGGCGCCGAGCCTGGGCAAGATCCTGTTGACGCTCGCGCTCTACTCGCTGGGCAATCTGATCATGCTGCGGCTGATCCGCGAATTCGGCATGTCGGTGTCGTTCAGCCTCTCGGCGGTCATCCAGCTGGTCTCGGTCAACGTCGTGGCGCTGGTGTTCTTCGGCGAGCGCGTCAACGCGCTGCAGGCCGCCGGCATCGTGCTGGCGATCGCCGCCGTGGCGCTGATCACGCTCGGGCCCTATCTGCAGGGGCGTTGATCGAGATGAAGATTGTGACACCGGCCCGATGAAAGACATCGCAAGCACCCTGCTCAACCGCATCGAATTCCCGGTGCTGCTGGCCGGCCTGATCATCGCCGGCGGCCTGTGGGGCTTCGTGGAGCTGATGGAGGTGGCGCGGGCATCCGCGCCGCACGCCTTCGACACCGAAATCCTGCTTGCCTTCCGCCAGGTTGGCCAACCGGCAATTCCGATCGGCCCATCGTGGCTGGAAGGCGCCATGCGCGATATCACCAGCCTCGGCAGCGGCAGCGTGGTGGTACTGATCACGACGGCAACGATCCTCTATTTGCTGTTGATCCGCCGGCCGGGGACGGCCCTTCTCATCTTCGTCGCCGTGGCCGGCGGCCAGGTGCTGTCGAACCTGCTGAAGGTCGGCGTCGACCGGCCGCGGCCCGAGCTTGTTTCGCATCTGGTCAGCGAGACGTCGCTTTCCTTCCCGAGCGGCCACGCCATGCTGTCGGCGGTGACCTATCTCACGCTCGGTTCGCTCGCGGCGCGCTTCCTGCATGGCAGGGCGACGAAGATCTACGTCTTGTCGCTGGCCGTGCTGACGACGGTGCTGGTCGGCGTCAGCCGCATCTATCTCGGCGTCCACTGGCCGTCCGACGTGCTGGCCGGCTGGTGCGCGGGCTTCGCCTGGGCGATGCTGTGCTGGCTGGCGGCGCGGGTGTTGCAGCGCCGCAAGGTGGTGAGCGACGATACCGACGGCGCCTGACTGCACCCTCGGGCTGCGCTCAGATCAATCGGTTGATGAGGTGTCCACCACAGCCTGCCAGAGCCAGAACCATCGAAAGCAGGCATGCCGATGTCATCAAGGTCTTGAAAATATTCAACCGCGTTACCCCCTGCCCAGATGGAAACACCCTAGCCTGCAATCCTCGGGAAGTATCGGAAAAAATGGACAATCAGGCGCAGGCGCTTATGCCTCAGACATTTATATTGATGCTTGAAACATCATGACAACGGTATTATACCTTATTCCTGCAGACTCAGACATGGGGTCCGGCCGATGATCACTGCCGCGCAGATGCGTGCCGCAAGGGCCTTGGCCGGCATCGACCAGAAGACGCTCGCCGAACGCGCAGGCGTTTCGCTTCCGACCATCCAGCGCATGGAAGCGAGCGATGGCGTGGTCCGGGGCGTGGTCGATACGCTGATGAAGGTCATCCAGGCGCTCGACGAGGCCGGGGTGGAGTTGATCGGCGAGAACCAGGCCAGCGAGCGCGGCGGCAGAGGCGTGCGCCTCAAACCCGCCGTGCCGCCAGATCCCAGGGCTGAGCCGGCATAAGTCGCGACGGCGACCGCCGACACTCCTGCCGACGATCCCGCCGCCTTCATGTGCGGAAGGCAGTCCATGGATCAGACACGGCAGGCAGTGCATCAACCGACCGATAAGTCGGCGTCGACTCGTGGGTCGGCCCGAGGGTCGGTAAGCCCGACATTTGCCGAATTGTTCACGCCCAAGCTGGTGACGGTCTGGCGCGAAGGCTACCACCTGCCGCAGTTCAAGGCCGACTTCATGGCCGGGCTGACCGTCGCCATCGTGGCGCTGCCGCTGTCGATGGCAATCGCCATCGCCTCCGGCGTGACGCCGGAGCGCGGCCTGTTCACAGCCATCGTCGGCGGCTTCATCATCTCGGCATTCGGCGGCAGCCGCTTCCAGATCGGCGGGCCGGCCGGCGCCTTCATCGTGCTGGTGGCGGCGACCGTCCGGCGCGAAGGCGTCGATGGATTGCTCCTGGCAACGATGATGGCCGGTGTCTTCCTGCTCGCCATCGGCTATCTCAGGCTTGGCACCTATATCAAATTCATCCCCTATCCGGTGACGGTCGGCTTCACCGCCGGCATCGCGATCATCATCTTCTCCGGCCAGATCGTCGAATTGTTCGGGCTTAGGCTTGCGGGGCCGGAGCCGGGACCGCTGCTGCCGAAATTAATGGCGATCGGGCAGGCCGCCGGCACGATAAACATCTCGGCGACGCTGGTGGCGGTGCTGACCATCGTCACCATTGTCGCGGTGAAGCGCTGGCGGCCGGGCTGGCCGGGCATGCTGATCGCCGTCGGGCTTGCCTCGTTGGTGGTGGCGCTGCTGGCGTTGCCGGCTGAAACCATCGGCACCCGCTATGGCGGCATTCCCCGCAGCCTGCCGTTTCCGACGCTGCCGACGCTCAGCATGGGCAAGATCGTCGCGGTGCTGCCGGACGCCTTTGCCTTTGCGCTGCTCGGCGCCATCGAATCGCTGCTGTCGGCCGTGGTTGCCGACGGCATGACCGGCCGGCGGCATCGTTCCAACTGCGAGCTGGTGGCGCAGGGTTTCGCCAACATCGCATCCGCATTGTTCGGCGGCATCTGCGTCACCGGCACCATCGCCCGCACCGCCACCAATGTGCGGGCCGGCGCGCATGGGCCGGTCTCGGGCATGCTGCATTCCCTGTTCCTGCTGGTCTTCATGCTGGTGGCGGCGCCGCTGGCCAGCTACATCCCCCTTGCCGCGCTTGCCGGCGTGCTGGCGGTGGTCTGCTGGAACATGTTCGAGAAACAGGCCTTCGCGACGCTGTTGCGCGCCTCGCGCGGCGACGCGCTGGTGCTGATGGCGACCTTCCTGATCGTCGTCTTCCGCGACCTGACCGAAGGCATCGTCGTCGGTTTCGCGCTGGGCTCGATCCTGTTCATCGACCGCATGGCCAAGTCGATCGCGGTCGAGGCGGATCTGGTGCAGGACGATGTCGCCGACATCGGCGGCCGCGCCTATGATGCCAGCGAGGCGAGCGACGTCGACACCGTCGTCTACCGCATCTCGGGCGCCTTCTTCTTCGGCGCCGCTTCCACCGTCGGCGGCGTGCTCGACCGCATTGCCGACCAGCGCAAGAATTTCATCCTCGACTGCTCGGCGGTGCCCTTCTTCGATTCGACGGCCGCCAATGTCATCGAAAGCGCGGCCCACAAGGCCAGGCGCGCCGGTGTGCGCTTCATCATATCGGGGGCCTCTGCGCAGATACGGCGCACCCTGATCAACCACGGCGTCAAGCGGCCGCTGGTGACCTATGCCGCTTCGATCAGCGATGCACGGACGCAACTGGCGGAGAAATGAGAGAGGCAGCCCCTTCGCAACCAGCATCCCTCAAGGGAGGAGGTCTGCCGGCCGTCATGGGTTGAGCGAGCTCGGACCGCTGACGAACGGGCTTCCCCTGACATAGAACCGCAGCAGCCGGTCCACATCCTTGGTAATGCCGATCCTGATGCCCTGCCCGATCTCGCCGGGTTTTTGGCCGTCCTTCGCCAGCCATACAGGCCCTTTCCGGCAGAGGTCGAGCCCGTCGAGCGACCGATCGATCCGCAGCGCCGCCGCCAGCCTGCCCGGCCCGCGCGCCAGGTCGCGCAAGCGCTCGACGCCGCGATTGCGCCGCATGATGGCGATGCCCTCGAGCGGTTCGAGCGCCCGGATCAGGACGCCGGTTCCGATTCCTTCCGCCTCGCTCGAGACATTCAGCATCATGGAGACGCCATAGGCGAGATAGACATAGGCGTGGCCGCGCTCGAGGAACAGCGAGCGGTTGCGCGGGGTCATCCCCCTGAAACCATGCCCGGCGGCGTCGCCGACGACATAGGCCTCGGTCTCGACGATGCGGCCGCTGACCATGCCCTCTGGCAAATCGCGCACCACCAGCTTGCCGATGAGGAAGCGGGCGAGCGCGACCGTCTCGCCCGGCAGCTCAGGACGGGCGATCGCCGGATGATCTTCCCCATGGCTCACGGCATGCGCTCGACCCATTGCGCGCGCGACGATCCCGGCTCGAGCGGATCGCTGAAATACTGGGTCTCGCGCACCACCTTGCCGTCGAGGAACTCCATGATGCTGACCGTGTAGGAGGGCCGCCCGTCATAGGTCAGGACATATTCGGTGACCCAGAGACCATCGGCGCCGGTGATCCGCCGCCCGCTGAAGCGCTTGCGGTTGGGCTGCGCGGCGCGGGAGGACTGGATGTTGCGCCGCCCGCGGATGCGCTCGCCCGATTGCGGATGGTCGAGCACCGCATCCTCCCGGTAGATCTCATGCCCCGCCTCGAAGTCACCGGCATCGGAGGCAGCCCAGTGACGATCCAGAGCCGTGGGGATGTCGCGGTCTTCCGCAATGTCTTCCATCGCAATCCTCCTCTTGATCACGCCGTCGATGGACCGTCGTGTTGGAATGCGCCTCACTCCATCGAAACCTTGGCTTGGCGCGAGACGTCCTCGCTACAGTGCATGAAATCAATGAATGCCCTGAATGCCGCCGAAAGCAGGCGCCCGCTGGGATAATAGAGGTAGAAGCCTGGAGACGGCGGACACCAGTCCGCCAATACCCGTACCAGGCGCCCTTGTGCCAGCTCCTGCGTAATGTTGCTTTCAAGCGTGCAGGCCAAGCCCATCCCGGCAAGCGCCGCCGCGACGGTCAGGCCTGCATCGTTCATCGTCAGGGGACCCGCTACCTCAACGTCCACCTGTTCTCCTGCCTTGCCAAACGGCCATTGATAAAGCACGCCGGACTCGGTCCATCGGTAATTGATGCAAGAATGCCCGACCAAGTCCTTCGGCATTCTTGGTATCGGATTGGACATGAAATATGTGGGTGACCCGACGATCGCGGTGCGAAAGTCCGGTGTAAGCCGGACCGCTACCATGTCCTGATGAAGCAATCCGCCAGGACGAACTCCCGCGTCGTAGCCGCTACCCACAATATCCGAAAGCTGGTCCTCGACGGTCAGTTCAACATGGATGGCGGGATAGGCGGTCGCGAAGGCGGGAAGCTTCGAAGCGACCAGCACCTCCGCCGCTACGCGGGGCAGGTTCAGGCGAATGGTGCCCGCCGGACGCTCGCTATAGATGCTCAAGCCATCGACGGCATCCTTGATTTCGGCAAATGCCACGGGCAGCCGGGCATACAGCGTTCGTCCGGCGTCGGTCAGGGATACACTGCGCGTTGTACGGTTGAGTAGTCTTGTCCCTACCCGTTCCTCCAGCGTGCGGATCGTATGGCTCAAGGCCGAACGGGAGAGATTGAGCTTTGAAGCCGCTCGCACGAAACTCCGCGTCTCGGCAACGGCGACGAACGCGATCAGTTCGGCAAAGTCGCTTCCTCTCATGATTGTTGCTTCCTGCTCAACAAGGCATGCCAATTATAGATCATTTTCCAACATATCCATCCCCACTACGTTTGAAACCGATCTCGAAAGGAGTTGGATGATGTTGGTAAAGTTGCAGGACAAGACGATCCTACGGAGCGACCCGGAAAGGTTCGCGGGCCGGGTCGTACTGGTCGCGGGTGCCGGAAGCGGAATCGGCCGGGCCGCCGCCCTCGCATTCGGGCGCCAGGGTGCTGAGGTGGCCTTGGTTGGAAGACGGGTGCCCGAACTTGAAGCGGTAGCGAGGGAGATCGCGGAAACGGGCGGAACGGCTATGGTCGCGCCGGCCGACGTCACGGATGAGCGCGCTGTGGAGAAAACGATCGGCACGGTCGTGGAAAAATTCGGCCGGCTGGATATCGCATTCAACAATGCAGGCATCACGGCCTACAAGCCGATCGAGGATCTGACCACGGATGACGTCGATCAGGTGCTTGCGACCAACGTCAAGGGTGTCTGGCTTCTCGTGAAGCACGAGGTTATCCAGATGCGCAAGCAGGGTCACGGCGGATCCATCATAAACACATCATCGGTCGCTGCGACTGGCGGCAACGTGAATCTCTCGATCTATGCCGCTAGCAAGGGTGCCTTGGATGCCATGGTTCGTGCGGTAGCACTCGAAATCGGCAGAGACGGTATTCGCATAAACAACGTCAGTCCGGGCGTTATCGATACCCCGATGACCAGCGTGTTGCCGCCCGAAGCGGTCACTGCGATCGGCGCGCATACTGCCCTCGGGCGCATCGGGCAACCGGACGATATTGCCGGTGCTGTCACCTGGCTGAGCAGTCCGGAGGCGTCGTACGTGACTGGCCAAAGCATCCTGGTGGACGGCGGCTACAACATCGGCGGCATGAGGTGACGGCTCGAGCGGTTCGTCTTTCACGGAAAGGACGAACCGCTCAGGCATCTGGTTTGACGCGAATGGACAGGGTCTCAAAAAGTTTCAAGGCGTCAGGCCTGGGTCATTGGCGAGCCCTCAGTCGAGCTTCAGCGCCGCGATTTCGCCCTCGTTCATCAGCGGCACGTAGAGGATCGACTTGCCGTCGGTGCCGATGTCGGCGCTGCCCGGCTTGAAATGCGCCACTGCTTCCGGCGCGCCGCCGGCCTTATAGCGGTAGAGCGTGCCGGTCATGTAGGCGGTGGCATAGATGGTGTCGCCAATAGCGATGACGCCGTCGAGGTCGGCGAATTTCTGCGCGCCTGGCAGCGGCGAAATCGCCTTGCTGGCGAGGTCGATGGCGAGCAGCCCGCCCGGCTCGGCAGTGCTGAAGTCGGGCCTGATGCCCTTGCCCCAGGAGGCGACGATCAGCCTGTCGCCGTCGGCGAAGACGCCGTTGGGCGAAGCCAGCAGCGCATCCCGGACGAACAGCTCCGGCCCGTCGCCGTCGACGCGATAGATCGTGTCGGCCAGCATGTCGCTGACATAGACCTTGCCTGTGTGGTCCGAGGTCATGTCGTTGAGGAAGACGGCATTCGGCACCACGATGCTGGCGATCAGCCTGCCGCTGGCGAGATCGACGACGCGGACCTTGGTGATGTCGGCGACATAGAGCTTGCCGCCCGATATCGCCATGCCCTTGGGCGCGTCCATGCCGTCGGTCCAGTGCTGGGTGATCGTCTTGCCGTCGAGGGACAGCACCGAGAGATAACCGTTGCCGTCGGCAACGCCGGGATTGCCTACGATGTTGGAGACGATGATGCGGTTGTTGGCGGCGTCGTAGAGCGCCGATTCCGGCTGTTCGAGGCCCGTGGCGCGCCAGAGCTCACCGGCCTGGGCGGCTGGTGCGGCGGCGATACCGATGGCGACGACAAAGGCTGAGAGGCGGTTCATGGCTGTTCTCCTGTGATGACAGGCCAGAGCTAGGATTTTCGATACTTTTCGGAAAGCCTGATTGCCGCTAGTATCGAATACCGATACGAAACCGCCGGCAAGAGGTGCATCCCATGAACGGTCCGATCTTCGAGGCGCTGAAGCGGACGCTGAAGGCCAAGGGCGTCACCTATCGCGGGCTTGCCGAACGCATGGGCGTTTCCGAGCCCACGGTGAAGCGCATCTTCCACGAGCGCAACTGCAAGCTCGACCGGCTGGTGGAAATCTGCACGGCCGCCGGCGTCGAGCTGGAAAACGTGCTCGGCTCGATGAACCGCGGGCCAGGGCCGGTCAACCACATCGCGCCCGAGATCGAGCGCCGGCTCGCCGGCCGGCCGGCGCTGCTGTTCATCTTCGTCATGCTGTCGGAAAAGTTCACGCCCGAAGGCATCATGCACTCGCAAGGCCTGAGCGAGGCCTCGATGTTCCTCTATCTGCGCGACCTCGAGGAACTCGGCCTGATCGCGCTCGGCCGGGGTCTTTCGGCAAGGTTGCTGGTCGAGACGCCGATCCAGTGGAATTTCGAAGGGCCGCTGAGGCCGCTGTTCGAGATGACCAACAAGAATTTCATCGGCTGGGCCATCACCCATATCGACAAGGAGGCGACTTTCGTCAGCTTCTCCAGGCGGATGCGGCCGGAGACGGCGGAGATGGTGCGGCGCGAGGCGGAGGAACTCGCCGAGCGCGCCAAGCTGCTCGCTCATCACGACCAGCATACGACGCCCGAGGACGGGCTCACCGGCTACAAATTCACGTTCGCCTTCGGGGCGACGCCGTTCCCTGCGATCATGCCGATCGGCCCGCACCCGCGCGATGCTGGTGCGCGCCCGCACGAGCAGCCCGCCGCGAAAGCACGGCGCCCGCTTCCAGCTTGAAAGGAATGCTATTCGGCCGCCTTCGTCTCGGCAGCCTTGTCGTCCCAGACCATCTGCCGGTAGTCGAAACCATATTCCAGCGTCGGCTTGACGATGCGGAAAAACGGCGACAGGTCGAAGTCGCGCGGCGTGTAGAGCGAGTGGTGGCGAATGTGCAGGATTTCCTTGCGCATATAGCTCGACTGCGCCGAAGCGCGGCCCGGCGCACGGGTGATCTCGGGCAGGATCGGGTAGTGGATCTGGCCATAGGCCTCGGCGATCAGCGAGGAGCAGATGGCCCGCGTCGGGTCGCCGGAGCCGAAGGCCAGCATGCGGCGGCGCCAGCGCACCGGCACCGGCGGCGTCGGGAAGAAGTAGCGCAACATGTCGAAAATGTTCTTGAGGTCGTATCTCAGGCCAAGCTTGCCGATCATGAAGGCGACGACATGATCGCGGTCCTCCGGAGTGAGCCCGCTCGCCCGGCAGATGCGGGTGTTGTAGCTGCGATAGCGCGACAGGGGTACCGCCACGCAGCCTGCGCCGAGCGTCACCTCGATCAGCCGCCGCCGCTCGGTTCCGTCCTCCGGTTCGGCCAGCGCGTCGCCGACATAGAAGGCCGCATGCGACCATGTCGACTGGGTGAGGTATTTGATCGCAGCCGAAATCTTCTGGTTGCCCTCGATCAGCAGGATGTCGCCCGGCTCCAGCGTGCGGCGCAGCGTCTCGGCGTCGGATGGGGTATAGGGCTCGTAGCCGGAGGATTCCTGCTGCAGCCGGCCGGCAAGCCAGCGGCCAAGTCGATCCAGAAGCGTGTCGCCGGGCTCGGTCATGGTAGGGCGTGACTAGCACGGGCCGGCGGGGGAGTGCCAGCGCGCCGGCGTTTGGTCAGCCGGCGGAAGCGCTCGTCTCGTCATGCGGCGTCGGGCCGGCCAGGTCGTCGCGCGCCTTGCGGGCCAGTTTGCGTGTCGCGCGCTTGGGGCTGTCGCCGAACAGCTCGGTTGCATCGGCGAGGCAAGTCTTCCGCGACTGCTTCTCCGAGCGCTTCAAGAGCTTGCCGAGAAGCTTTGTGTCCTCGAGCGGCCCCAGCGGCTCGTCGTCCGCCTCGAGCAGGGCGCGCATGACGAACAGATCATGCAGTTCGCCGAGCCGCTCGCCCAGTTCATCGACCGCCTTGCGCCGCGCCTTGATCGGCGTCGGCCACAGCCTGCCCAGCAGGGACAGGTGCATGCCATGCGTCTTGGCGGCCTTGCGCAAATCATGGAAATCATTGGCTTCGCCGCGCGCGCCGGCCTTGTCGAGCGCCTTTTTGGCGCGGCGCAGAGTGACGCGTGCGCCTTCGGCAAGCACGTCGGCCGCCTGTTCCGGCTGGTCGGGCAAGGCGAGGCTTTCGATCCGCTTCATGCCGTCTTCGCAGACAGCGGTCGCCGCGCCGATCGCTGCTTGGAGGCCGGCGCCTTCATGCAAATCGTGCTGACGGGCGACCAGCCTCTCGCGCACGGCGTCGAGCCCGCCATCGGCGCTCTCCTTGGGAAAAGCCGCCGCCAGCCGGTCGAGGGTCTCGATCAGCGCCGTTGCCTCGCGGGGAGCGGCAAGCAGCGCCGCCACGTTGCGATAGCATTGGTTCTCTGTCGTGCAGAATGTTTCGTCGCCGGAATGAACCAGCCGCAGCAAGGCACGCGCGCTCTTCAGCCGCTTGCGGCATTTGTGCAGCCCCTGTTCCGGCCGGCTGCGCGCCGCATCCAGATGCTGGAGCGCCTTGCCGATTTCCGCGGCAAGGATGCGCCTGACCTCGCCGGTCAGCGGCAGGCGCGGGTCGATGCGAAAGCTCATGCGGCGATCTCCGGTGTCCCCCCGAGGGCGAGCGACGCGTTGTAGAATTTCTGCTCGCCTGTCACTTCACGGCCGAGCCAGTCAGGCAGCATTTCGTCCGGCACATCTTCCGGAGTCTCGAGTTCGGCCACCACAAGTCCCGAGAGTGCACCGCCAAAGACATCGACTTCATAGAGATAGCCGCGGTGCCTAACATGGTGACGTGTCTTCTCGATGACACGTCCGATGGCGAAGTCCAGCATCTCCAGGGCATCCGCCAGAGGGATCGGATATTCGAATTCGTCGCGCTCGCGAGTGCCGCTGCCGAATTTGAGCGTCAGCTTGGCGGAAGCGCCGTCGCTGATGCGGATGCGGACGGTTCGCCCGGGCGCCGTGGCGAGATAGAACTGGAGGATGCCGATATCCGCCTCGGCCAGTTCCCGCCATGCGGTGCTGGAGACCAGGAACTTACGCTCGACTTCCTTGCCCATGGCCCCGCACTAAAGCGTTTGCCGCGGGCGATGGCAAGACAGCTCCGAACACAAGTTGACTTTAATCAATCGATTGATTAAAGTCTTGTCGTGATCAAATTGCCCGACGCCAAAAATTCCCGCCGCGAGACATCACCCGCGGAGCCTACCCGCGCCGCGCTCGTGCAGGCGGCGCTGACACTGTTCGGCCGGCAGGGTTTCGATGGCACCTCGACCCGCGAGATCGCGGCCGAGGCGCAGGCCAATATCGGCTCCATCGCCTATCATTTCGGTGGCAAGGAAGGCCTCCGCGCCGCCGTCGCCGACTATATCGTCGAGACTGTCCAGGCGGTTGCCGGCCAGGCACTGGCCGCCGGCCAGCCGCCAGCCAGTGGCCAGGCCGCGCCGGCGGGCGATCCCGAGGCGGCGCGCGCGCAGCTTTTCGCCGCGATAGAGGGGATCGTCGGTTTCGTCGTGGCGCAGCCGCACGCCGGCGAGATCGTGCAATTCTTGCTGCGCGAACTGCAGCATCCCACGGCTGCGCTCGACCGTGTCTATGACGGCGTGTTCGAGCCGACGCATCGCCGGCTATGCCATCTCTGGGAGCAGGCGACCGGCGAGCCAGCCGAAAGCGAGCGGACCCGGCTCACCGTGTTCACGCTGATCGGCCAGGTCGTCTATTTCCGCATCGGCCGCGAGGCGGTGAAGCGCCGCATGGGCTGGAACGACATCGGCGCCGCCGAGGCCGCCAAGGTCGTGGCGGTCACGACGGACAATCTCAGCGCCATACTGGCCGCCCGCATGGGATCAAAACCCAAAATGGGATCAAGACAATGAGTTTCCTCTGCTCCTTGCCGCTTGCCGCTCAACTCTTCGGCGCCTGTGCGCCCGCCGCTCCGCTCGCCGTCGGCTATGTCGAGGGCGATTATGTGCTGCTGGCGCCGATCGAGGTGGCGCAGGTCGAGACCGTCGCCGTCAAGCGCGGCGATCGCGTCACGCCGGGGACTACGGTGGTGACGCTGGAAAGCGCAGACGCCAGGATCGCGGTGGCGCAGGCCGAGGCAAGCCTCGCCCAGGCGCAGGCGCAGCTCGCCGATCTGCAGGTCGGCAAGCGGCCGGAAGAGATCGCCGCACTCAAGGCGCAGGTCGACATGGCCAAGGCGCAGGCCGACGACGCCAAGCGCAAATACGACCGCGCCGCCGATCTGTTCAAGCGCGGCACCGGCACCCAGGCCGACTACGACACCGCCTCG
The DNA here is from genome assembly GCF_006441315.1 of Mesorhizobium sp. B2-4-19. Taxonomy (NCBI): domain Bacteria; kingdom Pseudomonadati; phylum Pseudomonadota; class Alphaproteobacteria; order Hyphomicrobiales; family Phyllobacteriaceae; genus Mesorhizobium; species Mesorhizobium sp. B2-4-19. The sequence continues at coordinate 240,112 of NZ_VFUV01000007.1, read as the reverse complement.
GCGACGCTGGAGACTGCCAACGCCCAGGTCGGCCAGGCGCAGGCCAATCTCGCAGTCGGCGGCCTGCCGGCGCGGTCCGAGACGATCAAGGCCGCCGAAAATCAGGTCAAGCAGGCGCAGGCAGCCCTGCGGCAGGCCGAGTGGCGGCTGTCCAAGCGCACGCTCGCCGCACCTTCGCCCGGCCGCGTCAACGACGTCATCCGCAATCCCGGCGACACAGCCGGCCCGACCGCGCCGGTCATCTCGATGCTGCCTGACGGCGCGGTGAAGCTCAGCGTCTACATACCGGAGGCCGCCTTCGCCTCGGTCAGGATCGGCAGCCTGCTCAGGGTCCATTGCGACGGCTGCGGCCCCGATGTGAAGGCGCGCGTCAGCTATGTCTCGCCCGATCCCGAATTCACCCCGCCGGTGATCTATTCGCTCGAGAACCGGCAGAAGCTGGTCTATCTGGTCGAGGCGCGGCCGGAGGGCGACGCCGGCCCGCTGCAGCCCGGCCAGATCGTCGATGTCGACCTTGCGGAAACGGCCAAATGAACGCCATCGACGTTCACGGCCTGGTCAAGCGGTTCGGCGACAAGACCGTCGTCGACCATGTGACGATGTCGGTCGCCGAGGGCGAGATCGTCGGCTTCCTCGGCCCCAACGGCTCGGGCAAGACCACCACCATCCGCATCATGTGCGGCCTGCTGACGCCGGACGAAGGCGAAGGCACGGTGCTGGGTTTCAACATCCGCACCGACTCGCTCAGCATCAAGCGCGAAGTCGGCTACATGACGCAGAAATTCTCGTTCTACGAGGATCTGACGATCGGCGAGAATCTCGAATTCGTGGCGCGGCTCTACCAGCTGAAACCGGTCGAGGACTATGTCGCCAGGACGCTTGATGAACTCGGCCTCACCTCGCGCCGCGACCAGCTGGCCGGCACGCTGTCCGGCGGCTGGAAGCAGCGGCTGGCGCTCGCCGCCTGCATCATGCACAAGCCGAAATTGCTGCTGCTCGACGAGCCGACGGCCGGCGTCGACCCGAAGGCGCGGCGCGAATTCTGGGACGAGATCCATCGCCTCGCCAGCGGCGGGCTGACCGTGCTGGTCTCGACCCATTACATGGACGAGGCCGAGCGCTGCCACCGCATCAGCTACATCTCCTACGGCAAGATGCTGGCCACCGGCACCGTTGAGGAGGTGGTGAAAAACGCCGGCCTGACGACGTTCGTGGTGCAGGGTCCGCGGCTGGCCAAGGTGGCCGAAGAGCTGCAGGGCCGCCCCGGTGTCGACCAGGTGGCGCCGTTCGGCGCCACGCTGCATGTCGTCGGTTCCGACAGGAAGAAGCTCGAGGCAGCCCTTGCCGATGTCGAGAAGGAGCACAAGGGCGTGACCGTGGCGCCAGGCGAAACCAGCCTGGAGGACGTCTTCATCCAGTTCATGTCGGGGTCGAAGGACAATATGGCATGAGACAATATGGCATGAACAGCGTCCTCTCCTTCGCCCGGCTCGGCGCGCTGCTGATCAAGGAATTCATCCAGATGCGGCGCGACCGCATCACCTTCGCCATGATGCTCGGCGTGCCGCTGCTGCAGCTCATTCTGTTCGGCTTTGCCATCAACAACGATCCGAAGGGCTTGCCGACGGCGCTGGTGGCGATGAGCAACGACCAGTATACGCGCGCCATGGTCTCGGCGCTGCAGGTGACGGGCTACTACCATTTCGACCATGTCACCGAGAGCGCCGAAGAGGCGGAGTTCCTGATGGCGCGCGGCGACGTTTCCTTCGTCGTCACCATCCCGGCCGACTTCGCCAGCCGGGTCGAGCGCGGCGACAGTCCGCAGATCCTGATCGAGGCCGACGCGACCGATCCCTCGGCCGCGAGCGGCGCCATTTCCACGCTGAGCACGGTGGCGAGCCAGGCGCTGCTGCGCGCGCAAGGCATGCAGGCGGCCGCCGCCGAGAATGCCAGGCAGCAGCTGCAGGTGGTGGTGCACCATCGCTACAATCCTGAAGGCATTTCGCAATACAACATCGTGCCCGGCCTGCTCGGCGTCATCCTGCAGATGACCATGGTGATGATGACGGCCATGGCGCTGACCCGCGAAACCGAGCGCGGCACGATGGAAAACCTGCTCGCCATGCCGTCCAGTCCCGCCGAGATCATGCTGGGCAAGGTGCTGCCCTTCCTCGTCGTCGGCGCGGTGCAGGTCGCGGTGGTGCTGGTGGCGGCGAAGCTTCTGTTCGATATCCCCTTCGTCGGCAGCCTGACGCTGCTGTTGTCGTCGGTGCTTGTCTTCGTGCTGTCGCTGGTGCTGCTCGGCTACACCATCTCGACCATGGCCCGCTCGCAGATGCAGGCCATGCAGCTCACCTTCTTTTTCTTCCTGCCGTCGCTGCTGTTGTCCGGCTTCATGTTCCCCTATCGCGGCATGCCGGGCTGGGCCCAGGCGCTGGGCGAAATCTTCCCGCTCACGCATTTCCTGCGCATCACCCGCGCGGTGATGCTGAAGGGCGCCGACTTCCATGCCATCGCCACCGAGATCGGCTGGCTGGCCGTGTTCGTGCTGGTGTTCGCGGGCGCCGCGCTTTTGCGGTTCAGGCGCACGCTGGACTGACCGGCGCTCGCAGGGAGGTCGCTGAAAGGCTACGCTACGTGCAGGCCTCTTGATTGGATGGCAGCCCGTCGGGCCGCGCCGACGGCGGACAGGGCTGAGAGGATAGGGCGATCAGGCGGCCGCCATGATCCCGGCATAGGTGCCGAAATCGACATTGCCGCCGGACAGCACCACGGCGACACTTTTGCCGGACAGTTCGATCTCGCCCGCCGACACTGCCGCAAGCGCCACGCAGCCGCCCGGCTCGACCACCAGCTTGAGATAGGCCATGGCATCGCGCATCGCCTGTGCGGTCGCCTTGTCGGAGACGGCGATGGCGCCGGCGAGGTTCCTGCGGTTGATTTCGAAGGTGATGGCGCCCGGCTCGGCGGTCAGGATCGCGTCGCAGATCGAGCTATGGCCTGGTTCGTTCGAAACCCGGGCGCCGGCGGCGAGCGAGCGGCGCGTGTCGTCGAAATGCTCGGGCTCGACGGCCCAGACCGCGGTGCCCGGCGAGGCATCCTTGACCGCCACCGAAATGCCGCTCGACAGGCCGCCGCCGCCGCAGGGGATGACGACGGCGTCGAGGCTGACGCCGAGCGCCTTGGCCTGCCGCATGAGTTCAAGGCCGATCGTGCCTTGCCCGGCAATGATGGCCGGATCGTCGAAGGGCGGCACCAGCACCATGCCCTGGTCGATATAGGGGCGAACCACGCTCATGCGGTCGTCGCGAAAGCGGTCGAAGGGCACCACCTCCGCCCCCATCCTGCGGACATTGCCGATCTTCATCGCCGGCGCGTCCGCCGGCATGGCGATGACCGCCTTGACGCCGAACATGGCGGCCGAAGCGGCGACCCCTTGCGCATGATTGCCGGAGGAGAAGGCGACGACGCCACGGCTGCGCTCTTCCTCGCTCAGCGACGACAGCTTGTTGTAGGCGCCGCGGAACTTGAACGAGCCGGTGCGCTGCAACGTCTCCGGCTTGAACAGGATGCGGCCGCCGAAGCGGCTGTTCAGCTCGGCCGATTCGATCAAGGGGGTTTCGACGATCAGGCCGGAAAGCCGCGCCGCGGCGGCGTGGATGTCGGCAATGCCGGGAGGGGTGGTCATGCGAAGTCCAGCAAAGAGGCATTCTCTTCTCATGATGCCCGCAAACGGCCGTGGCACACCATCGAAAAAATGTGACCGTTACAAAGTTGGTGGACTGTCTCCGCCGTTTCGGCGATGCCCCGCCGCATCTCGCCAGTTTCACCCTAGCAACGTCCGCTGCCTCTTGGTCCCGCCCAGCTTGCGCCAATTGTTGAAGCGGTGGGTGGCGGCGGCGAACGAGATCTTCATCTGCTGGGCGACCGAATAGCGCGATTTGCCTTCGTCGAACATGCGGTAGCAACACTCCACCCCTTCCTCGGTCAGCTTGCCGTCGGGGGCCTTGTTGTGTGGGTTGGCGGGATCGAATTTCTCGATCTGCTGCTCGACCAGGCCCTTCAGGCGCTGCAGATCGGCCTCGATGCTGGCGATGAGATCGAGAACGGGTTTCGGGTCGAAATGCTGGGGGTGCGGCTTCGTCATGAGGGACCTCATTCTTGTCTTAGGTTCAGCTATATAGGTTAATCTTTGCCAATAAGGAAGAAGCGTGGCCGCTCAAGGGCTTCAACAATTCTTGAAGCCGTGACCCTCAGCGCGATTGACCCGGAGCAGGGCAGGCCATAGTTTAGAACAATTCTAAACTAGGGTCTTTTGCTCATGCTTTCCCGTGTTTTCGGCTTCGGCCGCCGCTCCTTCGAATCGCTCTCCGAACAGGAAATCCTGGCGCTGGCCATTTCATCCGAGGAAGATGACGGGCGCATCTACCGGGCCTACGCCGACGGGCTGGCCGAAAGTTTTCCGCAATCGGCGAAAGTGTTCGAGGAGATGGCCGAGGAAGAGGACGGCCATCGCGACTCGCTGATCGAGCTCTTCCGCAAGCGCTTCGGCGAGCGCATCCCGCTGATCCGGCGCGAACATGTGAAGGGCTATTATGAGCGCAAGCCCGACTGGCTGGTGAGGCCGCTCGGCATCGAGCATGTGCGCAGCCAGGCCGAGGCCATGGAGCGGCAGGCCTACCTGTTCTACGTCGAAGCGGCAAAGCGCACGACCGATGCCTCGACGCGAAAGCTTCTCAATGACCTGGCGATAGCCGAACAGGGCCACGAGACGCTGGCGCAGCGGCTGGAGCAGAAGCACGTGCCCGGCGAGGTGAAGGATGAAGAGGCCGCCGCCGAGCAGCGCCAGTTCATCCTGACTTACGTGCAGCCGGGCCTGGCCGGCCTGATGGACGGTTCGGTGTCGACGCTGGCGCCGATCTTCGCCGCTGCCTTCGCCACGCATGACACCTGGCAGACCTTCCTGGTCGGGCTTGCCGCGTCGATCGGCGCCGGCATCTCAATGGGTTTTACGGAAGTCGCTTCCGACGACGGCAAGCTCTCCGGTCGCGGCTCGCCGATAAAACGCGGCATCACCACCGGCGTCATGACATCGGCCGGCGGCCTCGGCCACGCCTTGCCCTATCTCATTCCGCATTTCTGGACGGCGACGGCCGTTGCCGCCGTGGTGGTGTTCTTCGAACTTTGGGCCATCGCCTTCGTCCAGAACCGCTACATGCAGACCCCTTTCCTGCGCGCCGCCTTCCAGGTGGTGCTGGGCGGCGCGCTGGTGTTCGCGGCCGGCGTGCTGATCGGGAACGCGTGAGGGCGGTTCTCCCGCAAGGGGAGAAGGAAGAAGGCTCACCCATTCACCGCCCGGCTGTCCGCCGGCGCCTCCTCCCTCTCGGTCAGCCCATAATCCCTCACCACATGGGCGATCCGCAATCGGTAGCCGGCAAAGATGCCGCCGCGGCCGGCCTGCTGCGCCTGCCTGTGTTCTTCGGTGTTGCGCCAGGCCCTCACCGCGTCCTCGTCGCGCCAGAATGACAGCGATACGATGCGGTTCGGATCGGCGAGGCTCTGAAAACGTTCGATCGAGATGAAGCCGTCAATGCCGTCGAGCAAGGGACGCAGATTGGCGGCGATGGCGAGATAGGCATCGCGCCGGCCCTCAGCAGGCTGCACCTCGAAGATGACGGCGATCACGCCAGCACCAGCTCGGCGTGCGGCCCGGAGACGTGTTTCAAGAACATGCGGTCCTCCTTGAGGATGAATCGTTCTCGCTTGGCGAACTCATAGTTTGCCTTGCCGGCGGGATCGGCGGCAAGCCGGGCTCGATAGGCTTCATAGGCCGCCAGGCTTTCAATGTTGTAGGCGGCGTAGGCGGTCGTCGCCGAGCCTTCATGCGGGGCATAGTAGCCGATCAGATCGGCGCCGCAGCGCGGAATGGCCTGGCCCCAGTTGCGGGCATATTCCTCGAAGGCGGCCTTGCCGAACGGGTCGATCTCATAGCGGATGAAGCAGGTGATGGTCATGGTCGTCTCCTTGGGTTCCTGCATCGACGCTTCGAGCGCGGTCGAAACGTCATACGCATTGGTGTGCTAGGCATTTCCTGTCAGGAGCCATTGTCGCTTGCGTCGCCGGCGCCTTGATCTGACCGGAGAATAATGGCTATCTGACAAGAATGCTTCGATAAGGAACGAACTATGCGTGAAGGACCTGACATCGCCCGCATCGCCAGCCTGGTCGGCGACCCGGCCCGCGCCAACATGCTGAACGCCCTGATGGGCGGCACGGCGCTGACGGCGAGCGAACTGGCGCTGGAAGCCGGCGTGTCGCTGCCGACTGCCTCGTCGCATCTGTCGAAATTGATGGAGGGCGGGCTGCTGACCTTGGCCAGCCAGGGCCGCCACCGCTATTACGGCCTCGCCGGCCCGCAGGTGGCAGGCATGATCGAGGCCATCACCGGTGTCGCCGAGGCTGTAGGCCCCAAGCGCGTGCGGCCGGGTCCGCGTGACGGCGCCATGCGCGTCGCCCGCGTCTGCTACGACCATCTCGCCGGCGAGCAGGCGGTGGCGATGCTCGACCGCCTTGTCGAGAAGGACATATTGCTGCGCGACGACAGGGAGATCAGGCTCGGACCGTCGGCGCCATCGCATTTTGCGGCGATTGGCATCGATGTCGACGCCAAACCGCGCCGCCCGGTCTGCCGCGCCTGCCTGGACTGGAGCGTGCGCCGCTCGCACCTCGCCGGCACGCTGGGCGCGGCTATCCTCGACAAGATCCTTCTGGAAAAATGGGCGCGCCGCGAAAAGGACAGCCGCGCGGTGATTTTCTGGCCGTCCGGCAAGCAGGCCTTCGAGAAAGTCTTTTTGGCGTAAACCGGCGAGCTACCCCCGCTTCAACGCCTTGGCCTGCTTGAAGAAATCCACCCACGGATCGGCTTCCGCCAGCTGCTTCAGCGTCGTCTTGTCGCCGATCGGGAACGCGTTCGGCGCCAGGCCGGCCTCGATCTCGGCCCAGGTCACCGGCATCGACACGGTGGCTCCTTTCTTGGCGCGCGAGGAATAGGGCGCGACCGTCGTCGAGCCGCGGCCATTGCGCAGATAGTCGACGAAGATTTTCCCGGTCCGCGCCTTCTTCGAGAGTGTGGCTGTATAGCGGTCGGGGGCGCCCTGTTCGAGCGCCTTGGCGAAATCATGGGCGAAGGTCTTCACCGCCTCCCAATCGGCCGAGGGCTTCAGTGGCACCAGCACATGATAGCCCTTGCCGCCCGATGTCTTGACGAAGTTCGGCAGCGACAGCTCGTCGAGCTTGCCCCTTATATCGAGCGCCGCCTCGCGCACCGCTTTCACATCGACGCCTTCATCGGGGTCGAGATCGAAGATGATCTGGTCCGGCTGTTCAAGCTTGTCGACCGTGCAGCCCCAGATGTGGATCTCGACCACACCGTACTGGACGAGCGCCGCCACACCGTCGAAATCCCGCACGAACAGGATTTCCTCGCCATCCGTCGGGTCCTTCATCCGGGCTATTCTGTCGCTCATGCCCGCCGAGGCATGTTTCTGGAAGAAGCGCGGGCCGTCGACGCCGTCCGGCGCCCTTACCAGGCTGAGCGGCCGGTTGACGATGAACTGCTCCATGCGCGGCCAAACCTCGGCGTAATGGTCGAGCAGCCCCTGCTTGGAGATCTTTTCGTCGGGCCATAGCAGCTTGTCGGGATGGGAGAGTTTTACGCTGGTCGTCATCGTCCCGGCGGCGGTGCCGCTTGAGGCCGGCTTGGCCTTGCCTGTCGCTGCCTTGGGCTTTTCCTGCACAACGTCCTCCGCCGGCTTGTCCTCGCGCAGCCCCTGGAACGAGGCATGGCGTATTATACGGTCCGACGTCCAGCTGCGAAACTCCACTTCGCCGACAAGCTCCGGCTTGACCCAGACCAGGCCTTTGCCTTTCGGTACGGCCTTGTCGAAGGGCGAGGCCGTCGCCTTCAGCGCGTCCAGCTTCTTCTTCAGCGCGGTGGCGCCCTTGGCGGAGAAACCGGTGCCGACACGGCCGGCATACTGCAGTTTGCCGCCCTCGTAATAGCCGACCAGCAGCGAGCGCAGCCCGCGCCCGGTCTTGTCCGACGGCAGATAACCGCCGATGACGAATTCCTGCCGGGCCGTGCATTTCGACTTCACCCAGGTCGGGCCGCGCCCGCTGCGATAGGGCGCATCGGCGCGTTTGGACACAACGCCTTCCAGCCCCATGCGGCACGCATGCTCCAGTATTATCTTGCCGGGCTCGGAAAAATGGTCGGAGAAACGCACCGCCGGGTTCTCAGCCTGCTTGCCGAGCAGTTCCTGCAAGGCCTGCTTGCGCTCGACCAGCGGCTCGGCGCGCAAATCCTTGCCGTCGAGCCGCATCAGGTCGAACACGTAGTAGATGAAGCGGTTTGTCCGCTTCGCCGACAGATCCTGCTGCAGCAGCGCGAAGGACGAGACGCCGCTGTCGGCCAGCACGACGATCTCGCCGTCGATGATGGCGTCGCTACATTTCAGCCCGGCCAGCTCCGCGATGATCTCGCTTCCAAACTTGTCCGTCCAGTCGAGGCCAGTGCGGGTCAAGAGCCGCACTTCCGTGCCGGCGACCTGCGCCTGCATGCGATAGCCGTCGAATTTGACCTCATGCAGCCAGTCCTTGCCCGGCGGTGCATCCCGCTCCAGTGTCGCCAACTGCGGTTCGATGAAGTCGAGTTTGCGCGCCGCTGCCTTCGCCTTGCCGGCGGCCGGCTTGTTCGAATGCCAGACCTCGGGCTTTCGGCCCTTGGCGGTCTTGCCCTCGCCGACCTCTTCGATCGTCAGGCCCGACTTCACCGATTCCGGCTTCTCCTTCAAAATGTCCTCGCCCGGGCGTGCGGCGGCATCATCCGACTTGATCAGCAGCCAGTTGTCGCGCTTTTCGCCCGCACGCGGCTTCAGCCGCACCAGATGCCACAGCCCATGCAGCTTGTGGCCGTTGAGCTCGAAACTGATATGGCCCTTCTTCATCGCCTTGGCCGGGTCGGTCTCGGGCACCCAGGTCCCCTCGTCCCAGACGATGACCGAACCGCCGCCATACTCGCCCTTCGGGATGGTGCCCTCGAACGGCGCATAGTCGATCGGATGATCCTCGACATGGACGGCGAGCCGCTTCTCATGCGGATCGAGGCTCGGGCCCCGCGTGACCGCCCAGCTCCACAGCACGCCGCCATGCTCAAGGCGAAGGTCGTAATGCAGCCTTGTCGCCGCGTGCTTGTGGATGACGAAGATGCCGCCCGCTTCGCTCTTCTTGACACGCGCGACCTTGCCCGCCGGCTCCGACGTCTTCTTGAAGTCGCGCTTGGCATGATATTGTTCGAGGCCGGCCATTGCGTGGTCTCCTCAGGCCGATTTGCGCTTCGGCGCCGCTTTCGGCTTGGCGCGTTTGGCCGCCGGCTTGGCTTTCGCCGAGCCGGAATCCGACGACAGGCTCTTCTTCAGCGCGTCGAACAGATTGACGACATTGGAGGGCTTCGGCGCCGCCTTGGCCTTCGGCGCCTTGTGCCCCGCCTTCTTGGCGCGGATCAGCTCGAGCAGCGCGTCCTCATATTTGTCGTCGAATTTCGACGGATCGAATTTTGCCTTCTTCTTGTCGATGATCAGTTCGGCGAGATCCGTCATTTCCTGGTCGGTCCTCACCGCCTTGATCTCGCCGAACACGCTGTCGGGCTGGCGCACCGTATTGTCGTAGCGCAGCGTCGTCAGCACCATGCCCTTGCCGAGCGGTTCGATGACCACGGGGCGTTCGCGTTGATAGAGCACGATCCGCGCCAGCCCGGCCATCTTCTTGCCCGCCATGGCATCGCGGATGACGGCGAAGGCCTCTTCCGACACCTTGTCGGCCGGCGCGACATAATAGGGCGTGTCGAGATAGATCTGCTGGATCGAAGCCTTGTCGACGAAACCGTCGAGGCTCATCGTGTGCGAGGATTCGATCTGCACCGCCTCGATCTCGTCTTCCTCGATATGGACGAAATCGCCGTCGTCCAATTCATAGCCCTTGATCTCGTCGCCATCGTCCAAGGGCTTGCCGGTTTCGGCGTCGACATAGATGCGCTTCACCGTGTTGCCGGTCTTGCGGTTGAGGATGCGAAACGACACCCTTTCGGTATGGGTGACGACATTGGTCAGTTCGACCGCGCAGGTGACCAGCGACAGCTTCAGATAGCCCTTCCAGGCTGGACGCGGCGCCATGACAAACTCCTTGCAATGGGTTCAATCCAGAACGGGCAAAGCCCATTCCGGTTCCGACCGCGCGACAAGGCAAGCCGGCGCCGTTGCGGCGCCGATCTTGCCTGCCATCTCACCTATTCGGCAGCCTGGAGATTGATCTTGCTTTCCGCCATCTCGGTGAGCTTGCGATCGGTCGCTTGCTCTTCCTTGAGATTCTTCGCGAGTACATTGGCGCAATCGCTGCGGCCGAGTTGCTTGGCCCATGCTATCAGCGTGCCATAGCGGGTCATTTCGTAATGCTCGACTGCTTGCGCGGAGGCGATCAGGGCGGCGTCCAGGACTTCCTTGTCGGCGATGTCGCCGCTCACCTCGTCAGCTTCCTCGAGGATGCCGTCAATGGCCGGGCAGTTGATCGCCTTGGCCTTGACGCCATGCAGCTCAAAGACCTCTTCGACGCGTTCGATATGGCCCTTGGTCTGTTCAAGATGTTTTTCGAAGCCTGCTTTGAGCTGCGCGTCGGTGGCCTTGTCGATCATCTTCGGCAACGCCTTCTCGATCTGCTTCTCCGCGTAATAGATGTCGCGCAACGTGTGCACGAACAGGTCGTCCAGCGTTTTGATGTCCTTCGAAAAGAAGCCCATGGTTCTAGCCTTTCCATTTGCTCTTGCGGTGTTGGTGACGTGCCTGCGGCTTGCAGGCGATCGCGGGCCGGCCACGCCAGTCCCGACGGTCAACGTCCGCCCTATATGCGGGTTCCTTCCTTTCCTGCCTGAGCAAGGAAAATTCCATCAGCCAGCCGGAAGTTGAAACAGAACCGCGCCCAGGCGACATTCAAACGAAACATATGTGATGCAAAAGTCACACTGGCCGGAATGGCGACAAAAGGCGCGGAAACACCCCGAATCAGCCGCATTCCGGCCACGAAGCAATGGGTTTTCGACCGGATATTAACATCGTGTTCACCGACTATTCACGCCTTGATGCTATCCTTCACGCAATTCGGAAGGGACATCCGAAAATCGGGACAGGGACAGGGTAAATGAACTTCCTCACGCACCTCATCGGCTACGCCGCCGCCATCCGCGAATTCGTCGCGCCAACCTATCGGCCGGAGCGCTATTACATGCGCGGCCCTGGTCCGGCCTGCGCCCGTCGCGGCACGTCGCTGGGCGGCCACTGACCATGACGTTCGAGAGCCGCCACAACAGCCGCATCTGCAGGCCGGGCGCCACGACCCGCGCCGCTACTTATCGCTCCGAGCGCCCGGCTCTGAGCGACAGGCGTCGTGCGACATCGCCACGTCTTTGATCCCGCTCCCGGCTGGCCTGGTGTCCCAGGACACGAGCAGCCGAGCCCCGCGTGACCGATCTTTCCCAGTCAAGTCCGCCCCAATCACGTCCGGCCAAGCCCAGTCCTGTCGCTGAACCGTCTTTCGACGCCAGCCATCCGCAATCGTCTTCGACGGCGTCTGCGTGCTGTGCTCCGGCTTCGTGCGCATGGTGGTGAGGCAGGCACGCCATGGCTGAGATCAATCCGGCAGGGCCGCTATCGCGACAATTTCAATGACGATGTCGGCTTGAGCCAGCGCGGCAACGCCAATCACCTCCGAGGGCGGCGGGTTGTTGCAACTGCAGTGCTTCGGGCAATGCTCGGCAAAGAACGCGTCCAGAACGTCCAGGCGAAAATTGGGAGAGCTGAGAACGCCGCCGTCGGGAAATGGTCCTCTGACAAAGAAGGTCAGTTTGACGAGGTGTTCAAGCGCGGTGCCCAGCTCCTCCAGATCGGCTTTGATGTTGCCCAGAACCTCGAGCCACTGCGCCGCCGCATCGCCGGCGAAACGACCGCCCTGCTTGCCGGCCGGATCGTAGTCGGCGGCGGTCGCCGTGTTTCCACAAAGGTAGACAAATCCCTTCGCGCCGGTGACAACTGTCCCCTTGCCCCATGGCATCAACCGCCCGCTTTTGAATTTCTTGTGAGTCACGAGTTCCATTGCTCATCTCCCATCCCTGGTGTGACGTGCCTGGATAACAAAGCATAGTGCGGCGGGGCGTCATTGCCAGCCGCCGCGGGCCGCTTGGCGAAACCTGGTCCTTGCGAAAGCGCGTGACGAAGTCGAAAGTTTTTTGCCGCGCCCTGTCGAAATCGGTCGACGCCGCGCGACATACGTCTGGCCCCGCAAGGACGCGGCCTTCGAAACACGGGAGAAGACCCATGCGATACATGCTGATGATCAACAATAGCGAAGCCGCAATGGCGGCCATGCCGATCGAGAAGGCCCAGCAGATGAGCGCGGCCTATAGCGCCTATACCGATGCGTTGAAGCAATCCGGCGCGTGGCTGGCCGGCGAACGGCTGCGCCCGACCCAGGCGACCACCTCGGTGCGGATCGCCGACGGCAAGACCAACGTGATCGACGGCCCCTACGCCGACACCAAGGAGCAGCTTGCCGGCTTCTACATGATCGAGGCGGCCGACATCGATACCGCCATCGAATGGGCGGCGCGCTGTCCAGCGGCCAGCACCGGCACGGTCGAGTTGCGGCCGATCTGGGAAATGGCCGATTACATGCCCAAGCAATGACGACGTGCCAAGAAATGACCATGTGATGGACAGTCGCCCGGAGATCGCCCGGGCGGCCGCCGAGGCCGCCGCCCGGCAGAGCTATGGCAAGCTGGTCGCCTGGCTCGCGGCGCGCACGCGCGACGTGACCGCGGCCGAGGATGCGCTGGCGGACGCCTTTGCCGCCGCGCTCGAACGCTGGCCGAAATCAGGCGTGCCTGAAAAGCCGGAAGCCTGGCTGCTTGCCGTGGCGCGGCGGCGGCGAGTCGATGCGGTTCGCCGGCGGCTCACCCGCGAGGCGGCCCGCGATCATCTCAAGCTGATTGCCGAGGAGATGGAGGCGCGCATGACCGACGAAGAGCTGCCCGACGAACGGCTGCGGCTGATGTTTGCTTGCGCGCATCCGGCGATCGAACCGGGCGTGCGGGCGCCGCTGATCCTGCAGACCGTGCTGGGCTTCGATGCCGCGACGATCGCTTCGGCCTTCCTGGTCTCGCCAGCAACGATGGGCCAGCGCCTGGTGCGCGCCAAGACGCGCATCCGCGAAACCGGCATTCCGTTCCGTGTGCCGGAGCGGGCCGAACTCGGCGAGCGGCTGGGCGCGGTGCTGGAGGCGATCTACGCCGCCTTCGCCGAAGGCTGGTCCGATCCGGCCGGCACCGAGACGCAGCGCCGCAACCTCGCCACCGAAGGCATCTGGCTTGGCCGCCTGGTGGCGACGCTGATGCCGCAAGAGCCGGAAGCGCTTGGCCTGCTGGCGCTCATGCTGTTTGCCGAGGCCCGCCGCACCGCCCGGCGCAGTGCCGAAGGCGACTTCGTGCCGCTGGCCGAGCAGGACTGCGACCTGTGGGACCGTGCCCTGATCGACGAGGCGGAGATGCTTCTGTCCCATGCCGCGGCGGGCGGTGTGGTCGGCCGCTACCAGCTCGAGGCGGCTGTCCAGTCCGCCCACGCGGCGCGACGGCTGACCGGCCGCACCGACTGGCCGGCGATCCGCGCGCTCTACGACGCGCTGTTTTCGATCGTCGGTTCGCCGGTGGTGGCCATCAATCGCGCGGTGGCGCTTGCCGAGACGGAGGGCGCCGTGGCGGGGCTGGCGGCGCTTTATGTGCTGGGCGACGACAAGCGGCTCAATGAATATCAGCCCTATTGGGCGGCGCGGGCCGGCCTCCTGGCCAGGCTTGGCCAGGTACCGCAGGCAACCGAAGCCTATGACCGGGCGATCGGCCTCGAACGCGATCCGGCGGTGCGCCGCTTCCTGCAAGGCAAAAGGGCGGCGCTGCGAAACTGACCTTCAGCCCGGCCACATCTTGTGCGAGGTGTTGAGCGCCTTCAGCAGCGGATGGTCGCGCAGCCTGGCCCAGAGACGTTCAATATCGGGCCATGCCGCCCGCGCGCTGTCGATGTCGGGATGCCAGGCCACCAGCATGACGAGATAGATGTCGGCCAGCGACATCTGGTCGCCAACCAGCCAGTCGCGGTCCTTCAGAGCGCTGTCCAGAACGGCGAAGCCGCGGTCCATCTCGGCGATTGCCGCCTGCTTGACGGCCTTCGTGCCGTCGGCGTCGGTCGTGTAGCGATGGGCGTAGTAGAACCGCAGCACCGCCGGGTAGAGCACCGACGACATGAAGGCCATCCAGCGCAGGAAATCGGCGCGGGCGGGCGCATCGACCGCCGGCGCCAGGCGGGCCTGCGGATGGCGCTCGGCGAGCAGGATGCAGATCGCCGCCGATTCGGTCATCGAGCTTCCGTCCGGCAAGGTCAGCACCGGCACCTGGTTCAGTGGGCTGATGTCGAGGAAAGCCGGATCGGGCCGGTCGGACTTCGGCACGTCGACCTGTTCGAACGGCGCGTTGGCCAGCGCCAGCGCTGCCTCGACGACGAAGCCGCCGCTGCCGGGACGGGTATAAAGCTTGTACATGAATTTCTCCCCAGGTCCGTGCAAAGCGGACCGGGCGATATGACCCGGAAGCAGGGTTCTGCTCAAGCCGGGTCACAGGCGCCACGGGAGGATTTTTCAACGGGCCAGCCAACGCGCGGCGGCCCGTCGATGGGGGCTGACCTAGGCCCCCAGCCCCTCGAACAAGATCGTCGACAGGTAGCGTTCGGCGAAATCGGGGATGACCACGACCAGGGTCTTGCCCTTGTTCTCCGGCCGCGAGCCGACGACGATTGCCGCCTGCAGCGCCGCACCCGACGAGATGCCGACCGGCACGCCTTCGAGGCGGGCGACGAGGCGGGCATTGGCGACCGAATCCTCGTTGGAAACCTTGACGATCTCGTCATAGATCGTGGTGTCGAGGATCTTTGGCGCGAAGCCGGCGCCGATGCCCTGGATCTTGTGCGGGCCGGGCTGGCCCCCCGACAGCACTGGCGAGGCTTCCGGCTCGACGGCGACGACATGCACGGATGGTTTGAGCTTCTTCAGCACCTGGCCGACGCCGGTGATGGTGCCGCCGGTGCCGATGCCGGCGACGAAGATGTCGACCTCGCCCTGCGTGTCGTTCCAGATCTCCTGCGCTGTCGTCGTGCGGTGGATTTCCGGATTGGCGGGATTTTCGAACTGCTGCGGGATGACGGCATTGGGGATCGTCGCGGCCAGCTCGTCGGCCTTGGCGATGGCGCCCTTCATGCCTTTCGGGCCTTCGGTCAGCACCAGTTCGGCGCCGAGCAGCGCCAGCATCTTGCGGCGCTCGACCGACATCGTCTCGGGCATGGTCAGGATCAGCTTGTAGCCCTTGGCGGCGGCGGCGAAGGCGAGCGCGATGCCGGTATTGCCCGAGGTCGGCTCGATCAGCGTCGTCTTGCCGGGCGAAATCTTGCCGGCCGCCTCGAGCGCCTCGATCATCGCCACGCCGATGCGGTCCTTGACCGAGGCGATCGGGTTGAAGAATTCGAGCTTGGCGACGAGCTTGGCGACGACGCCCTTCTCCTTGGCGAGCTTGTCGAGCCGGACCAGGGGCGTGTCGCCGATCGTGTCGGTGATGGAACTGTAGATGCGGCCGCGGCCGGGGACGCGGGCGGAGGTGACGGGCTTGTTCATTGGTTTCGCTCCCAGGATTTCAGGCAAGTGGCATTGCAGCCGGCAAGATAAGGCTTTCAGCCGCGCAACATAAGCTGTCGGCCGGAAATATCCGAGTGGGGCCCGTGTCTAAAACGCCCTTGTCTCGGAAAAGCATTTCACCGGGAAGCCTGGTCCCGGAATGTTTTGGCTGAAAGCGTGCTACTGGCGGGCCGCGATCGCCGCCGCGGCGCCGACCATGAAGCCGGCGGCGGTGCGGTTCAGCAGCTTCAGCGCGCGCGGCGATTTCAGGAACCAGCGCGCCTTGGCGGCGAGCGCCAGGTAGGGAACCAGCACGACGAACAGCACGACCACCGTCAGCGCGGCGAGAATGCCGTAATCGGCCAGCGTAATGGTCTTCAGGTCGACGATGGTCGGCGTGATGGCGAGGTAGAAGATCATCGTCTTCGGATTGCCGAGCGTGACGGTGAGGCCGGCGACAAAGCTCGACACCAGCCCGCCCTTGCCCTTCCGGGCCTCGACCGTTTCGGGCGTGATGCCTGCGGTCCAGAAGCGCCAGCCCAGAAATGCCAGATAGGCAACGCCGGCCCATTTGATGGCCAGGAACACCATGCCGAAGGTCTGCGCCACAAAGGCGAGGCCGAGCACCACGGCGGTCAGGTAGGTGAGGTCGCCCAGCATCAGGCCAAAGGACATGGCCAGCGACGAGCGAAAACCGGAGCCGAGCGCCCGCGCGACAAGCGCGGTGACGCCGGGGCCGGGAATGGCGGCGGCGATGCCGAGGGCCGCGCTGTAGGCGAGGAAGCCGGTGAGGGTCATGGCAAGTGGTCCTGGATCAGGCGGCCTTTTCGCACGGAACGGGCCAGGATTGAATTCCCTGGCGGTCGGATTCTATTGCACCAGACACCGCGCCATCCGAGTAAGATCCCTCAGGAACGGCCGCCGTCATAGGTCACGCGCCAGATCGTACCGTTGCCGTCCTCGGTGACGATCAGCGCCCCGTCATGGGCCATCGCAACGCCGACCGGCCGGCCCCAGACCTCGCCGTTGGAGACGACGAAGCCGGTCATGAAATCCTCATATTCGCCGGTCGGCTTGCCATCCCTGAACAGCAGGCGGACGACCTTGTAGCCGGTCCTGTTGCCGCGATTCCACGAACCGTGCAGGGTGACGAAGGCATCACCCCGGTATTCCTTGGGAAAACCGCTGTCGGCGGGCAGGTCCTTGCGGTCGTAAAAGGCGATGTTGAGCGGCGCCGAATGCGCCTGCATCAGCACATCGGGAATAGTTGCCTTGCCGGTGAGGTCGGGCCGCGCGCCCTTGTGACGCGGGTCCTCGTGGTTGCCGATATAGTACCAGGGCCAGCCATAATACGCGCCGTCCTTGACCGAGGTGGCGTATTCGAACGGCACGTTGTCGCCCAGCGCGTCGCGTTCGTTGACGACGCACCACAGCGCCCCGGTCGCCGGCTGGATGGTCATGCCCGAGCAGTTGCGCAGGCCGGTGGCGACGATGCGGCCGTTCTTGCCGTCCGGATCGAAGGCCTGCACGTCGGCGCGCCCCTCTTCGGAACCCCAGCTTGCGCCGAGCGGCTGCGATGTCACCCACGCGTCGAGGCCGCCATCCGGCGCCTTGCCCATGTCCTCGGCGCCGTTCGAGCCGGAGCCGACCGACAGATAGAGCGTCTTGCCGTCAGGCGAGAAGACGATGTCGCGGGTCCAGTGATGGTTCGAGGGAATGTTGGCGACGATGATTTCCGGTTCGCCGGATGCCTTGAGGTCGCCACCGCGGTAGGCGAAGCGCACGATGCTGTCGCTGTTGGCGACATAGACCCATTGCGGATCATCGCCCGGCGGATAGAAGGCAATGCCATAGGGCTGGTTGAGATTGCCGGCGAAAATGCCGTGCTCGGCGGGCTTGGCGCTGTCCTTGGCCAGGCGATAGACGCGGACCTGGTTGGCTTCGCTGTCGGCGACGAACAGGTCGCCATTGGGTGCGACGCGCACGGCGCGCGGATTGTCGATGCCGGAGGCGATCAGTTCGGCTGAAAAACCCGGCGGCAATTGCGGCTTGGCGCCCGCCGGCATGTCGGCAAGGCCGGCGCTGTTCGACACCGACTTGGTGACGTAAGGCTTCGGCAGGTCTTCCGGCTTGATCAGGCGGCGCACGCCCGGTCTGTCGGCACGCCAGTCGCCGAAGGCGGCCGCGCCCTTCAGCACCGGCTGGTCCGCCTGCTGGGCGAATGCCGCGCTTGTGAGAAAGAGGGCGGGGATCACCAGTCCGGCCAATCGGATCATCTTGTCCTCCATCTGGTCGCGAAGGAAATCAACGGCCGGCTTGTCTCCGGGTTCCGCCTCACTCGACCTGACGAGGAAGCGAAAGTCCGGTTTATGTCCCGGCCGCGTAAAAATCGTCGTCGAGGCGTTTTTCCAGCGCGACGAGATCGGCCGGCAGCGGCAGGCCCATGGCGCGCATTTCCCGCAATTTCTCGCGCAATTGTTCCTGGATTTCGTGCTGGTCTTCCGGCTGGTTGACCATCTCCTCGAGCAGCAGGCTGATCCGGGCCTTGAATTCTTCGAGCGCCATTCTTTTTCTCCTTGCTGCCCGTTTCGATTTTAGCACTAAGGTCGAGATTCAAGTCAGGCCGAGCCGAAAATGGTCGATACCGAGAACCGGAGTGGAGCGTACTGGTCGTACGCGAGTACCGGAAGCGCAGGTATCAGCCATTTGCAGGCCGCCATCACCCGAATATCCACACCTTAGCGCAACATGCGCGATATCAACTGCGCTGTATAATCGACCATCGGCACGATGCGGGCGTAGTTCAGCCGGGTCGGGCCGATGACGCCGAGCGCGCCGACGACGCGGGCATCCTTGTCGCGATAGGGCGCGACCACCAGCGACGAGCCCGACAGCGAGAAAAGCTTGTTTTCAGAGCCGATGAAGATGCGCACGCCTGACCCCTGCTCGGCGAGGTCGAGCAGCTGGATCAGTCCGTCCTGCGTTTCCATGTCCTCGAACAGATGCCGCAGCAGCTCGATGTCGGCCTGGGCGGTGACGTTTTCGAGAAGGTTGGCGCGGCCGCGCACGATCAGCCGTGCCGGCAGGCCGCTTTCGGCGCCCGCCCATACCGCCAGCCCCTTCTCGACGAGGTCCTGCGACAGCGTGTCGAGGGCCGCTCTCGTCTCTTCCTTGATGCGGGCGATTTCGGTGCGCGCCTCGGCCAGCGTACGGCCGCGAATATGGGCGTTGAGGAAATTCGAAGCCTCGTGCAGCTGCGACACCGTGATGCCGGCCGGCAGCTCGACGACGCGGTTCTCGACGTCGCCGTTTTGCGACACCAGCACGGCGAGCGCCTTGGTCGGCTCGAGCTGGATGAATTCGATATGCTTCAGCGCCACCTCGTTCTTGGCGGCCAGCACAAGGCCGGCGCCGCGCGACATGCCCGACAGCATCTGGCTGGCCTCGGTCAGCATGTGCTCAAGCGTCGCGCCAGAGCCTGAGGCCCGCACCTGCGCCTCGATGGTGCGGCGCTCCTCGTCGGAGAGGTCGCCCAGTTCCATGAAGGCATCGACGAAGAAGCGCAGGCCGGCCTGGGTCGGCAGCCGGCCGGCCGAGATGTGCGGCGCGTAGATCAGGCCGAGATGCTCGAGGTCGCTCATCACATTGCGGATGGTGGCCGGCGACAGCGAGGACGGCAGGATGCGCGACAAGCTGCGCGAGCCGACGGGCTCGCCGTCCCTGAGATAGGAATCGACGATGCGCCGGAAGATGTCACGAGAGCGCATGTCGAGTGATTGAAGTGCGAGCGGCTGCGAACCCGGATCGATTGCCTTGGTCATTCGGCCAAAACCTCCTTCCTCAGGATATAGACTTCGGCACGGTGGGCGCAACCGGTCTCTGTATCGGATCGCCCGGTCCGTTTTCCTTTGCGCGCTGCCCCCCATGCGGCTAAAAGCCGGCCACGATTCCGAAAAATGACTGGGAAAGAAGCCCGAATGCGCCCCTCCAAACGCCAATTCGACGAAATGCGCGCCATCTCCTTCGAGCGCGGCGTCTCCAAGCACGCCGAAGGCTCGTGCCTGGTGAAGTTCGGCGACACCCATGTCCTGTGCACGGCGAGCCTCGAGGAGAAGGTGCCGGGCTGGATGCGCAATTCCGGCAAGGGCTGGGTGACGGCTGAATATGGCATGCTGCCGCGCTCGACCGGCGAGCGCATGCGCCGCGAGGCCTCCGCCGGCAAGCAGGGCGGCCGCACGCTGGAAATCCAGCGCCTGATCGGCCGCTCCTTGCGCGCCGTGGTCGATTTGCAGGCGCTGGGCGAACAGCAGATCACAGTCGATTGCGACGTCATCCAGGCCGATGGCGGCACCCGCACCGCCTCGATCACCGGCGGCTGGGTGGCGCTCTACGACTGCCTGCGCTGGATGGAAGCCCGGCAGATGGCCAGTGTTTCGAAGGTGCTGAAGGACCATGTCGCGGCGATTTCCTGCGGCATCCATGATGGCCAGCCGGTCATCGATCTCGATTATCTCGAGGATTCCGCGGCCGGCACCGACGCCAATTTCGTCATGACCGGCAAGGGCGGCATCGTCGAGATCCAGGGCACGGCCGAGGGCGAGCCTTTTTCGGAAGACCAGTTCGCCGAGTTGATGGGCCTGGCCAAGAAAGGCATCCAGCGGCTGGTGAGTTTGCAGCAGATGGCGGTGGCTTAGGGTTTCAATGCTGAGCCAAGGCACCCCCCTCTGGCCTGCCGGCCATCTCCCCCTCAAGGGGGGAGATTGGATGTCGGATCTGCCTTGGCTAACGATCAACGGCGCAAGAGGCGCGGCGGCGTCGAAGCTGCTGATCTCCCCCCTTGAGGGGGAGATGCCCGGCAGGGCAAAGGGGGGCGCCTCGTGATACCCTCGGCAATCCTGGAATCCGCCCTCTACGTCACAGACTTGCAGGTGGCGGAAGCCTTCTACACCGACATCCTCGGCCTCACACTCCTCGGCAAGGTCGACGGCCGCCATCTTTTCTTCCGCTGCGGACCCGGCGTGCTGCTCATCTTCAACGCCGAGGCAACAAAGATCCCGCCGGCGCCGGATGCCCGGCTGCCGGTGCCGCCGCACGGCGCGGTCGGCGAAGGTCATCTCTGCTTTGCGGCCAACGCGGATGAAATCGTCGGCTGGAAAGCGCATCTCGAGGCGAAGAAGATCGCCATCGAAAGCGAATTCGAATGGCCGCAAGGCGGCCGTTCGCTCTATATACGCGACCCCTCGGGCAATTCGATCGAGTTCGCCGAGCCGAGAATCTGGGGCCTTTGATGCATACACTTGATGGCAGGAAGATCGTCGTCGCCAGCCACAATGCCGGCAAGCTGCGCGAATTCGCCGACCTGATGGGACCGTTCGGCTTCGAGGCGAAGTCGGCCAAGGACTATGGCTTGCCGGAACCTGACGAGACCGGCACGACCTTCGAGGAAAACGCCTACATCAAGGCGCTGGCCGCGGCGAAGGCGACCGGCCTGCCGGCGTTGTCGGACGATTCCGGCCTCTGCGTCGACGCGCTCGACGGCGCGCCGGGCGTCTACACCGCCAACTGGGCCGAAACCCCTGACGGCAGCAGGGATTTCGCCATGGCCATGCAGCGCACCGAAGTGGCTTTGCAGGAAGTCGGCGCGGCCTCGGCCGAACAGCGCAAGGGGCGCTTCGTCGCCGTCATTTGCCTGGCCTTTCCCGACGGCGCGGCCGAATATTATCGCGGCGAGGCCGAAGGCACGCTGGTCTGGCCGCCGCGTGGTGAGCTCGGCTTCGGCTATGATCCGGTGTTTTTGCCCAATGGCTTCGACAAGACGTTTGGCGAGATGAGTGCTGAGGAAAAGCACGGCTGGAAACCGGGCCAGCCGACGGCGCTCTCACATCGCGCCCGCGCCTTCCAGAAATTCGCCCAAGCACGGTTGGATCTGCCGAGATTGGGCTCGGCATGACCGGACCTGGCGTGATCATGCCGCTCGACCGCAGCCCCGGCTTCGGCGTCTACATCCATTGGCCGTTCTGCGCGGCCAAATGCCCCTATTGCGACTTCAACAGCCATGTCCGCCACCAGCCGGTCGACCAGGAGCGCTTTGCCGCCGCCTTCGAGGCGGAACTGGCGACGATGCGTGAGCGGACCGGACCGCGCGAGGTGACCAGCATTTTCCTCGGCGGCGGCACGCCCTCGCTGATGAAGCCGGAGACGGTGGCCAGGGTTCTGGACGCCGTGGCGAAGAACTGGACGATGCCTGACGGCATCGAAGTGACGCTGGAGGCCAATCCGTCTTCGGTCGAGGCCGAACGCTTTCGCGGCTATCGCGCGGCCGGCGTCAACCGCGTCTCGCTCGGCGTGCAGGCGCTGAACGACAAGGATTTGCGCTTCCTCGGCCGGCTGCACAATGTCGACGAGGCGCTGCACGCCATCGGGCTCGCGCGCGAAATCTTCCCGCGCCTGTCCTTCGACCTGATCTACGCCCGGCCTGGCCAGACGCCGGAAGCCTGGGCAGCCGAGCTCGAACAGGCGATCAGCCACGCCGCCGACCATTTGTCGCTCTATCAGCTGACCATCGAGGAAGGCACGCCCTTCCACGCCCTGCATGCGGCAAAGAAATTCGCCATTCCCGACAATGACCACGCCGCCGACCTCTATGCGTTGACGCAGGAGATCACCTCGGCGCATGGCCTGCCGGCCTATGAGATTTCCAACCACGCCCGGTCGGGCGCGGAAAGCCGGCACAATCTGACCTATTGGCGCTATGGCGAATATGTCGGCGCCGGCCCCGGCGCGCATGGCCGCTTCGTCGAGAACGGCCGCCGCACGGTGACGATTGCCGAGCGGATGCCGGAGACCTGGGCCAACCTGGTCGAGGCCAAGGGCCATGGCGTCACCGGCGGCGAGATCCTGACACGTTCCGAAGAGGCCGACGAATTCCTGCTGATGGGGCTGAGGCTGGCCGAGGGCATCGACCTCTCACGCTACGAAGCCTTCTCCGGCCGCGGCCTGTCGAGCGCGCGGCTGTCGGTGCTGCAGGGCGAGGGGCTGGTGGCGCCGATCGGCAACGCACGCCTGCGCGCCACGCCGGCCGGCATGATCGTGCTCGATGCCGTGGTCGCGGATCTGGCGCGCTAACCTTTGAAAAACGTCCTCTTCGTCTGCAGCCAGAACCGCTTGCGCAGCCCGACCGCCGAGCAGGTGTTTTCAACGCGCCGGGACATCGAGGTCGCGTCGGCCGGCACCAATCATGACGCGGATACGCCGCTGACGCATGAGCTGGTCGCCTGGGCCGACATCATCTTCGTCATGGAAAAGGTGCACCGCACCAAACTGCAGAAGAAATTCAAGACGAGCCTGGAGAAGGCCCGGGTCATCTGCCTCGAAATACCGGATAATTATGAATTCATGGATATCGAGCTGATCGACCTTCTGAAGGCGCGCGTTTCCCGCTATCTGGGGTGAACCCCGGGTCCACGCCGCGTGGCTCCGCCCGCTATGACGAAGCGAGAGCAGTCACGGCCAGAGATCAGGCGTCGTGCTTGAAACGGCGCTTGCCGCGATCCTTCTCGGCATGCGCCTCTCCGTTGCGGGCCGGTTTGGCGTCGGCCTTTTCGCGGCGAACGCTGTGCTGGTCGTTCATCGGATGTGGCGGCACGCCTTCCCTGGCGCTTTTCGTTTCAAGACGGGTGATGAAGATATCGAAGCGATTGGGCATCGTCCGGTCAGTGCTCCGTCGTGCTGTCTGGCTGGTTGTCGGAAAGCCTGACATTCGTCGGCAGGGCGGTTGTCGCCCGCTCGGTCAGGCTGGTGTCGGTCTTGGCAGGCAGGCGCTTGTCCCCGGGGGCGGCAACGCGCTTGCGGCCGGCATAGTAAGGCTCGAAAGCGTCCTGTATCTTCAGGCTGTCCATCCTGTCCTCCTCCGGAATCAGGGGCTAAATCTGCCAATGCCGGTTTGGTTCCCTACTGTGGCGAAGGCATGGCGATCACCTTACATCGGCGTGAGCTTTTGCAAGCCGGCACCAGCCATGCCAAACAAGATTTGGCAGGCCAAAACAGGGCTGAATGGAGACGGCATCAGTGACGGACGAGACGGGCAAGCGCAGCTATGTGGTCGGGCAGACCGAGATCGCGGCCCGTCCACTCGAGCCGGCGCTCTATCTGGTGGCGACGCCGATCGGCAATCTCGCCGACATCACGCTGCGCGCGCTGGAGACGCTGGCCGCCGCCGATATCGTCGCCTGCGAGGACACGCGGGTGTCGCGCGTGCTGCTCGACCGCTACGGCATCCGCCGCCGCACCACGGCCTATCACGAGCATAATGCCGGCGAGGCCGGGCCGAAGCTGATCGCGGCGCTTCAGGCCGGCCAGAGCGTGGCGCTGATTTCCGATGCCGGCACGCCGCTGGTCTCCGATCCCGGCTACCGGCTGGTCGGCGAAGCGATCGACCACGGCATTCGCGTCGTGCCGATCCCCGGTCCGTCGGCGCCGCTGGCCGCGCTCACCGCGTCAGGCCTGCCGTCCGACGCCTTCCTGTTCGCCGGATTTTTGCCGGTGAAGACTGGGCAGCGGCTGACGCGGCTGGAGGCACTGAAGGCCGTGCCGGCGACGCTGATCTTCTTTGAATCGCCGCGCCGGCTGGCCGAATCGCTCGGCGCCATGGTCGAGGCGTTCGGCGGCGAGCGCAAAGCCGCCATCGGTCGCGAATTGACCAAGACCTTCGAGGAAATGCGGACCGGCACGCTGCGGGCGCTGGCCGACCACTATGCGGCGGCCAACACGCCGAAGGGCGAGATCGTCGTCTGCGTCGGGCCGGCCCAGGCCAAGGCGGACGAGCCCGCCGATATCGACCGCCTGCTTTTGTCGCTCGCCGGCGAAATGCCGGCCTCCAAAGCGGCCGCGGAGGCCGCGAAGATGACCGGCGGGCAGAAACAGGCGCTTTACCGGCGGCTGCTCGAACTCAAGGACACCTCAGGAGAAGGCGACGGTGGCTGAGCGACCGAGCGCCAGCCGCCGGAAAGCCTATCGGCGCGGCCATCGCGGCGAGTGGCTGGCGGCTGCCGCACTGATGCTGAAGGGCTACCGCATCCTCGCGCGCCGCCATCGCACCCGCTTTGGCGAGATCGACCTGATCGCGCGGCGCGGCGATCTCGTCCTGTTCGTCGAGGTCAAGGCGCGCCGCACGCTGATGGACGCGATGGAGGCGATCGGCCATGAGTCGGAGCGCCGCATCGAGGCCGCCGCCGACATCTGGCTCTCGCGCCAGGCGGATTATGGCAGATTGTCGATGCGCTTCGACATGGTCGCCGTGCTGCCCTGGCGCTGGCCGGTGCATGTCGAGAATGCGTTTTATGGACGGAATTAGAGGGGAGGCGCTCCTTGCTCCGCCCGTGGATGACGAAATCGAGGAGGTTGTTCGAGTCTCAAGCGTTGCTCGCCCTTCGCTGGCTCAGGGTGTTCGTCGTTCGGAAAGCCAAGCAATTGGCTTTCCGTCCGCTTCGCGGACCACTCCTCACCCCCAGATCATCAGCGCGACCAGCCCGACAATACCCACCACCAGCCGCCACCAGCCGAACAGCGAGTAGCCGTTACGCGAGACGTAATCGAGCAGGTAGCGCACCACGAATAGCGCGGTGATGAAGGCGGCGACGAAGCCGATGGCGATGATCGGCAGGTCGGCGGAGGTCAGCACGTTGCGGTTCTTGAACAGGTCGAAGGCAAAGGCGCCGACCATGGTCGGGATGGCGAGGAAGAACGAGAACTCCGCCGCCGACCGCTTGTCGACGCCCAGAAGCAGCGCGCCGACGATGGTCGAACCCGAGCGTGACGTCCCGGGGATCAGCGACAGGCACTGGAACAGGCCGATCTGCAGGTAAAGCCTGGTCGGGAAGCGCTCCACATCGCGATAGACCGGTTTCAGGTTCATGCGGTCCACCGCCAGCAGCACGACGCCGCCGATGATCAGCATGATGCAGATCAGCCTTGGCGATTCGAACAGCACCGTCTTGATGAAATCATGCGCCAGCGCGCCGATGATCGCCGCCGGCAGGAAAGCGATCAGGATGCCGATGACGAAATGCCGCGTCAGCCGGTCATGCGGCAGGTCGAGCAGCATCTGCCACAGGCGGCGGAAATAGACGCTCAGGATCGCCAGGATGGCGCCGAGCTGGATCAGGATCTCGAAGGCCTTGCCGGTTGAATTGAAGCCGAGGAAATGGCCGGCAAGCAGGATATGGCCGGTCGAGGACACCGGTATGAACTCGGTCAGGCCCTCCAGCAGGCCGAGCAGCAGGGCTTCGACGATGGTCTGGCTTTCCATGGCTACCTCGGCTTTGCGCGACGGCTAACTGAACGGCTTGCTTGTCATGGCGTTGAAGTGCCCCTATAGGTCGCAACACCCTGACGGCCCGCTAACCGGGCGGCCAAGACTTACCGGTGCGCCCGGCGATTCGCCAGTGTGGCAATCCGGAATTCGCCACACCTGGGACGAGCGCGATGCGCGAATTCCGGATTCTGAACGACACCAGTGCGCTTTATCATCGCGGAACCATGCTGACGCTTTTCCATCATCCCATGTTCGCCACCTGCCGCTTCGTCCGCCTTGCTTTCGGCGAGTATGGCGAGGAGCTGGCGCTGATCGAGGAAAAGCCGTGGACGCGGCGCAAGGAGTTTCTTGCGCTGAACCCGGCCGGCACGCTGCCGATCCTGCTCGCCGAAGGCGACGTGCCGATCGTCGGCGCGACGGTCATCTCGGAATATCTCGACGAAACCCGCGGTGTGCTCAAGCGCGACAAGCGGCTGTTCGCCGAAGACCCTATGCAGCGCGCCGAAATCCGCCGGCTGATCGACTGGTACCTCAACAAGGCCGAAAGCGAAGTCACCCGCCATCTGGTGCGCGAACGCGTGCTGAAGCCGATCATGCCGGAAACCGCCGGTGGCGGTTCGCCCGATTCGGGCGCGATCCGCGCGGCGCGCGCCAACATCCGCCAGCACATGAAATACACCAACTGGCTGGCCGGCACCCGCCATTGGCTGGCCGGCGGCCGAGTCACCTATGCCGATCTCGCCGCCGCAGCGACGCTGTCGGTGCTCGACTATCTCGGCGAGATCGACTGGCGCGAACATGCCGCGGCGCGCGAATGGTACACGCGGGTGAAGTCGCGGCCCTCCTTCCGGCCGCTCTTGACCGACCGCGTGCGCGGCCTGTCGCCGGTGTCGCACTATGCGGACCTCGACTTCTGACGCCGCAAAACTGCGCGCGCTGATCGACGCGGAGGCGCAGCGCGCCGGCTTCGATGCCATTGCCGTCACCACCCCCGATGCGATCCCGCTGGCGCCGGCTCGCCTGGCCGAGTTCGTCGCCGACGGCTTTCACGGCTCGATGGACTGGATCGCCGAGACGATTGCAAGGCGCGGCGAACCTGCCACGCTTTGGCCCGACGTGCGCTCGATCGTCGTGCTGGCAATGAACTATGGGCCGGACCATGACCCGCGTGTGCTGCAGGCCAGGCATGACCGGGCCGCCATCTCGGTCTATGCGCAGAACCGCGATTATCACGATGTGATGAAAGGCCGGCTGAAGGAAATCGCAGGCAAGATCGTCGCGCGCGCCGGCGGCGACGTGAAGGTGTTCGTCGACACCGCGCCGGTGATGGAAAAGCCGCTGGCGCAAGCCGCCGGTCTCGGCTGGCAGGGAAAACACACCAATCTGGTCAGCCGCGAGCACGGCTCCTGGCTGTTCCTCGGCACCATCTTCACGACGGCCGAATTGGTCCCCGACCACGCCGAGATCGACCATTGCGGCTCCTGCCGCGCCTGCCTCGACGCCTGCCCGACCGATGCTTTCCCGGCGCCCTACCGGCTCGACGCGCGGCGCTGCATCTCCTACCTCACCATCGAGAACAAGGGGCCGATCCCGCACGAATTCCGCGAAAAGATCGGCAACCGCATCTATGGCTGCGACGATTGCCTGGCCGCCTGCCCGTGGAACAAGTTCGCGCGCGCCGCATCGGAAGCAAAACTCGCCGCGCGCGACGATCTGCGCGAGCCGCCGATCGCCGATCTGCTCGAACTGGACGACGCCGCCTTCCGCGCCTTCTTCTCCGGCTCGCCGATCAAGCGCATCGGCCGCGACCGCTTCATCCGCAACGTGCTGATCGCCGCCGGCAATTCCGGCGATGCCGCCCTCGCCGTCCCGGTGCGTGCGCTGCTCGGCGATCCCTCGCCGCTGGTGCGGGGCGCGGCAATATGGGCGCTGGCGCGGCTGGTGCCCGACGCCGAATATGCCGAGCGGGCCGCGACCGGTCTGAAAACCGAGAACGATGCGGCGGTGCGCGAGGAATGGCGCCTGGCGCGGCCAGACAGGACGCATGCATGAGCGAAAAGCAGATCTTCATCTTCGGCGCAGGGTATTCGGGCAAGGCCTTTGCCCGCGCCAACAGGGATGCCGCCGCGATCCTTGGCACGACGCGGTCCGAAGAAAAATTCGCGGCCCTGCGCCAGGCCGGCATCGTCCCGCTGCTGTTCGATGGCGCGTTGACCGGCGAGATCGGCGAGGCGCTGCAAAAAACAACCCATCTGGTGATTTCGGTCGCGCCGGAAGAGGCCGGCGACCCCGTCTTGAATGCCGCCCGGGAAGCGATCGCGGGGATGCCGGCGCTCGAATGGATCGGCTATCTCTCGACCGTCGGCGTCTATGGCGACCATGGCGGCGCCTGGGTCGACGAAACGGCCGCATGCCGGCCGGTGTCGAAACGCTCCGTCATGCGGGTCGAGGCTGAGCAGGCCTGGCTGAAGCTCGGCGGGGAAATCGGCAAGCCGGTGGCGATCCTGCGCCTGTCCGGCATTTACGGTCCTGGCCGCAATGCGCTGGTCAATCTGGAAAACGGCACCGCGCGGCGGCTGGTCAAGCCCGATCAGGTGTTCAACCGCATCCATTGCGACGATATTGCCGGGGCGTTGTGGCAACTCAGCGAGGGCAACAAGGGCGGCATCTTCAACGTCACCGATGATGAGCCGGCGCCGCCGCAGGATGTCGTTGCCTATGCCGCGTCGCTGATGGGCGTCGAGCCGCCGCGCGAAATTCCTTTCGACACCGCCCAACTTTCGCCCATGGCGCGGTCCTTCTATGGCGAGAACAAGCGTGTCGCCAATGCGGCGATCAAGGCGGCGGGCTATCGCTTTCGCTTTCCCGACTACCGCGCCGCCTTCGACCATATGTGGGCAAGCGGCGACTGGCGCGACGGCGAAGCGCGCAGCCCGATGAAGGGCCAGGCAATTCCAGGAAAGGCGTGAAACGGTTTTTCCTCAGGAATTGCGCGAAGCGGTAGGGCGATCGAAGCAGGCTGCGTTGCGTGCTATGATTCGGCCTTGGGATGCGGTGGGGATCCGGTTTCATGAAGACAGCGGCACGGCCGGTTATGGCCAAGAAATCACTGCTGGCGGCAGCACTTGGCCTGTTCGCCCTGACCGCTGTGGCCGCGCAGCCGGCGGCGGCCGAGGAACGGGCAAAAGACCTGTTCGGCGCCGAAAAACTGCCGACCGCGACCGCTCCGCAATCCTTCGGCTTCTATTCCAAGGGCTGCTTCGCCGGCGGCGTCGCCATCCCCATGGACGGCCCGACCTGGCAGGTCATGCGGCCCTCGCGCAACCGTCGCTGGGGTCACCCGGCAATGATCGCGCTGATCGAGAAACTGTCGCGCGACGCCGCCGCCGACGGCTGGCCGGGCCTTCTGATCGGCGACATTTCGCAGCCGCGCGGCGGCCCGATGATGACAGGCCATGCCTCGCACCAGATCGGGCTCGATGCCGACATCTGGCTGACGCCGATGCCTGACCGCGCCATGACCAGGGCGCAGCGCGAATCGATGAGCGCCACCTTGATGGTGGACGAGAGGACACATCTGGTGAAGGACGCGCTGTGGACGCCGCGGCACACCGCACTTCTGAAGCGGGCGGCGAGCTACCCTGAGGTGGAACGTATCCTGGTCAATCCGGGGATCAAGAAAAAGCTCTGCGACACCGTCAAGGGCGACCGCAGCTGGCTGCGCAAGGTCCGGCCGTTCTGGGGTCACGACTATCATTTCCATATGCGCATCGGCTGCCAGCCCGGCTCGCCCGGCTGCAAGGCGCAGGAGGCGACGCCGGATGATGACGGCTGCGGCAAGCCGCTGGCCTGGTGGTTCACCGAAGAACCATGGCGGCCGAACAAGGACCCGGATGCGCCGAAGGCCCGCGACGTGATGACGATGGCCAACCTTCCGAAGGAATGCCGCGCCGTGCTCGACGCGCCGGGCCCGGTGTCGGCCGAGGCGGCGACCTATCATGGCGGCGCCGTGCCGGTCGCGGTCGCCGCACCCGAACCGGAGGTGCCATCGCAGCCCGCCGCCATGGCCAGTGGCAGCGGCGATCTGCCAGACGCGGCAAATGCTTTCGCCGCGACACCGAGGATGGGCGCGCCGGTGCCACGGCCACGGCCGCCCGCGAACTGATTGCCCTCCGCGCCACCGGCCGGCTCAATCGGTTTAGCCAGCTGTTTTCGGGAAATAGTGGCCGTTTGGCCGCAGAACCCCTCTCCGTGCGCGGACGGGTTCGAAAACCGTTTCCCTTTTCAAACTCATGCGCTAGTCAACGGAGGAACGGCGAGACGCCGTCAGGGGCGCCGGAGACGGACGAGAGCATGCCAAGCGTAAGCGATACCGACACGTCGTTGCGGTTTCCGATCCTGATCGGCGACATTGGCGGCACCAATGCGCGCTTTTCGATCGTGCTTGACGCCAATTCCGAACCGACCGAGCCGCAGATCGTCCAGACCGCCAATTTCAACACGATCGACGAGGCAATCCAGGCGGCGGTGCTCGACCGCTCGTCGGTCCGCCCCAATTCGGCGGTGCTGGCGGTGGCCGGTCCGGTCGACGGCGACGAGATCGAGCTCACCAATTGCCCGTGGATCGTCAAGCCGAAGCAGATGTTCGCCAATGTCGGCTTGAGCGACATCGTCGTGCTCAACGATTTCGAGGCGCAGGCGCTGGCTGTCGTGGCGCTCGGCGAAGAGCATATGGAAAAGATCGGCGGCGGCACGCCTGAGCCCAATGCCGGCCGCGTCGTGCTCGGGCCTGGAACCGGTCTCGGCGTCGCCGGGCTGGTCTATGCGCTACACCACTGGATCCCGGTGCCCGGCGAGGGCGGCCATATGGACATCGGCCCGCGCACGGCGCGCGATTTCGAGGTTTTCCCACACATAGAGAAGCTCGAGGGCCGCATTTCCGGCGAACAGATCCTGTGCGGGCGCGGCCTCGTCAACGTCTACCGGGCTGTCGCCAAGGCGGACGGCAAGCCGGCGCCCTTCACCACGCCGGCCGAGATCACCGGCGCCGCGCTGGCCAAGACCGATCCGGTGGCGCAGGAAGCGCTGGAGACCTTCGTTACTTGCCTTGGGCGCACCGCCGGCGATCTTGCCCTGGTGTTCATGAGCCGAGGCGGCGTGTTTTTGACCGGCGGCATCGCGCAGAAAATCGTGCCGGCGCTCAACGAGGGTAATTTCCGCGCCGCCTTCGAGGACAAGGCGCCGCACAGCGCGCTGATGCGCACCATGCCCGTCTATGTCATCACCCATCCGCTGGCGGCCCTTCTCGGCCTTGCCGCCTATGCCAGGAACCCGTCGCTGTTCGGCGTCCAGACGGACGGCCGGCGCTGGCAGGCCTGAACCCCCCAGCGCGAAGCGTCGGGGCGCCCGCGACGAAGTTAATCAGCCGCGGGCATAGGCAAGCCGGCCGCATGGCGCTAAGAGGAGTGCCGAATTGCAGCCCGGTCCCAGGCGAAAAACCCACGAAGCTCCCGATTTGACACTTCAAGCTCCAAACAAGCAGAAGGCCAGCGTTGGCGAAGTCAACGCCGTGCTGCGCCGCATCCTCTCCGAAAATGGCCGCGATCATCGCTGGTCCTATGTCGTCGCCGTCTCCTGCATGCTGCTGGTGTCGGGCACGACCGCCTTCACGGCCTGGATCATGAGCCCGATCGTCAACCAGATCTTCTACGAACGGCGCGGCGACCTGGTGGTGTGGATTTGCGCCGGGATCATGGGGGCCTTCCTGGTGCGCGGTTTCGCCGGCTACGGCCAGGCGGTGGCCCTGGCCACGATCGGCAACAATCTGGTGGCGCGCTACCAGAAACGCATCTTCGACCATCTGATGAAGCTCGGCGTCGGCTTCTTCAACGATACGCGCTCCGGCCGGCTGGCGGCGCAAGTCAACGAGAATGTCGGCGGCATCCGCGACCTCTTGTCGATCACGCTGACATCCATAACCCGCGACGCGGTGACCCTGGTCGGCCTTGTCGGCATCATGATCTACCAGGATCCGGTTCTATCGCTGAGTTCGCTGCTGATCGGACCGCCGCTGATCTGGGCGGTCGTCTACCTGACGCGTCGGGTGCGGCGTATCACGCGGGAATCCGTGCTGATCAATTCCCGGCTGATCGGCGCCGTCCAGGAAGCCACGCAAGGCATCGCCATCGTCAAGGCCTTCACCATGGAGGACCAGCTGGCGAGCCGCATCGGCGCCTTGGCCGACACGGCCGAACAGCGCTCGAACAAGATCGCCCGCGTCTCGGAGCGGCTGGCGCCGATTTCCGACATGCTGGCCGGCCTCGCCGTCACCTCCGTCATCGCCTATTCCGGCTACCGGGCACTCGTTCTCGGCCAGCCGCCGGGCGCGGTGTTTTCCTTCATCACCGCGCTGATCCTGGCCTACGATCCGGCACGGCGCCTGGCGCGCATGCAGGTCGGCATGGAGCGCGCGCTGGTCAATGCCCGCATGATCTACGAACTGCTCGACCTCGAGCCGCAACAGGGCGACGCGCCGGATGCCGTCGAGGCACACTTCACATCGGGCGAAGTGCGCTTCAACAACGTGTCCTTCCGCTATGTCGAGGAGACGCCGGTGCTGCAGGAGCTGAGCTTCGTCGCCGCGGCCGGCAAGATGACCGCCATTGTCGGCGCCTCGGGCGCCGGCAAGACGACGCTGGTGGCGCTGCTGCAGCGTTTCTACGACGTAGAGTCCGGCACCATCGAGGTCGATGGCCAGGACATTTCCAAGGTGACCAAACAGTCGCTGCGCGGCTCGATCGCCTATGTCTCGCAGTCGCCCTATCTGTTCGAAGGCACGATCCGCGACAACATCCGCTATGGCCGCATCTCGGCCACCGACGCCGAGATCGAGCGCGCGGCAAGCCAGGCGGCGGCCGACGAGTTCATCCGCCAGCAGCCGCAAGGCTACGACACGCCGGTCGGCGAGAACGGCGCGACGCTGTCCGGCGGCCAGCGCCAGCGCGTCTCGATCGCCCGCGCCATCGTGCGCCAGGCGCCGATCCTGCTGCTCGACGAGGCGACCTCTGCGCTCGACAACGAGGCGGAGGCCCGCGTCCAGGAAGCGCTGAACCATGTCATGGAAGGACGCACCACCATCGTCATCGCCCACCGCCTGTCGACGGTGGTCAATGCCGACCACATCGTCGTCATGGAACAGGGCCGGGTGGTCGAGGAAGGCACGCATGCCGCGCTGATGGCCGACCCGCACAGTGTCTATGCACGGTTCCACCGGGTACAGGGCAAGAAGGGTCTGGGGCTTGTCGATGACAGCAAGCCGATCCAAACTCCGGTCCGGGCCGCGCGTGCGAAAAAGACGGCGGTGAGGAGCACATGAGCGATCAAGGCGATATGGGCCTTGTGGTGGTGGGGGCAGCCGGCCGCATGGGCCAGACGCTGATCCGCGCCATCCACACCATTCCGGGCGCCCGCGTCATTGGCGCGGTCGAGCGCGCGGATTCGCCCCATCTCGGCAAGGATGCCGGCGAGCTCGCAGGCATAGGCATCATCAACGTGCCGATCGGCGATGATCCGCTGCCGGTTTTCGCCAAGGCCGACGGCGTGCTCGACTTCACCACGCCGGACTCGTCCGTCGAATTCGCCGGCTACGCGGCGCAGGCGCGCATCGTCCATGTCATCGGCACCACCGGCTGTTCGGCCGACGACAATGCCAGGATCGCGGCCGCGGCGCGCCACGCGACGATCGTCAAGTCGGGCAATATGAGCCTCGGCGTCAATCTCCTGGCGGTGCTGGTCGAACAGGCGGCACACGCGCTCGACGCCGACGATTTCGACATCGAGATTTTGGAAATGCACCACAAGCACAAGGTCGACGCGCCTTCGGGCACGGCACTGCTGCTCGGCGAGGCGGCCGCCGCCGGGCGCGGCATTGCGCTCGCCGGCAATGACGTGCGTTCACGCGACGGCCATACAGGCGTGCGAAAGAGCGGGTCTATCGGCTTCGCCACGCTGCGCGGCGGCTCGGTGGTCGGCGACCACAGCGTCATCCTCGCCGGCACCGGCGAGCGCATCACGCTGTCCCACCATGCCGAGGACCGCGCCATCTTCGCGCGCGGCGCCGTCAAGGCGGCGCTGTGGGCCCGTGGCAAGAAGCCAGGACTCTATTCGATGCGGGACGTGCTCGGCCTGAGCTGAAGCGGCCAATCTGCCAATTTTGCCAATCTGAAGGAGCAAACATGTCGAGAACCCTCGTGCTCGTGCGCCATGGCCAGAGCGAATGGAATTTGAAAAACCTGTTCACCGGCTGGCGTGACGTCGACCTGACCGAGCAGGGTCACGCCGAGGCCAAGGCCGCCGGGCAAAAACTCAAGGCGCGCGGCCTGAAGTTCGACATCGCCTTCACCTCGGCGCTGAGCCGGGCGCAAAAGACCTGCCAGCATATTCTCGACGCCGTCGGCCAGAGCGATCTCAAGACCATGCGCGACCAGGCGCTCAACGAGCGCGACTATGGCGACCTTTCCGGCCTCAACAAGGACGATGCCCGCAAGAAATGGGGCGAGGAGCAGGTGCATGTCTGGCGCCGCTCCTACGACGTGCCGCCGCCCGGCGGCGAAAGCCTGAAGGACACCGGCGCCCGCGTCTGGCCTTACTACCTGCACGACCTGCAGCCCCACGTGCTGCGCGGCGGCACCGTGCTGGTCGCGGCGCACGGCAATTCGCTGCGCGCGCTGATCATGGCGCTGGACGGCAAGTCGGGCGAAGAGATCGTCAAGCTGGAACTCGGCACCGGCGTGCCGGTCGTCTACCGGCTGAACGCCGATTCGACCGTGGCGTCGAAGGAAGTGCTGGAGGGCTGAGGCTTGCTGAGCCGGCAAGCGGAAGTCCAGGCCTCGGCTGGAACATGGCGCTTTTGCCAAAACTGTGTTTCCAGCTTTCGGCGGCATGGTCCAAAAAGCGCGTTGACAGCAATCGCTTGCCCGCTTACATGAGCCCGCACCAGCCCAGATGGCGGAATTGGTAGACGCGCACGGTTCAGGTCCGTGTTCCGCAAGGAGTGGAGGTTCGAGTCCTCTTCTGGGCACCAAATTCCCGTTTCGAACCGTTCGATGGTTCAGAGACCCAAAAGAAAAAGCCCGGTTCGTCCGGGCTTTTTCTTTGTCCGGCATATCGACGTTGTCCGGTGCCCGACTGTCAGCGAACTGACAGGTTCCTCCAGCCAATGTCTCGCCAGGTCGCGATCGCCAAAGCCCGGGTTCCAGAACCGCTCTCGTCGGGGGAATCGTCACGGCCCCCTCGATTGCCGTCGAAGGGGACCGACCCGACAAAGCTTTGACATGATCGCGGCTAGTTTAGAAACATTCGAAATTGGACAGCCCTGCATGAACCCTACCTACACAAGCGCACAGAAGGCCATTCATTGGGCCGTGTTTCTGCTGGTTATCGGCCTTTACGGCCTGACTTATGTCGCGGATATCTTTCCACGCAACGACCCCGGCCGGGCAGTCGTCTGGTGGTTCCACATCTCGTTCGGGATGCTGCTGTTCGCGCTGGTCGTCATCCGCATTGGCCTGCGCCTGATCCTGGGAACCCCGGGGCTGCCTCGGGAAATGTCGGAGCTGGAACGATGGGTGGCCAAGGTCGCGCATCTCGTGCTTTACGCGCTGCTTGTCGCCATTCCGGTTCTTGGTATCCTGGTGACCTGGTACAGGGGCGACGCCTTGAGTTTCTTCGGCCTCTTCACCATCCCGGCTCCGGTCTCCGCGGACAGCGCCACGGCCCGAACCATAAGGGAACTGCACAGCCTCTGCGCCAATCTGATCCTTATCCTTGCCGGTCTGCACGCGGCGGCTGCGCTCTGGCATCACTATGTCCGCAGGGACGACGTGCTCAAGCGTATGCTGCCGGGGACAAGTGGCCCCTGATTGCAAGGCAACGTCGGCGGGCGATGCCCTTTGTCGTGTTTGTGGGCCAGAAGACTGGCCAGGTGACGAGCCGGATTGAAACACAAGGTCTGCTGCATGGCCCTTGGATGAAACCGATGCTGAAACATTTGGCGACGGCAAGCCTGGTCGGGCTTGTCCTGCTTCGACCGTTCCACGCCCGTGCGGACGAGGATGACGACGGCGATCACGACCGGGCGCGAGACCTTTACGAGCGCGGCGAAATAAAGGGCCTGGCCAATATCCTTGGTGTGGTTCACGCCGATGCTCCCGGCGACATCGTGGCCGTCGATTTCATCCGGATAGGCGACCGCTGGGTCTACCGCTTCCAGGTCGTCGCCTCTGACGGACGCCGCAGGATCGTCGACGTCGATGCCGGCGCCGGCGTGCTGATGCGCGGCAGGGGCGGTGATTGATGAAGATACTGCTTGCCGAAGACGAGCCGCGCATCGCGAGCGACATCGCGGCAGTGCTCAAGGCCGCGGGGATGGCCGTCGATACCGTGCGCGACGGAGAGGCCGCGTGGTTCGCGGGCGACGTCGAGAATTACGACGCGGCGATCCTCGATCTCGGATTGCCGAAACTCGATGGCCTGACGGTGCTGAAGCGCTGGCGGGCCAACACGCGCCGCTTTCCCGTCCTGATCCTGACGGCACGGGGCCTTTGGACCGAGCGCGTCGAAGGCATCAATGCGGGCGCCGACGACTACCTCCCCAAGCCGTTCGAAATGGACGAGCTGCTGGCGCGGCTGCGCGCGATCCTTCGTCGTTCGACAGGCCAGGCGGCACCGGTGCTGAAATCCGGACCGCTGGTCCTCGACACGCGCCAGATGCGCATTTCGCTGCGCGGCGTTCCCGTCGCATTGTCGCCGCTGGAATACCGGCTGATGGCGTTCCTGATGCATCATGCCGGGCGCGTGGTGGCGCCGACCGAACTCGCCGAGCATCTCTACGATTCCGGCAATGATCGCGATCCGAACACAATCGAGGTCATTGTCGCGCGCCTGCGCCGCAAGCTCGGCAACGACGTCATCGAGACTCGGCGCGGATTCGGATATTTCGTACCCGACGAGTCGTCCTGATGGGCAATTCGATCCGCTTCAGGCTCTGGTCGGCGGCCACCATTTCGATCCTCGTCGCCCTTGCCATTGCCGGGGTCGGGCTGCGCTATCTGTTCGAGCTGAATGTCGAGCGGCGGATCGTCGGCGAACTGACCGCCGATCTCAATGAACTGATCGGCGCGACCAGCTTCGCGGCCAACGGCCAGCTTTCGGTCGCCCCGGGCCTGACGGACCCGCGCTTCACCAATCCGTTGTCGGGTCATTACTGGCAGGTGGAAGACCTGGCCAGCCATGGCCTGGTGCGCTCGCGTTCGTTGTGGGACGCAACGCTTGCGTTGCCCGGCCAAGGCGCGAGCGGCGAACTGAGAACGACCGAGGAGCTCAAGGGGCCTGGCGGCGAACTCACCGTGGCCGTTATGCGCACCATAACCGATGCCGACGGCCGGTCGTTTCGCGCCATCGTGGCGGAAGATCATCGCAGCGTCACAGTGTCGGTGCGCGAATATGTACGCGATCTCGTCCCGGCGCTCATCCTGCTCGCCGCCGCCCTCATGGTGGCTTTTTTCGTGCAGATCACCGTTGGCCTCGCGCCGCTGGAAAGCCTGCGGGACGCCGTTCGGAACGTGATCGCGCAGCGGACGGCACGACTGGATGTGGCGGCGCCGAGCGAGGTGCAGCCGCTCGCCGACGAAATCAACCGCCTTCTGAATGCGCAGGAGAAGGCCCTTGTACGCGCCCGGTCGCGCGCCACCGACCTGGCGCATGGTCTCAAGACGCCACTGCAGGTGCTGTCAGCCGACATCCGGGCCCTGCGCGGCAAGGGCGAAACCGAGCTGGCCGACGAGATCGAGAAGAGCGCTGGAGCGATTCGGCGTCATGTCGAGCGCGAACTCGCGCGCGCCCGTCTGGCGCCCGGCGTTTCCGGCAAGGCGTCGTGCCGCGTCAGGGATGCCGCGGCCGGCGTCATCGCCGTCATCAAGCGCACGCCGGGCGGCAAGCAGCTCTCGTTCCGGATCGACGTCGCGGAGGATTTCATGGCGCCGGTCGACGAGGGCGACCTTTCGGAAATCCTCGGCAATCTGGTCGAGAACGCGGCGCGCTTCGCAAGATCCTCGGTCCGGGTCAATGCGTGGGCAACCGGCGGCGAGGTGTCCATCGCCGTCGCCGACGACGGCCCGGGAATCCCCGATGCGGACCGGGAATCCGCCCTGTCACGCGGGGTGCAGTTGGACAGCAAGGGCGGCAGCAGCGGGCTGGGCCTGGCCATCGTCGCGGACATTGTCGAAGCCTATGGCGGACGGCTGACGATGACCAACGCCGACCCCGGCCTGGCCGTGACCATCACCCTCCCTCGGCAGGGTTGATCGACGCTCAGGCAAAGCCGGGGAAATAGTCGACCTTTATCTTCGAGCGGCGAATACCCATGCCCAGCAGCGTGTCGCGCAGCGCTTTGACCATGGCCTGGGGGCCGGAAATGTAGAAGGTCCGCTCCAGATAATCGGGGATGGCCAGGCGCACCAGGCGCGCGTCGATATAGCCTGGATACTGGCCCCGCTCGGCCCCCCGGGCCACGGCAAGCACCGTCCTTATGCCCAGTTCCCGTCTCGCCGCGCCGAGCACATCGCGATAGGCGATGTCCTGCTGGGTCTCGGCTCCGTAGAGGACGACGATCGGCCGCCTTTCACGGCTGTCGATGAGATATTGCAGCATCGAGCGGAATGGCGTGATGCCGATGCCGCCGGCCAGGAAGGCAATCTTTGTTTGGCGATTGGCCGGCAAGGTGAAGTCGCCGGCCAGCTGGGAGGCGTGGATCGTGCTGCCCGGCTTCATGGCGCCCAGCATT
Source organism: Mesorhizobium sp. B2-4-19 (assembly GCF_006441315.1). Lineage (NCBI taxonomy): Bacteria > Pseudomonadati > Pseudomonadota > Alphaproteobacteria > Hyphomicrobiales > Phyllobacteriaceae > Mesorhizobium > Mesorhizobium sp. B2-4-19. The sequence goes on along the minus strand of NZ_VFUV01000007.1, from coordinate 201,149 downwards.
TGCTTGAAGGCGCTCGATTGCGGATAGAACTTGACGCCGAGCCGTATGGATTGCTCCGTGGGCGCCGACGCCACCGTGAAATAGCGGCGGTTGCCACGATTGTCCGATCGGTCGAGCCCAAGTGTCCATTCCAGATACTGTCCAGCCTGGAAGGCAAGCTTTCGCGGTGACCTGAAGATGAAATCATAGCTGTCGACCGCCGATTGCTCGATGCGCTCCAGCGTCAACACGAAGCGCCCCCTCGGGCTCACGGCGTAGGCAAACAGATTGCCGGTCAGAAGCGCCAGTTCCGGCGTGAAATAGAACGAGCCGACATGGATGTTCGGCGCGAACAGGAAGCCGACGATGGCGGCGAAGGCGATGCGCGGCCACCGTGTGGTCGGCGCGGTCAGCGGCTCGGTCAGCATCACGAAGGCGAAGAACGGCAGCGGCGACGAGCCCAGCGTCTGCGTCAGCGCGGCGGCGTATTGCGACGGCTCGGTGGTTGCCAGGATTGTCGCCAGCGCGACGACACCGAAGGTGGCGACCAGATCGAGCCGGCGCAGCTTGCGCACCATGAGCAGGCCGCCGAAAAGCACGACGGGAAGCAATGGCAGATTGCCGCCGACCCACCAGCTGGCCGGCTGGTCGAGCAGCAGCGCGGTCAGCGCCACGCCCAGCGCCGCGGGATTGAAAAGGTGTTTCCCGCCGATGGCGAGGATGAACTTGGATGAAATCGCCCAGACGCAGGCGAACACCACCGCGCATATCCCCTTGAGGTCCGTGGCGGCCACCGGATCGAGGATGAGCGCTAGGATGAGGGCGGTGATGTAGACCGACTCGGTGTTGGCCGGAACCTTGAAGACGGCGGCAAAGACCCTGTTGGTGATCCAGCAGGCGGCCAGCATCAGCCCCGTCGTGAAGGCGAGCATGACCGGATCATGCGGCACCAGTTTGAGAAAACCGAGCACGAGGGCCGTGCCCAGCAGGGCGATCAGGTAATAGAGGACCAGCCGGTACATGGTCTGATGGTCGAGAAGCCGGTCGATGGTCTTGATCATGGCTGGCAAAAAGCTCCGAAGCCGCTCGTCGGCGTGGCCCGACGGTTGCTGTCGACGACGTAACCTTCGAGGCCAGGCGCCTGTTCGAGAAAGAGAATGCCCTGCCGCCCCATGGCGAAGGCGGCGGTGGCGAAACGGTCGGCCTCGAACACATCCGTGCCGATGACGGTCAGGCTGACGATTTCGGTGATCGGATCGCCGGCCCCGAGCGGATTGTAGATGTGCTGCCCGCGCGCATAGGTGCCGGAGGTGGCGACGCCGTGTCCTCGCGGATAGACGATCTTGATGATCTCTTCGGCATTGAAGGGATTGCGGATGCCGACGCTCCAGTCGAGACCCGAGGCATTTCGGCCGCAGGACTGGATGTCGCCGCCCGCCTCGATGAAGAAATCGCCGACGCCGGCCCGGCGAACGATCCCGGCGGCATTGCGGATGGCCCAGCCCTTGACGATGCCGGACGGGTCCAGCGATCCGTCGGGCTTGCGGATGTCGAAATATCCGTCCGTCTGGTCTTTCGTCTGTGCGGCAAGCGCCATCACTTCCGTCATTTCGGCGCTCCAGTCGCGGATCGGAAGATCACCCCGGTTGATGGCCGAAATCTCGCTGTCGGTCCGGTAGGTGCTGAAGCGGCGGTCGATGTGCTCGAAATAATCGAAGACCGTGTCGACAAGTGTCGCGGCCGAGGCACCGGCGATGTCGACGGTGACGGGCATGCCCATCAAGATCCTCGTATCGCGCACGGATCAGGATGCTGCTTTTTTCAAGGCGCCGCCAAGCGACTGGATGAAGGCCTTGCTGGTCAGCGTGGCGCCCGAAATAATGTCGACATTGGCCCTCTGCGCACGGATCGCCTCGTCACGCAGCATCGGCAGCGCCTGCCTGTTGATGCTGATCGAGGTGCGGCGGTCATTCGGGTATTTCAGCACCTTGAGCGCCGTGAGACGGCCGCCTTGGATGGAAGCCTGAATCTGGATGAGGCCGTAATAGGCATCGGCGGCAGGACCGGTGTAGGTACCGTCGGCAAAGCCGTGCCCCGCCGGCTTGGTGCCGGGGCTCACGGCCAGCTTCATGGCGGCCTTGAAGACGCGCGCGGGTGCTTGCGGATAGTCCGGCCTCGGCTGGGGAATCGGAATATAGACGGCCGGGGTTATGGTGAAGGATGCCGTCCGTGGCGCGGCATCGGCGACAGTTTGAGCTGGCGCCTGTTCTGGCTGGGCTGCGGGTGCATGAGAAAGCTGCGGAAGGCTGGCTGAGAGCGGCGGCTTGGTCGCCTGCTGCATTGGCGCGGGCGCGGAGATCGCGGCGGTGATTTCGCCGCCGACCGATGCCGGGGTGGTCGCGGGAGGATCGAGCCGCACACTCTGCTGGCGGATCCCGGGCGATGGCGGTGCAGGCGGTGGAATGGGATCAGTTTGAACGGGGCTGGCCGGAGCAGGGGGCTGCGCCACACTGTCCTCGGCGGCATTGGCGGAACCCGCCGTGTCGATCATGTCGCCGGCAGGACCCGTGCCTGCCTGGTCCCATACATAGGCGCCAGAGGACGCGATCACGAAAAGTGACAGGGCAATCTGTTTCATGGGCTCGTTTCACCTTGAATCCCGTGCCGGCGAATCGACTTCGCGGCAATTCGGAAGCAATGTCTCACGATCCAGCTGACAATTGGCTGTCAGGCGCGGACCCCGTCGACAGCACCGATCCTTGAACGTTTCGTCGTCGTCCCGGAACGAATGGGACGACGGCGGCCGTCAACCAAACCTGCCCTGGCGGCTAGGCGCGAACAAACCACTTCAAACCGGGTCGCTGCTTCGCTACGCTTGCGGCCATGTCTCAATCCAGCACCGCGATCTTCGGCGCCCGTCGCGACCAGGCGTTTCCCACACTGAGCGAGGCGGACATCGACCACATGCGCCGTTTCGGCGAGGCCAGCGCCTATGCGGCCGGCGAGCACATCATCAGGGCTGGCGATGTCGCGCCGGGCCTGATCGTCGTGCTGTCGGGCAAGGTCGATATCATCCAGGATGGTCTTGGCCGGCGCGAGACGATCGTCAGCCACGGCCCGGGCAGTTTCGTCGGCGAGCTGGCGCAGCTTTCGGCCCGTCCCTCATTGGTCAATGCCGAGGCCGCCGAGCCGGTCGAGGCCTTCGTCATTCCCTCGCGGCGGGTGCGCGACCTGATGGTGCAGGAGGCCAATCTCGGCGAGCGCATCATGCGGGCGCTGATCCTGCGCCGCGTCGGGCTGCTGGAAAGCGCCACCAGCGGGCCGATCATCATCGGACCGCTCGGCAACGTCGATGTGCTGCGGCTGCAGGGCTTCCTGGCCCGCAGCGGCCAGCCGCACCGCGTGCTCGATTCCGGCGGCGACCCGTGCGCCAAAACCCTGGTCGAGCGCTTCGATGTCGATCCGCACCATTTGCCTGTCGTGCTGTGCCCGAACGGCAGGCTGCTGATGAATCCGAGCGAGAAGGACCTCGCCCGCTGCATCGGCCTGCTCAGGCCGATCGATGCCGATACGCTGTATGACGTCGCCATTGTCGGCGCCGGGCCGGCGGGGCTGGCGGCGGCGGTCTATGCGGCCTCCGAAGGGCTGTCGACCATCGTGCTCGATTGCCGGGCCTTCGGCGGGCAGGCCGGCGCCTCCTCGCGCATCGAGAACTATCTCGGTTTCCCCACCGGCATCACCGGCATGGCGCTGATGGCGCGCGCCTACAACCAGGCGCAGAAATTCGGCGTCGAAATGGTGATCCCGGACGAGGCGAAGCTGTTGAGCGCGGCGACCGACCATTCGGGCGCCGGCTACCTGCTCGATGTCGGCGACGGCGAAACGGTGCGCACGCGCAGCGTGGTTATCGCCAGCGGCGCGCGCTACCGGCGGCTCGACGTCGCCAATTTGTCGCAGTTCGAGGGGACGTCCGTGCACTATTGGGCCTCGCCCATCGAAGGCCGGCTTTGCGCCGGGCAGGAGGTCGCGCTGGTCGGCGCCGGCAATTCGGCCGGGCAGGCGGCGGTCTATCTGGCCAGCCATGCGCGCAAGGTGGCGTTGCTGGCGCGCGGCGGCAGCCTCGATGCCTCGATGTCGCGTTACCTGGTCGAGCGCATCAAGGCGCAGCCGAACATCGAGGTGCTGACCGAGACCGAAATCGAGGCGCTGGAGGGCGAGGAGGGCAATCTTGCCACTGTCCGCTGGCGCAACCGCGTCAGCGGCGAAGAGACGACACGCCCGATCCGCCACCTCTTCCTGTTCATCGGCGCCGACCCGAACACCGACTGGCTGGCGCAATGCAATGTGGCGCTGGATGCCAAGGGCTTCATCCGCACCGGATCGGAACTCGGACCGCAACATGGCCTGATGGAAACCAGCCGCAGCGGCGTGTTTGCCATCGGCGACGTGCGTTGCGGCTCGGTCAAGCGCGTCGCGGCGGCCGTCGGCGAGGGCGCCCAGGTGGTCGCGGCATTGCATGCCTATCTTGCGCGGGACGGCAGCCCGCCGTCGCGACTCAAAGCATGATCCCGAAAAGTCGGTTTTCCGAAAGATCATGCTTCAACGAAAAGACAGTTCAGGAGAGAGTGATGGCGGACGAATGCAGGCATGCGGCCGGGATCAAGGATGTGACGCCGAGCGCGCTCGGCTGCGAGGAATGCCTGAAGAGCGGCTCGTGGTGGGTGCATCTGCGGCTCTGCCGCACCTGCGGCCATGTCGGCTGCTGCGACGACTCGCCCAACCGCCACGCAACCAAACATTTTCACGCCACCAGCCATCCCGTCATCGAGGGCTATGATCCGCCGGAAGGCTGGGGCTGGTGCTATGTCGACGAGGTCTTTCTCGACCTCGGCGACCGCACGACGCCGCAGAAAGGTCCGATCCCGCGCTTTTATTGAGGCGCCGTGCCACGCAGCAGGACCGGAAGACAATGGTCGACGCGGCCCGGGGTTCCGCCGGCAAAGCAGGGCGCGCCTTGCGGTCAGGCCGTCATGCCGGCTTGTGCTGTCGCACGATCCTCCACTCATGCCAGATCAACACCATGACGACCGCATCGAAGACGGTCAGGACCAGCAGGCCGAATGAGTGGGTGTACGAGTAGCGGTAGACTTGATAGATCATGAACAGGCCCAAAGCCGCGAGCGAGGCCGGGTAAGACCAGAGCTTGCCTCGCAAAAGCCCGACAACCAAGGCAAGCTTTATCAGGCCGTGGCTCAGCAGGTAGAAGGCGTAGAACTCTTTGCTGGCGATCGAAAAATGGCTTGCCATCTGCGACAGATGTCCAGCTATGAAGTCGTTCGGATCTTCGATCAATTCTTCCGCGGTGAGGGCATTGACCCAGGAGGCAATGGCATCGGTGGTGACGACATAGAGCAGAAGCCCACCGACGCATTCGATCAGGGCATGCGCGCCCTTCAGCCATACGCTGACTTCGAAGATCTGATGGATGCGGTGTTCATCGACAGGCTTCAACAATCCACCTCACAACAACCTAAGGAAACCCACGCCGAATGGATGTAGCTTTAACACACTGGATAAATGCCGCCGCCGGTATCAGCCCTTTTCTTGATAAAACGATGATCGGCGTATCACAAATCGGCGTTCCTGTGATGGTGCTGGCTGTTGTCCTGCAATGGTGGGCGAAGGTCGGCCGTTACCATGTTCGCCACGCGGCCGTGTCGGCCGGTCTGGCGTTCTTGCTCGGTCTTGCGATCAACCAGTTCATTCTTCTGTTCGTGCATCGGATACGGCCCTACGATGCCGGCGTGACGCATCTGTTGATTGCGCCCAGTGCTGACTGGTCGTTCCCATCCGATCACGCGACAGCCAGCATTGCGATTGTTGCTGCATTTGCGATGCAAGGTCTCTCGCGCCGGACGATCGCACTTTTCGTCATGGCATTCCTGATCTGCGGGTCGAGAATCTTCATCGGGACGCACTATCTGACCGACGTCGTCGGCGGGGCCATCACCGGGATCCTGGGTGCCGTCGTGGTGCGACTGGCTTACCGCGAGAACTCCCGGCTGGACAATCTGGTGACCAAAATTCTTTAGCCGGGCGCTGCTCAAGGACGCGTTCGGGAACGCGATCGGGCTGTTTCCAGGCGAAGGGACGCGGCTCAGGATCAGCCTGCGAAGTACCGATACCCCAGCCATCCCGCCAGCGCCACCGACGCGACCCAGATACAGGCGATGATCAGCGCCGCGCCGCGGCTCACCGGCCTGTCGACGGCGAGGGCGGCGGCCTCCCTGTGTTCTGTCATGACCTCGGGCGGTATCATCTTGACCACGGCAAGGATGCCCAAGGGCACCAGGATCGCATCGTCGAGGTAGCCAACCACAGGGATGAAATCGGGAATCAGGTCGATTGGTGACAAGGCGTAGCCCGCGACGCACACGGCAAGCGCCTTGGCATACCACGGCGTTCGCGGATCGCGCGCGGCAAGGTAGAGCGCATGCACGTCGCGCTTGATCGCCCGGGCCCATTCGCTCAATGTTGCCATTGGATGACCTTAGCGCCAAAGGATGACGCGCCCAATAGCGCACGCTGGGCGCCTGGCAGGATGGTTGGCGGCCCTCGACATGCGCGGTCGTCCAACAGGCCTTCGCGGCCGGCTGTTGTGCCGCCTATCGCACGGACCCGGTGACCGTGCGGTCGACATCGGGAACGGATCTGCGTTCGTTGCCGGCAAGCGCGGCTATGAGCAGCAGGCTGGCCACCACCGGAACGAACAGGACGGCGACACGGGCCTGTACATGAAGAATGGCGCGCCATTCGGTGCTGCGCTTGTCGGGGCTGTCGCTCATCATACTCACTTTGCCATGGACCCCCCGAGGGGTCACATAGAGGCGAACTGTTAAGCAACTCCTTCCGACTTCGTTAACGGGGCTGCAAGCGCGAAATCAGCTGAGCCCGATGCGCCTTGCGCCTTGCCGGAACAGCGCCTCGGCGTCCGGATCGAAGCGGAACGTGCCGATGAAATCGTCGGCGCGGTAGTCCGGCAACGTCTTGCGGATCGCGGCGGCAAAGCCGCGCGCCTCGTCCAGCCGGCCGGCCAGCGCCAGGCAGTGCGCGGCAATCGCCAGGATGATGGTATGGGCGTTGGGCCGCGCCGCCGCCTTCAGCGCCCACTCGGCCGCCTCTTCGAATTGGCCGAGCCGGACATGCGACATGGCGCGCGACCCCAGCATGCCGAACAGCAGCGGGTCGAAGGGACTGAGATGACGCGAATGGTCGGACGAGCTTATCGCCGCCCGCGGGTCGCCCGACTGCGAGTGGACGAAGGACAGCGCGTAATGGCCAAGCGCGAAATTCGGGCTGAGATCCACGGCCCGTTCCAGTTCGGAGAGCGACCCGTCATGCTCGCCGCGCAGCCACAGCGCCCGGCCCATCGCCCAGTGCGCGGCCGGATTGTGATCGTCGACCAAGAGGCTGTGGCCGGCGCTCTCATAGGCCAGCGCGCTTTCGCGGTCGCGGTCGCTCCAGCGCTGGAAGGCATTTTGCCAGTGGGTGAAGGACAGGCCGGCATAGGCGCGGGCAAAGGTCGGGTCGAGCTGCAGGGCCTTGTCGAAGAAACGCCGCGCCTGCTCGTTCTCGGCCTGGGTGAAGCGGTACATGTGCCAGAGGCCGCGATGATAGGCTTCCCAGGCGTTGAGCGAGTTGGGCGCCTTCAGCATGGCGCGGTTGCGCTCCACCGTTTCGATCTCGGCCGAGATCGACGACACGATGCTGTCGCCGATATCGTCGAGCACGGCAAAAATGTCGTCGGGCCGACGCTCGAAAGTCTCGGCCCAGGCGATCCTGGCCGTGCGCACCTCGACCAGTTCGACGCTGACGATCAGGCGGCCGATCAGGCTGCGCACCGTGCCGGTGGCGACATAGTCGACGCCAAGCTTTCTGCCGGCCTCCTCGGGTGCGATGGCTTTCTCGGCCAGCGCGAACACCGATCCGCGTGCGATGACGAAGAAATCCCTGAGCTTGGCAAGCCGGGTGATGATGTCGTGGGTGAAACCGTCGGCCAGCCCGCCGCGTGCGCCGCTTTCGTCGGCAAACGGCATCACCGCCAGCGAAGCGTGGCTGGGTTCGACCGGGCCGGCCGATGGGGCCGCCAATTGCGGAAGTGTGGACGGGCCGGCCGGTTGTGCCTTGAGCGAGGTGCCTGACTGTTGGTCACGGATCGCCCGCCAGGCCTGGCGAAGCGGCGCAAAATCCAGCTCTTCCGACTGAAACAACCGCTCCGCCGAAGCCAGATGCTGCTCGGCCGCGCCGATCTCGCCGCGCCGGGTGAGGCTAGCCAGCAGCGCTGCGTGTGCACGCGTGTCGAACGGCGCCAGCTCTGCCCATCGGTCGAGATGGCCGACCGTCTCGTCGCAATCCGCCGGCAGGTTTTCGACAAGCCGTTCCAGCACCGCGGCGTGGGACGCTTGAAAACGCCGGCGCTGGGCGACCAGCCAGCTGTCGAAAAGCGGGCTCCGCTCGAGTGCCAGCCCGTCGAGCAGATCGCCGGCGAAGTGTTTTGCCAGCCCCTGCAGCCGCTCCACATCAAACGTGGCGATCCCTTGCGCGGCGGCATGGCTGAGTTCCAGCGCATCGACATGGCAGCCTTCGAGATCGAGCGCGACCGTATCGCCCTGCGTTATGACCCGACGCCGGTCCGGCGTGTCGAGGGCGGCGCGCAGCTTGCTCAGGCACCAGCGCAACTCGCCACGGGGGTCGTTGGGCACATCCCACAGCAACTCGCACAGGCGGCTGCGGCCCACGGCGTGCGGCGCCAGCGCCAGATAGGCCAGGAGCGCGCGCAGCTTGCGCGATGCCGGCAGCGCCACGGGCACGCCGTCACGCAGGATTTCCAGCGGTCCGAGCAGGCGCACGGACAGGATCGGCCTGTCGCCTTCCAGTCTCGATGGTGCGGATTCCACGTGCGTTTCCACGCCTGCTCCCACGCTGGCCCGTCGGCCCTTGCTGTATCACCAAACGTGACACGGCGCATCCGGGGCGAATCGCGCGCCGGGTATCGTCATTGCCGCATCGTCGGCATGTCAGTCCTAGCGCGGCCATGTCTCGAAACCTCGCCGCCCAAGCCGCCGGTTTGTAACCGGCCTGTGAAGACGAACACGATCGAGGAGTTCAAACATGTTGAATCGACAGAAAATCAGAACCACCGCCGGGCGCGGTCGCCTGTTCGACAGCATTCTCGACACTGTCGGCGACACGCCGGTGATCCGCATCAACAATCTGGCACCGGCCCATGCGACGATCTACGTCAAGGCCGAGTTCTTCAACCCCGCCGCCTCGGTGAAGGACCGGCTGGCGCTCAACATCATCGAGGAGGGCGAACGCAGCGGCGCGCTGAAGCCCGGCCAGACCGTGGTCGAGGCGACCAGCGGCAACACCGGCATCGGGCTGGCCATGGTCTGCGCGCAGAAGGGCTATCCGCTGGTCGTCACCATGGCCGATAGCTTTTCGGTCGAGCGCCGCAAGCTGATGCGCATGCTGGGCGCCAAGGTCGTGCTGACGCCGCGCGCCGAAAAGGGTTTTGGCATGTACAAGAAGGCGGTGGAGCTGGCCGAGGCCAATGGCTGGTTCCTCGCCCGCCAGTTCGAGACAACCGCCAACGCAGCGATCCACGAAGCCACCACGGCGCGCGAGATCGTCAATGATTTCGCCGGCTCGCGGCTCGACTGCTTCGTCACCGGCTATGGCACCGGCGGCACCGTCGTCGGCGTGGCGCGCGTGCTGCGCCGCGAGCGGCCGGAGACCCGCATCGTGCTCTCCGAACCGGCCAATGCCCAGCTGATCGGCAGCGGCAAGGCGCAGCAGCGTGGTGCTCATGGCGCACCCGCCGCCAGCCATCCGGCCTTCGAGCCGCATCCGATCCAGGGCTGGACGCCGGACTTCATCCCCAACGTGCTGCAGGAAGCGATCGACGCCAGCCTCTACGACGAGGTGATGCCGATCGCCGGGCCGGAAGGCATCAAATGGGCCAAGACCCTGGCCCAGAAGGAAGGCATCTTCACCGGTATCTCCGGCGGCGCCACCTTCGCCGTGGCGCGGCAAGTCGCGGAAAAGGCGCCTGCCGGATCGGTGATCCTGTGCATGCTGCCCGACACTGGCGAGCGCTACATGTCGACGCCGCTGTTCGACGGCATCGAGGCCGAGATGGATGCCGAGGAAATGGCGCTGTCGCGCTCGACCCCCGGCTGCCAGTTCCCGGCGGCTTGACGGGAGACCGGCCATGGACATCGTGCAGGAAACCCTCGGCATGGCCGCCGAGGAAACGCTCGACCCCGCCGACTGGGCCGCTGTCCAGGCCCTGTCGCACCAGGTCATCGACGATGCCGTCGATTATCTCAGCGATGTCAGGGACCGCCCGGCCTGGCGGGAGACGCCGTCGGAGGTGCGAGAGGCCTTCGCGGCACCCTTGCCGCGATCGCCGGCGCCGCTGGCCGCTGTCTATGACGAGGTCTCGCGCACGGTGATGTCCTATCCGATGGGCAACATCCATCCGCGCTTCTGGGCCTGGTACATGGGGTCGAGCAACTTCACCGGCGCGCTCGGCGACTTCCTGGCGGCAATCCAGGGCTCCAATCTCGGCGGCGGCAACCACGCCGCCGGGCTGATGGACAGCCAGGTGGTGAACTGGTGCAAGCAGATGCTGGGCTTTCCCGCTTCCGCCTCCGGCACGCTGGTCAGCGGCGGCTCGATGGCCAACATCATCGGCCTGACCGTGGCGCGCAACACCAAGGCCGGCATCGACGTGCGCGAGCACGGCGTCGCCGCGATCGAAAAGCCGCTGCGCTTTTATGGCTCGGACCAGATCCATTCCTGCCATCGCAAGGCGATGGAAGCACTCGGCCTCGGCAACCGGGCGCTGCGCCGCATCCCGACGGATGCCGGCCAGCGCATCGACATACCGGCCTTGCGCGCGGCGATCGTTGAAGATCGCGAAGCCGGCTTCAAGCCGGCCTGCGTCATCGGCAATGCCGGCACCGTCAACACCGGCGCGATCGACGATCTGCAAGCCCTAGCCAAGCTCGCGCATGAGGAAGGCCTATGGTTCCATGTCGATGGCTGCATCGGCGCGCTGATCGCGATCGCGCCCGACAATGCGCATCGCGTTGCCGGCATCGAATGGGCGGATTCCGTCGCGCTCGATCCGCACAAATGGCTGCACGCGCCGTTCGAGGTCGGCTGCGCCCTGGTCAGGGATGCCGTCGCGCATCGCCGGACCTTCGCGGTGACGCCGGAATATCTGGAATCGACGCCGCGCGGCCTGGCCTCGGGCGAATGGCTGCACGATTACGGCCTGCAGACCTCGCGCGGCTTTCGTGCGCTGAAAGTCTGGATGGCGCTGAAGGAACATGGCGTCGACAAATTCGGCCGCCTGATCGACCAGAACATCGCGCAAGCCTCCTATCTCGCCGCAGTCATCGAGGCCGAGCCGCTGCTGGAGCTGGCCATGCCGCCGACCATCAACATCGTCTGCTTCCGCTACCAGCCCGGCGTCACCGGCGAGGCGCTGAAGGCGCTCAACACCGAAATCATGCTGGGGCTGCAGGAACAGGGCATCGCCGTCCTGTCCGATACCACCGTGCATGGCGAACACTGGCTGCGCGTGGCGATCGCCAACCACCGCACGAGGCGTGAGGATATCGATCTTCTCGTTGGCGAAACGGTGCGGCTGGGGCGGCAGATCACGGCGGAAGGTCCTTCCGTGAAATAGTTCCAAAAGCGAGCGACAGGCATGGGCGGCCATGCGATTCTGCGGCGGTGATTCGGGAGGTCCGACGGTGACGCTGTTTCGTATGGCCGTGCTCGCGGCGCTGGTCTGCGCCAATGCGGCCGAGGCCGCCGACATGGCCTTCTTCGTCAAGAACCTGCGCAAGGAAGCGGTTGCGGTCGAGCTGTTCAGCCGCGACCGCGAGACGGTCTGGCCGGGCAACGGCAAGGTGTTCCTGATCGACCCGAAATCCCAGAAATCGGTGCCGCTGTCCTGCAATCAGGGTGAGCGCATCTGCTATGGCGCCTGGGTCGACGGCAATGACAAGATCTCGGCCGGCGTCGGGCCTGACAACGACCAGCGTTGCGATACCTGCTGCTTCATCTGCGTGGAACACACGACCGAGACGATCGACCTGGTGCCGTGATTGGCCGAGGCATCACCAGAACAATTCCGGGAAATTGTGAAACGGTGTCCGTCCGGAAACGCTAGGGAAGACCGGCCTTGCGAAAACCATCGACGAAATGATCGCGCATTGCGGTATCACGGAATGGCTCCGTCCACACCCAGTAGCTGGTCGTGAAATGCGGGTTGCCGATGAGGAACAATTCGACCTCGGCGCGCGCCTCGTCGAGCCGGCCGAGTTGCGCCAGGCTCGCCGCCAGGAAGCGGCGTGAGCTCGTCCGGTAGGTCTCTTCCCGACGCAAGGTCTCGACGGCGGCTTCGTAGTCGCGCGCCGCATATTGCGCCTCGCCGAGCGTCAGATAGTACCAGCTTGCCGGATAGGGATTGAGCCGGAACGCCTTGCGGATATGCTCAAGGCCTTTCTCGACCTTTCCGGCCAGCACCGCGATGTCGGACAAGGTCGCCCAGGCGTCGGCCTCGTTCGGGTCGAGTTCGAACGCTTTGGCGAATTCGGCATCCGACTCTTCGAAACTGTGCTCATAGGCGAGCAGATTGCCGAGCACCCAACGGCAGCCGGCATCATTGGGATCGATCGCCACCGCCTTGCGCGCCAGGTCCAGGGCGATGCGACGGTTGGGTTCGACCGGCTCACCCCAATGCACCCATCCCATCCAGTGGTTCATGGCAAGCCAGCGATGGGCCTCGGCGTAGTCCGGATCGAGGGACACCGCGCGCGTCAGCAGCAGATGCGCTTCCCGTGCCGTCTGCGGCGATTCGTCGATCAGCTTGCGCGCCCGCACGCACAGATCGTAGGCCTCGAGATTTGTCGGCCGGTTGCGTGGCGGCGGCGCCCGCAGCCGTCCGAGCAGCGCCTCCACGATCTTGGCCGTGGCCTCGTCCTGAACGGCAAAGATATCGTCCAGGCCGCGATCGAAGCGTTCGGCCCACAGATGCTCGCCGCTTATCGCGTCGACCAGCTGGGCGTTGATGCGCACGCGCCCCGCGGCGCGTCTGGCGCTGCCTTCCAGGAGGTAGCGCACGCCAAGTTCCTCGGCGATCGCGCGCACGTCCATCGCCTTGCCCTTGTAGGCAAAGGTCGAGTTGCGCGCGATGACGAACAGCCCCGGGGCCCTGGACAGGTCGGTGATCAGATCTTCGGTCAACCCGTCGGCGAAGGCCTCCTGCTCGGGGTCGTTGCTGAGGTTGACGAAAGGCAGCACCGCTATCGATGGTTTGTCCGGCAGCGGCAAGGGTTTTCGCTTCACGCGATCAAGCTGTTCGATGGCGCCTGTGAAGCGGTAGCCGACGCGCGGAACCGTCGATATCCATTCGCCGCCATCGGCGGGCGAACCAAGCAGCTTGCGCAGCTGCGCGATCTGGACGGTGAGGTTGCCTTCCTCGACCGCCGTCCCCGGCCACGCCGCGTCCATCAGCTCGGCTTTCTCCAGGATTTCGCCGGGCCGTCCGACGAGCGCGGCAAGCAATTTCAGCCCGCGATAGCCGACGGCAACGGGATCGTCGTTCCGAAGCAGCGTTCCCGCACCCGGATCAAGCACGAACGGACCAAAGGCAAAGCGCGATCCCTGCATAGGGCGCATCTATAGAGCAATTCCGGGAAAAGTGTGAGGCGGTTTCACCGGGAAAAAGCGCGCGGTGCCTTCCCCAGGGAATGACGCCAAAACAACGCGTTAGGGCCTGTTTGGAACTTTTGAGAACTATTTGGCAGGGCTTAATTACGGCGCCCTCCATATCCTGCAGAATTCAACCTCGTTCAGATCGAAGGCCGCCCATTCTCAAGCCTGTGGGCGCCAAACCACATGGAGGTCGTCATGACCAATATTCTTGCATCGGCTCCCCATCGGGCAGTGCGGCGGGGAATGGGGCAGGCATCGCGCCGGCGCTATAGCCTTTCCACCCTGCGGAACGCCATCGCGGCCTGGCGCGAACGGAGCCGCTTTCGCTGGGACCTCAAGCGGATCTCGGAAGTCAACCCGCATCTGATCGACGATATCGGCCTGACCAGACGGCAGGTCGATGAAGAGATCGCCAAGCTGCCTTTCTGGCAACGATAGGCGAAAGGCGCAATGACCCCGGTCCGTCGGTTTGCGCGTGCGATTATATCAGGGATTGTCGTCATCCCCCTTTAGCACCGGCACCCGTCATGGCATGATGAACCCATCGGCCGTGGGGGTCGATTCTTCATCGGGGGTTTTCCATGTCTTTCATACCAGCGCGCCGGCTTGCCGCCGCGTTTTCTCTCGCCATCCTGTTTGCACCAGCCGCCCATGCCGGCGACGTCACCTTCGCCGTCAAGAACAGCCATCCCAACGCCATGCGCCTCGAGCTCTACAGCCAGGACCGCGACTATGTCTGGCCGGGCAACGGCAAGGACTTCTACCTCGACGACGGCGAGACCAAGTCGCTGCCGATCTCCTGCAACGAAGGCGAATCCGTCTGCTACGGCGCCTGGGTCGATGGCGACGAGGGCACCTATTGGGGCGTCGGTCCCGGCAACAAGGAAAAATGCGAGGATTGCTGCTACACCTGCAGCGGCGGCGAGACCGAGGAGATCAATCTCGTCCCCTGACCGGTTTGCCAGCTTGACGGTCTTCCCCGTGGGAGCCATAGCCTGTGCCTATACCCAAAGCGCGCCGCGTCTGTTCAGCCGCGACGCGCTCCAGGCAAGAGGAGCACGGCAATGGCAGGCACGGTCGAGGGCGGAAAGATCGACGTCGGCTTTTCCGGCAAGCGCTGCATCCACTCGCGCAATTGCGTGCTCGGCGACCCGCATGTCTTCGTGCCCAACGCGCCGGGGCAATGGATCCATCCCGACGCGGCCAGTGTCGAGAAGATCGTCGCCATAGCCGAAAGCTGTCCGTCCGGCGCCATCACCTATGTCAGGAAGGATGGCGGGCCGCAGGAACAGCCGCCGGTGGTCAACACCGTGCGGCTGCGCGAAAACGGCCCGCTCGCCCTGCACGCCGAGATCGTGCTCGACGGCGAAACCTTCTATCGCGCCACGCTGTGCCGCTGCGGCGCGTCGGAAAACAAGCCGTTCTGCGACGGCAGCCACGGCAAGGCCGGCTTCACCGCCACCGGCGAACCGGCGCTGAAGGACGCGCCGGCGCTTGAAGCGCGCAATGGCCCGCTGAAAGTGACGCCGACCGCCAACGGCCCGCTCAAGCTCGAAGGCAATGTCGAGATCGTCACCGGCACCGGCCACACGATCGACCGCACGCAGCGCACCTTCCTCTGCCGCTGCGGCCACTCGGCCAACAAGCCGTTTTGTGACAATACGCATAAGAAGATCGGCTTCGTGGGATAAAAGGCCGTTCGCCAGCGTTAGTGTAGGATGAGGGTTCGCGTTCAGGAGGAAATCCATCATGCGCACCATTATCGTTCTTGCTCTGCTTGCCTTTGCCATGCCCGCCTTTGCCGCCAATCATGCGGTCCAGATCAAGGGCATGAAATTTAACCCGGCGAAAATCTCGGCCGCCGTTGGCGATACCATCACTTTCACCAATGCCGACTCGATGACGCACACCGCCACCGCGCTCGACGGCTCCTTCGACACCGGCCATCTCGCCGCCGGCAAGAGCGCCAAGGTCAAGGTATCGGCTGCCGGCGCACATCCGTTCCATTGTACGATCCACAGCTCGATGAAGGGCATCGTCACGGCCAAATAGCGACATCCTCGCCAGAGGGGCCGCGCCTACAAATCCGCCTTGAACGTCTGCTTCTGCTGGCCCAGACCTTCGATGCCCAGTTCCACCACGTCGCCGGCCTTCAGGAACACCTGTGGCTTCATGCCGAGGCCCACGCCGGGCGGGGTGCCTGTCGAAATAATGTCGCCGGGGTGCAGCGACATGAACTGGCTGAGATAGGACACCAGATATTTGACGCCGTAGACCATGGTCTTGGTCGAGCCGTTCTGCATGGTCTTGCCGTTGACGGTCAGCCACATCTTCAGGTTCTGCGGATCGGCGACTTCGTCCTTGGTCACCAGCCAGGGGCCGGTCGGGCCGAACGTGTCGCAGCTCTTGCCCTTGGTCCACTGGCCCTGGCGCTCGGCCTGGAAGGCGCGCTCGGAGACGTCATGCGCAACGGCATAGCCGGCGACATAATCCAGCGCATCGGCCTCGGCGACATATTTGGCCGTCTTGCCGATAACCACGGCGAGCTCGACTTCCCAGTCGGTCTTTTCAGAACCGCGCGGGATCAGCACGTCGTCATCCGGACCGACAATGGCCGAGCTTGCCTTCATGAAGATGATCGGCTCCGGCGGCACGGTGGCGCCGGTTTCGGCGGCGTGGTCGGAGTAGTTGAGGCCGATGCAGATGAATTTTCCGGTGCCGGCGACGCAGGGCCCGAGGCGAGGCTTGCCGGAAACCACCGGCAGCGACTTCGGATCAAGCTTGCCCAGCATCTCCAGCGAGGCCGGATGAAGCGTGGTGCCGGCAATGTCGGCGACATGGGCGGAGAGATCGCGGATCGTTCCATCCGCATCGAGCAGGCCGGGGCGTTCGCTCCCCGCCTCGCCATAGCGCAGCAGTTTCATCTAGTCCTTCTCCTGGTTGCGGCCTCGCGGCCTTTTGCAAATTCTCCGCCGAGGCGATGGCTCCCCGAACAGCCGGGCGGACCGTACCCATCGACCTTATCCCAGGCAAGCACGGACAGCGGTTGGGCGTCCCGGCACGCTGGATTTTCAGACTTCCCGATCCACGGCAAAAATTAGGGCGGAGCCCAATCTCAGATCGACCAGCCGCCGTCGATATTATAGGCCTGCCCGGACGTGTAGGTCGCGCCGGCCAGGTAGACGGCGAGATCGGCAATTTCCTCCGGTGTGCCGAGCCGGCCCATCGGCTGGCGGGCGATGAAGGCGGCGCGGGCCGCCTCATAGTCGCCTTGCGCGTGCATGCGGTCCTGCAGCGACGGGCTCTCGACCGTGCCGGGGCAGATGGCGTTGCAGCGTATGCCCTTGCCGACATAGTCGGCGGCGACCGCCTTGGTCAGGCCGATGACAGCGGCCTTGGTGACGCCATAGGCAAAGCGGTTCGGCACGCCTTTGCCAGCGCCGGCGACGGAAGACATGTTGACGATCGATCCGTCGCCGCGCTCCAGCATGCCGGGCAGCACGGCTCGGATGGTGCGGATCATGGCGCGGACATTGAGGTTGAAAGCGAAATCGAGATCGGCATCCTTCATCTCCAGGATCGAGCCGGAATGGACGAAGCCGGCGCAGTTGAACAGCACGTCGACGCGGCCGATCTCGGCGAAGGCGGCGTTGACCGCCTCGTCGTTGAGCACATCCAACTTGCGGGTCTTGATCCCTGGCGTCTTGGCGAGTTCGGCGAGAAGCGTCTCGTTGATGTCGGTGGCGTGGACGGTGGCCCCAGTCTTGGCGAAGGCCAGCGCGCTCGCCTTGCCGATGCCTTGCGCCGCCGCCGTGATGACAACGACCTTGCCTGCCAGATCCGCCATGCCTTTTTTCCTCGCCTGCTTGGGTCAACTGCCTTTATCGGCGGCCGGCCGAAGCGTCATGTGCCAGTCAGGCTGGATTGTGCGGCCTGTGTCGCAGCCAGTTCACTGATAAAGATGTTTTTTCTCGTTAAAGAACATATGTCCGGTCGTCAAGCCCGAACATGATCACCATTGCGACAGTCCGGAAATGTCAGTCGCCGTAAGGCACCCAGACATTCTTGACCTCGACGGCGCGGCGCAGGAAAGCATCGCCGGCCGCCTCGTCGGATGCCCAGTCGAGGCCGCGGCCATTGCCGCTCCAGACGCGCTTGAGGTTGCCAATGGACTCGGCTTCCGCCTTGGCGCAGGTCTCTGCATCGGCGAACACCCAGAGCCCGTCAACATCGTCATGCTTGGCCAGCACGCCGGCAAGTTCGGCGCTGCGGCCGGTGACGATGTTGATGGCGCCGGCCGGAACGTCGGAATATTCGATCACCTGATAGAGATCGGTGGCGAGCAGCGGATAGCGTTCCGAAGGCACCGCGACCACCGTATTGCCCATGGCCAGCGCCGGCGCGACCAGCGAGATCAGGCCAAGCAGCGGTGAAGCGTCCGGCGCGACGATGCCGACGACGCCGACCGGCTCATGCAGCGCCAGCGTCACCGCGCGGGCCGGCGGCTGGTGCACGCGCCCCTCGAACTTGTCGGCAAGACCGGCATAGAGGAACAGCCGTTCGATCGATTGGTCGACTTCCTCGCGCGCCGCCTTGGGCGTAGCCCCGGTGAGTTCGGTGAGGCGGGTGGCGAATTCACCCGCACGGCCGGAAAGATTCTCGGCCAGGTAATAAAGCACCTGGGAGCGATTGTAGGCGGTGGCTTCCGGCCAGCCTTTGCAGGCGCGGGCGGCCGAAACAGCGTCACGGATGTCCTTGCGGTTGCCAAAGCCGACTTCACCGGCCAGCTTGCCGTTGGCGGTAGCGACGGCCAGGGAATAATTGCCGTCAGGCCGCACCTGCTTGCCGCCGATGAACAGTTTTGCCGTGCGGTCGATAGTCGCGCCGTCAGCCTGCTCGACCGGCTGCGCGGAGACCACCGCCGGCTTGATGACCGGGCCGAGCGGCAGTTTTGCCGCGAGATATTCGAGCATGCCTTCGCGCCCGCCCTCGCGGCCGAAGCCGCTTTCGCGGTAGCCGCCGAAGCCGCAGGCGGCGTCGAACATGTTGGTGCCGTTGACCCAGACGACGCCAGCCTTCAGCTGCGGCGCGACATGGAGCGCCAGGTTGACATTCTCGCTCCACACGCTCGCCGCGAGCCCGTAGCGCGTGTTGTTGGCAAGCTCGATCGCTTCCTCGGTGTTGCGGAAGGTCATGGTCGCCAGAACTGGCCCAAACACCTCTTCCTGCGCCAGGATGTTAGCCGGCGAAACACCGGTGGCGAGTGTCGGCAGGTGATAGTAGCCGGTGGCCGGCAGCGCCGCATCCGGCTGCCAGCAGACAGCGCCCTGCTTCGCGCCTTCGGCGACCAGACCCTTGACACGATCGAGCTGCGTCGGATCGACCAGCGGGCCGATATCGGTGTTCTTGTCGAGCGGACTGCCGACGCGCAGCCGGCTCATCCGCGTCTTGACCTTGGCGATCAGGGCTTCGGCAATGCCTTCCTGCACCAGGAGCCGCGATCCGGCGCAGCAGACCTGGCCCTGGTTGAACCAGATACCGTCGACCAGGCCTTCGACGGCGCTGTCGAGATC
The DNA here is from genome assembly GCF_006441315.1 of Mesorhizobium sp. B2-4-19. Classification (NCBI taxonomy): domain Bacteria; kingdom Pseudomonadati; phylum Pseudomonadota; class Alphaproteobacteria; order Hyphomicrobiales; family Phyllobacteriaceae; genus Mesorhizobium; species Mesorhizobium sp. B2-4-19. The sequence goes on along the minus strand of NZ_VFUV01000007.1, from coordinate 181,800 downwards.
GGCATCCTCGAAGACGATGAAGGCCGATTTGCCGCCGAGCTCCAGCGACAGTTTTTTGCCCGATCCGGCGGTGGCTTTCCTGATGATCTTGCCGACTTCCGAAGAGCCGGTGAAGGCGATCTTCTGGATGCCGGGATGGTTGACGATGGCGGCACCCGCTTCCGGTCCGCCCTGCACGATGTTGACGACGCCCTTCGGCACGCCGGCACGCTCGCAGATCTCAGCGAACAGGATGGCGGTGAGCGGCGTGAACTCCGCCGGCTTCAGCACCACCGTGCAGCCGGCGGCCAGTGCCGGCGCGATCTTCCAGGCCAGCATCAGCAGCGGGAAATTCCACGGGATGATCTGGCCGACGACGCCGACGCCCTTGTGCCCGGGAAAATCCTTGTCCAGCGCCTGCGCCCAGCCGGCGTGATGGATGAAATGGCGGATCGCCAGGGGCACGTCGATGTCGCGGCTTTCGCGGATCGGCTTGCCGTTGTCGATGGACTCGAGCACCGCGAACAGGCGCTGATGCCGCTGCATGGCACGGCCGATGGCATAAAGCACTTTGGCGCGCTGGTAGCCTGAACTGGCACTCCATTTGGGCAGCGCCTTGGTGGCGGCCGCAACCGCGGCGTCGATATCGGCGGCACTGGCGTCGGAGACCTTGGCCAGCAGCTTGCCGGAAGACGGCTCGCTGGTGTCGAAAGTCTTGCCGCCGGAAGCGGCTTTCCAGCCGCCGTCGATGAACAGCGCCTTGCCAAAATCGCGCGCGGCAAGCCACGCATCGGCCTCGTTGCGGGCTTCCGGCGCCGGGCCGTATTCCATGGCGTGATAGCGGTCGAGAATATTCATGGGGTGCCTCCTTCACCCTTCCCCTTGGCGGGGAGGGTCGATCGGCCAAGCCGATCGGGGTGGGTGCTCAAGCCATTGCGTGGCGGTGATTGGCCGAATAGTGCCCGGTCAGATGATGCTCGAGCTGCCGCTCGATGTCGGTCAAAAGGCTCGAAGCGCCGAAGCGGAACAGCTCCGGCTCCAGCCATGGCCGGCCGAGCTCTTCCTTCATCAGCACCAGCCAGTCGAGCGAAGCCTTTGCCGTGGATATGCCGCCGGCCGGCTTGAAGCCGATGAGATAGCCGGTTTCCTCGAAATAGGCCCTGATGGCGCGCACCATGGCGAGGCCAACGGGCAGCGTGGCGTTGACGCTTTCCTTGCCGGTCGAGGTCTTGATGAAATCGGCGCCCGCCATCATCGCCACCATCGAGGCCAGCATGACATTACGCAAAGTGGCGAGATCGCCGGTGCCCAGAATGACCTTCAGATGCGCATCGCCGCAGGCGGCGCGCATCGACACGATCTCGTTGTAGAGCTCCCGCCACTTGGCGCCGAACACCAGCCCGCGCGGAATGACGACGTCGATCTCGTCGGCGCCGTCCCGCACCGAAGCCTCGATTTCCTGCAGCCGGGTCGACAGGGGTGCCAGGCCATGCGGAAAGGCGGTGGAAACGGCGGCGACGTGGATGCCGGTGCCGCGCACGGCATCGACGGCCGTGGCGACGAAGGGATGGTAGACGCAGACGGCAGCCGGCCGGATGGTTTCACCTGCGATGCCGAGGCCTTCGACGATGTCGCGGCGGAAGGGATTGATCGCCTTGGCGCAGAGCCGGCGCACGCGCTCCTCGGTGTCGTTGGAGTTGAGCGTGGTCAGATCCATGCAGGCGACGGCGCGCAGCAGCCAGGCCGCCTGGTTGTCAGCCTTGATCGAGCGCCGCTTGGTCAGGCTGGCGACACGGCGTTCCAGTGCCGAGCGGTTGACGCTGCGCACCGATTCCATGAAGCCGAGGTCGAGTTTCATGCCGGGATTGCGCGCAATGCGATGGTCCAGCGGTAGGGGGGTGTTGGCGGCGGCGCGGGCCGGCAGCGGCGTCACCTTGGTGCCAAGATCGGCTTCGCGGATTGTGCTGCTCATCTCCTGCCCTTTCATTCAGCGACTTGCGCTTATGTCTTGGTGCGCGTCGTTTCCCGACAAGATAGCCCGTGAAGCCACGCTTCACGAGTCCTCAAGCGAGGGATAGCTGAAAAAGGCCGCAAAAGCAGCTGGTTTTTGACCACATGGTCAAAATGCAGGTTTTGAGGTGTCGGCGTGCGGCTCTCAGCCGACGAAAGCGCGCTCGACGACGAAGGTCGCGGGATGGCTGAGCGAGCCTTCCTGGAAGCCGAGGCTTTCGGCGAGTTCCTTGACGTCCTTCAGCATATGCATCGAGCCGCAGATCATGATGCGGTCCGTTTCCGGATTGAGCTTCTCGATGCCGAGATCGGCGTAGAACTTGCCGGAGCCGATCAGCGCGGTGATGCGGCCCATGCGGGCCGATTCTTCGCGGGTCGTCGAATTGTAGAGCGTGACGCGCCCGGTGGTCAGTTCGCCGATCAGCGGATCGCTTTCCAGCGCCGCCACCAATTCCTGGCCGTAGGTCAGCTCGGCATTGTCGCGGCAGGTATGGGTCAGGATCAACTGGTCGAATTTCTCATAGGTGTCGGGGTCGCGCAGCAGGCTGGCGAAGGGAGCGATGCCGGTGCCGGTCGAGATCATGAACAGCCGCTTGGCTGGGGTCAGCGCGTCGACCACCAGCGTGCCGGTCGACTTCTGGCGCATGATGACGGTGTCGCCGACCTGGATCTTCTGCAGTTCCGAGGTCAGCGGGCCGTCCGGCACCTTGATCGAGAAGAATTCCAGCTCCTCGTCCCAGGCCGGGCTCGCCACCGAATAGGCGCGGAACACCGGCTTCTCCGCATTGGGCAGGCCGATCATGACGAATTCGCCGGAGCGGAAGCGCAGCGACTGCGGCCGGGTGATGCGGAACGAGAACAGCCGGTCGGTGTAGTGCTTCACCGAGACGACCGTTTCGGCATAGACATTGGCCGGTATAGGAAACTGCAGCGGGCGGGCGCCGGCGGTGTTGAAGGCGGATGTGGTGTTCATCAAATCCAACTTTCTGGCCCAACCGGGGACGCGGGCGCCAAACCTTTTCCTGCGCGCCCAGACCATTCAGGTCCCGGCGTGCTGCTCGCACACTCCAAAGCGGTAAGCTCTTGTGTCCCGAATTTATTAGTATACAAACGATATTTGCGTCAAGATACCGCCGCGAAACACCTTTCCAAACTGTGCCATATCCGTAGTCCCAGCATTTCGGGTTTCGACAATGAAAGAGAATTTTTCGGTGCAGCCGCCGGATTCCCTGGGCAGCGTCGTGGCCGGCATCGATGTCGGCGGGACCTTCACCGACCTGCTTCTGATCGACGGCAAGCACGGCGGTAAGGTGCATATCGCCAAGACGCCGACGACGGTCGACAACCAGGCCTTCGGCGTGGTTTCGGCACTTGGCGCCACCGGATTTGCGATCGACGGCATCGACCTCATCGTGCATGGCACGACGACCACCACCAATGCCGTGCTCGAGCGCCGGCTGGCCAAGACCGGCATGATCACCACGCGCGGCTTTCGCGACGTGATCGAGCTTGGCCGGCGCACGCGGCCGCAACCCTATGGCATGACCGGCACTTTCGTCCCCGTCATCCCGCGCAATCTCAGGCTCGAAGTGTCGGAACGCGTCGAGGCTTCCGGCGCGGTGCGCACGCCGCTCGACGAGGCCGGGATGCGCGAGGCAGTGAAGGCGCTGATCGCGGCCGGCTGCGAATCCCTCGTCATCCATTTCCTGCATTCCTACGCCAACCCTTCGCATGAGCGGCGCGCCGCTCAGATCGCCGCCGAGCTCTGGCCGAATGGCTACATCACCACGGGCCATGCGCTGCTGTCGGAAGCGCGCGAATTCGAGCGTGGGGTGACGGCTTCCGTCAACGCCTCCGTGCAGCCGATTCTCGAGCGCTATGTCGAGCGGCTGCGCAAGGAATTGGCCGCCAAAGGCTATGCGCGCGACTTCCTCATCATGAACGGCAATGGCGGCATGATCTCGGCCCGCTTCGTCACACGTGAATCGGCCAAGACGGTGATGTCCGGCCCGGCCTCGGGCGTCATCGCAGCCGCCTATACGGGCAAGCGTGCCGGCTTCGAGAACCTCGTCACCTACGACATGGGGGGCACCTCGACCGACGTGGCGCTGATCCGCAACGCCGAGCCGGCGGTCTCCAACGAGATCGAGATCGAATACGCCATGCCGATCCATGTGCCGATGGTGGCGGTGCACACGGTCGGCGCCGGCGGCGGCTCGATCGCCCGCGTCGACGCGGCCGGCCTGATCCAGATCGGCCCGGAAAGCGCCGGCGCCAATCCCGGCCCGATCTGCTATGGCCGCGGCGGCCTGGAGCCGACCATCACCGACGCCAATCTGGTGCTTGGCCGGCTGGCGCCGAAGAAGCTGCTGGCCGTCGAAAACCCGGTCACAGTGGAGCGCGTCACCGGCATCTTCGAGGACAAGATCGGCAAGGCGACCGGCCTGTCCGGTGTCGAGGCGGCGGGTGCGGTGCTCAGGCTCGGCAACATGAAGATGGCCGGCGCCATCCGCATGGTCTCGGTGTCGCGCGGCCATGACCCGCGCGATTTCGCGCTGTTTGCCTTCGGCGGCGCCGGGCCACTGCATGCGACGGCGCTGGCGCGCGAACTCGGCCTGCCCCGCGTGCTGGTGCCGGCACGGCCCGGCATCACCAACGCGCTCGGCTGCGTCGTTGCCGATCTGCGCCATGACTTCGTCAACACCATCAACCAGCCGGTCGCGGTTCTGGACGAAAGCCAGCTTCACCAGGTATTGGAACGGCACCGAAACGAAGGCGAGGAGCTGATCGGCAAGGAAGCGGTGAAGCCGGAGACGATCCGCGTCACCCACTCCGCCGACATGCAGTTCGTCGGCCAGACCCACATCATCAATGTGCCGCTGCCGTCCTCGTCCGTGACCCGGCAGGAGCTGCAGGCCCTGTTCGAAAAGGCCTATTTCGCCCGCTTCAAGGTCGAGCTGCCGGAAATCCGCGCCAACCTCGTCAACCTCAACACTTCGGTCACCGGCGTGCGCCCGGCGATCGACCTGTCGCGGCTGATCGACCCGGCCGGGCGCGCCGGGACGCTGGACGAGGCGCGCCGCGAGATCCGGCCGGTCTGGTATGCGGGCCAGTGGCACGACACGCCGGTCTATGTCAGGGAAAAGCTGCCGCTCGATGCCGTCATCGACGGCCCGGCGATCCTCGAACAGATGGACGCCACCACCGTGCTCGAACCCGGCGACCGCGCAAGGTCGGACGCCGACGGCAACATCATCATCGACATTGGCGAGGCCTGAGATGCCTGACATTGATATGGCAAAGCTCGACGCCATCACGCTTTCGGTCCTCCAGGCAGCCTTGCAGCAGGTGTGCGACGAGATGGACCTGACATTCTCTCGCGCTGCCTTCTCGCCGGTCATTGCGGAAGCCAATGATCGTTCCGACGGGATTTATTCCGCCATCGACGGCTCGCTGATCGCACAGGGAAGCCAGGGCCTGCCGGTGTTCGTCGGCGTCATGCAATATTCGACGAAAACGGTGATCGAGATGATCGCCGATGGCCGTTGCCTGGCCCCTGAGCTGGGCGACATCTACATCGTCAACGACCCCTATCTCGGCGGCACGCATCTGATGGATGTGCGCTTCGCCATGCCGGTCTACCGGGGCGGGAAGATCTTCTGCTGGCTGTCCAACACCGGCCACTGGCCCGACATTGGTGGCTCGGTGCCCGGCGGCTTCTCGGCCTCGGCGACGGCGGTCGAACAGGAAGGCCTGCGGCTGCCGCCCGTCAAACTGTTCAAGAAGGGCGCGCTTGATCCCGAAATCTACGCCATCATCTGCTCCAACATCCGCGTCGCCGACCAGCGCATCGGCGACATCAGGGCGCAGGCCGCCGCGCTGCTGATCGGCCAGGATCGGCTCAATGGAATCCTGGATCGTTACGGGGACGAAACCGTTGTCGAGGCGATCGCCGAACTGCGCCGCCGGGCCGCCGAGCAGATGCGCGCCAACATAGCGGCTATTCCCGACGGCACCTATCGCTCGAAGGCCTTTGTCGATTCCGACGGCGTGGTCAACGAGCCGCTGACCATCGCGCTTGCGGTGGAAAAACAAGGCGACACGCTGATCTTCGATTTCGCCGGCTCGTCCAAGCCTTGCGCCGGGCCGATGAACAGCGTGCTGGCGACCACTTTGTCCTCGGTCTATCTCGCCATGCGTCACATTTTTCCGGATGTGCCGATCAGCGCCGGTGCCTTCGAACCGTTGATCGTCAAGCGGCCGGAAGGCACCTTCCTCGACGCCAAATATCCGCGTCCGGTGTCGGGCTGCGCGGCGGAAGTCTCGCAGCGCATCGCCGAGGCGGTGTTCGCGGCCATGGTGCAGGCATTGCCCGACAAGGTGACGGCCGCACCCGCCGGCTCCAGCGGCAATTTCGCGCTCGGCGGCAACGATCCGGCGCGCGGCCGCGACTACGTCATGTACCAGATCTCCGGCGGCGGCTATGGCGGCAATTCGGGCCATGACGGGCTGACCAATGGCTGCTCGACCATCGGCATTTCAAAATCGCCCCCGGTCGAGATCATGGAGCAGGCCTTTCCGGTGCTCTATCGCCACTACGCCTTGCGCGAAGGCTCGGGCGGCGCCGGCAAGCATCGCGGCGGTTTCGGCCTCGCCTATGAGGTCGAGATCCTGCGTGGCGATGCGCGGGCCTCCTTCGTCATGGATCACGGCCGTTTCGGCCCGCAAGGCGCGCTCGGCGGCAAGGACGGCGAGCCCAACAGCGTGACCGTCTTCCGTGGCGGCGTCGAACACGTGCCGCCGCATCTGTCCAAGGAACAGGACATTCCGCTCAAGGCCGGCGACCGCGTGCGCGTTGGCACGCCCGGCGGCGGCGGCTATGGCAATCCGCGCGAACGCGATGCCGATCTCGTGCTTCGCGATGTCGCGCTGGGGTACTACACCTCAGAGGAAGCCAGCCAAAAATTCGGCGTTGTCCTGTGGGCAGGCGATCTCGCCGTTGACCGGGAGGCGACGGCCAAGCACCGCGCCGGCTAACACACTCGCCATGGCGCACCACCGCCGCCATGGCGCGCCACCGCGCCGTGATCGCCGCAGCACATGTCGTTTCCGTCTCCGCTGAGGGCACGAAAGCCCGTAGACTTCGCTGGTCAACGGAGATCTGGAACATGCGTCTTTTCGGTCGCTTCGTGCTTGCCGCTTCCGTCGCCCTTGGCCTTGCCGCCGGTGCTGCCAGCGCCCAGGACAAGCTCAGGATCGGCACAGAGGGCGCCTATCCGCCCTTCAACTATGCCAATGCCGACGGCACGCTGGGCGGCTTCGACATCGATCTCGGCAAGGCGCTGTGCGCGCAGATGAAGGCCGAGTGCGAATTCACCGTCCAGGATTTCGACGGCTCTATTCCCGCGCTGCAAGCCGGCAAGTTCGATGCGATCATCAACATCACCATCACGCCGGAGCGGGCCGAGAAGGTCGAGTTCACCGACAAATATTACCAGACGCCGCCGGCCATTGCCGTGCCGAAGGACTCGACCATCGCGGGCACCTCACCCGACGATCTGAAAGGCAAGGCGCTCGGCGTGCAGACCGCCACCATCCACCAGAAATTCGCCGAGCAGAAATATGCGGGCTCCACCGTCAAGGCCTACCCGACCGGCGACGACGCCCGCACCGACATGGCCAATGGCCGCCTCGATGCGATGATGGATGGCTCCATCATCCTGACCGAATGGCTGAAGAAGCCCGATGGCGCCTGCTGCAAGCTGCTCGGCACGCTGACGGCCGATCCGGCCATTCACGGACCCGGCGTCGGTATCGCCCTGCAGAAGGGCAACAAGAAACTCGCCGACAAGTTCAATGCTGCGATCGATGCCTTGCGCGCCAATGGAAAGTACAAGGAAATCAACGACAAATACTTCACGTTCGACGCTTACGGTGGCTGAGACCGAAACGATTGCCTCCCGGCAGCGCTGCTTGGCACTGCCGTTTTCGTGAATGATGGAGACCTTCTTGGCTGAGCGGCGTTCCCCCTTCTACAGCAGCATCGTCGGATTGGGCGCGACCATGGGTCGGGTCGGTGGCGATTTCATCTCGGCCAAATATTATTCCGGCATCGCCGACGAGCACCTGAACACGCGCGCCAATGTCGGCGTGCAGGATCTCAGCACCATGGGCAAGATGGACATCAAGGGGCCGGAGGCCGAGGCGCTGGTCAATCATGTCATCGTCAACGACGCCGCGGCGATGAAGCCGGGCCAGGTGCGCTACTCCACGGTCTGCCGCGCGGATGGCGGCATCATGGACGACCTCACCGTGTTCCGTCTGGCGCCTGAGCATTTCATGCTGGTCACCGGCTCGGTCAATCGCCTGAAGATGCTGCCCTGGCTGCAACACAATGCGCAGGGCCGAAAGGCCTACGTCACCGACATCACCGCCGCCATTGCCTTCCCGACCATCCAGGGTCCGCGTTCGCGGGAACTGTTGAAGACGATGATCTCGGATGCCGATCTGGACGGTCTCAAGCGCTGGGCGTTCACGTCGGGCCATGTCAACGGCACGCGCGTCCTGATCTCGCGCACCGGCGTGACCGGCGAACTCGGCTTCGAACTCTTCGTGCCGTCCGACGAGACCGCCTCGGTCTGGGACACGCTGATGCGGGCCGGCAAGGACTTCGGCCTGAAACCCTATGGCGTGCTGGCGATGTTCACGCTCGGCCTGGAAAAGGCCTATCCGGCGCATGGCATCGACATGGACGAGACCCGCACGCCGTTCCATGTCGGCCTCGACCGCTGGATCAAGTTCGACAAGGGCGATTTCATCGGCCGCGACGCGCTGCTCAAAATCCGCGACAAGGGCCTCGACGAGCGCTGGACGGGACTGATCCTCGACGGCGACAAACCGGCGGCGGCGGACGCCAGGGTTTTGGCCGATGGCGAGGATGCCGGTGTCGTCACTTACAGCGACCACGGCTATTCCCTCGGCAAGGTGCTGGCGACCGCGCATCTGCGGCTGCCCTTCACGGCCATAGGCACCGAACTCAGCATCGAAATAGGCGGCAAGCCGACCCGCGCGGTGGTGGCGCCGATGCCGTTTTTTGACCCGGAAGGGGCGAGGTTGCGGGGTTAGCTTGACTTGCGTCGACGGGCCGCATGCTTCGGTAGTTAGCCGGAACGCCCATTGCTTCGTCATCCTCGGGTCTCCGCGACGCTGCTTCGCGGCTGCTCCGCCAGTGGATGACGAAATCGGCGAGCCTCGCCCCATTCCTCGCGAGTCTACCGGTTCACCCCCGCCGATGCAGCCGCGCCACCAATCGATCCCCCGCCCACTGGATCCCACACACCAGGATGATCAGCACGATCACCACGGCGACCATCACCGAGGTCTCGAACCGCTGATAGCCATAGCGGATGGCGAGGTCGCCGAGGCCGCCTGCACCGATGGCGCCGGCCATGGCCGAGGCGCCGATCAGCGTCACCAGCGTCACCGTGAAGCCGGCGACGATGCCGGGCAGCGCCTCGGGCACCAGCACCTCGCGGATGATCGTCCAGCGGTTGCCGCCCATGGCGCGCGCCGCCTCGATCAGGCCGTGGTCGACCTCGCGCAGCGACACTTCGGCAATGCGCGCGTAGTAGGGCGTGGCGGCGATCGACAGCGGCACGATCGCCGCCCAGGTGCCGATCGAAGTGCCGACGATCAGCCGCGTCAGCGGGATCAGCGCCACCAGAAGGATGATGAACGGCACCGAGCGGAAGCCGTTGATGATTGCGCCGAGCACGCGGTTCACCCACAGGTTTTCGGCGATGCCGCCGCGTTCGGTGGCGATCAGGGCAAGGCCAAGCGGCAGGCCGAAGACCAGCGAGATCAGGCCGGAGGCGGCCGTCATCAGCACCGTCTCCCAGATCGACCGCAGCAGAAGCTCAAACAGGATTGGCGACATGGCCAAGCACCTCCACCCGCGCCTGGCGGGCCTTCAGGAATGTGATGACGGCAGCGAGGTGGCTTGCATCGCTGCCAGGGACAGAGAGAAACAGCGTCCCCACCGGCTGCTGCTGGATATGGTCGATGCCGCCATGGACGAGGCGGAAGGCGCCGGGAACAGCAATGGCAAGGTCGGACAGCAGCGGGCCACTTGCCGCCTCGCCGGCCACGTCGACGCGCAAGATCGTCTCCGTGCCGGCCGCCGGTACCAGCAGGGCTGCCAGTTCGCTCGGCAGTTGCGGCCGGATGGCGCCGAGCAGGCTTTTGGTGATGTCCGATTGCGGGTCGGCGAACACCGACCAGACCGGGCCTTGCTCGACGATGCGCCCGGCGTCGATCCCCGCCACACGGTCGGCGATCGAGCGGATCACTTCCATCTCATGGGTGATCAGCAGGATGGTCAGTCCAAGCTGCCGGTTGATGTCTTTCAGCAGCGCGAGGATCGAGCGCGTCGTCTCCGGGTCGAGCGCCGATGTCGCTTCGTCCGACAACAGCAGCGCCGGCCGCGCGGCCAGCGCCCGGGCGATGCCGACGCGCTGCTTCTGGCCGCCTGACAGCGATGCCGGATAGGCCCGGGCTTTCTCCGACAGGCCGACGAGCTCAAGCAGCTCCGCCGCCCGCGCCAGCCGCTCGGCCTTCGGCCGGCCCTCGATCTTCAGCGGCAGCGCCACATTGTCCTCGACCGTCTTGGCCGACAGCAGGTTGAAATGCTGGAAGATCATGCCGATGCGCCGCCGCAACGGCTGCAGGTCGCGCTCGCCGAGCCGGCTGATCTCGCGGCCCTCGATGAAGACCTCGCCGGAATCGGGCCGCTCCAGCCCGTTCAGGCAGCGGATCAGCGTCGACTTGCCGGCGCCGCTGCGGCCGATAATGCCGAGGATCTCGCCCTTGCGCACCGTCAGTGAGACGCCGTCGATTGCCGGCGTGGCACCGAAGCGGCGCCTCAGGTCGACAAGGCGCACAACGTCTTGCGACAGGTCGGGTCTGGCGTGGGTCGGATCGGCGATCTCCCTGGATGCCGTGATATGCTGGTTCATGCGGTTTCCTGTCCTCGCCATCGAAAACGCAAGTGCGGCCCGCGCTCAGGCGCGGACCGCATTGGCTCTCGAACCGGGCGCCCGGTCGCGGATCAATAGGCGCTGAGGCCGGTGCCCTTGTAGACCTTGTCGAACTCGGCCTTCACCGCGTCGTTCTGGTAGGAGGCCACCAGCGTCTTCACCCAGGCCGCGTTTTCATTGCCGACCTTGACAGCGATGAAGTTGCGGTAGGGATTGTCAGCTATGGGCTCCTGCGCGATGCGGTTTTCCGGCGTCAGGCCGCTTTTCAGCGCCCAGTCGGTGTTGACCACGGCGGCATCGAGATCCTCGACCGAGCGGCCGACGATGCCGGCGTCGAGTTCCTTGATCTCGACCTTCTTGGGGTTCTCCGCGATGTCGGCCGTGGTGGCCAGAATGCCAGTGCCGTCCTTCAGCTTGATCACGCCCTCGTTCTGCAGCACACGCAGCGCCCGGCCTTCATTGGACGGGTCGTTCGGCACGCCGATGACAGCGCTCTCCGGCAAGTCGGCGACCGCCTTGTACTTCTTGGAGTAGAGGCCGATCGGCCAGACGCCGGTATAGCCGACGCGCACGATGTGATAGCCTTGAGTCTTGATCTGGTTGTCGAGATAGGGCTGGTGCTGGAAGGCGTTGGCGTCGATCTCGCCGCGCTCCAGCGCCTCGTTGGGCTGCGTGTAATCGTTGAATACCACGGTCTCGATGGTCAGGCCGTTTTCGGCGGCCTCGGCGATCACGACGCGCCAGACATCCTCGTCCTCGCCGCTGATGATGCCGACCTTGATCGCCTTCTTGTCCTCGGCGAAGGACGCATGCGGCGCCATCAGGCTGCCGACCGCAACGGCCGACGCGAACAGCAGAGCCAGGCCGCTGCGGCGGTTGATGGTTGACCAGGGGGAAGATGGCAAAGTGTTGTTGACGTCGGACATGATTGATCTCTGCGGTTGTGAAGTCATGGCAGCAAGGCGGATTGCCCAGGCTTGGTCACATCGTCAGAAATTCTATCGATTTTATCAAAGAACGCGTTTCGCCGTTCTCGGCGAAGCCGGGAATATTCTCTCAAAAATTTGAAGGGCGGGAGCACAAGACGCCGTTGGATCGACCGCGGCGATGTCGCGCTGCGTTCCGAGGGGCAATCGGGAGTGGTTAGATTCTCAGAGAGCCCGGCGGGTGCTCACAGCGCGATCCAGGCGGTCTTCAGCTCCAGGTATTTCTCCAGCGCATGCAGCGACTTGTCGCGGCCGAAACCGGACTGCTTGACGCCGCCGAGCGGCACGGTGATGTCGGCGCCGCCATAGGTATTGACGTGGACGACGCCGGCGTGGATGGCGCGCACCATGCGGTGCGCGGTGGAGAGGTTGGCGGTCCACACCGCAGAAGCGAGCCCGTAGACGGTGGAATTGGCAAGTCGCACGGCCTCTTCCTCGGTATCGAAACGCATGACGCCGAGCACCGGCCCGAACACCTCCTCGCGGGCAAGCTGCATGTTCTGAGTGACGTTCTCGAAGATCGTCGGCGCCATGTAGCTGCCGCCGGTCTCGGCCAGGATGCGTTCGCCGCCGGTGACCAGGCGTGCGCCTTCGATTTGCGCCCGGGCGACGAAGCCGAGGTTCTTGTCCAGCTGTTCCGCGCTCGACACCGCGCCGATGTCGCTCAAGAGATCGAGCGGATCGCCGACCTTCAGCCGCATGGTCGCCGAGACAAGCTCGTCCATGAAGCGGTCATAGACCGATGCCTGGACGAGCAGGCGCGAGCCGGCGACGCAGACCTGGCCGGAATTGCGAAAGATGCCGTTGGCCGAGACCACCGCCGCCTGCTTCAAATCCGAGGCGTCGGCGAAGACGATGTTGGGCGACTTGCCGCCGAGTTCGAGGAAGACGCGCTTCAGATTGGAGCGGGCGGAATAGTCGAGCAGCCGACGGCCGACCGGCCCCGAGCCGGTGAAGGCGATGGCGTCGACATCCACATGCAGGCCGAGCGCCTCGCCGGTGACCGCGCCCCGGCCGGTGACGACGTTGAGCACGCCGGCGGGCATGCCGGCCTCGGTAGCCAGCTCCGCCAGCCGCAACAGCGTCAGCGAGGCGATCTCCGGCGGCTTGACCAACACGCAATTGCCGGCGGCAAGCGCGGGCGCGATCTTCCAGGCGCCGATCATCAGCGGGAAATTCCACGGCACGATGACACCGACGACGCCGAGCGGCTCCTTGTGGATCAGCCCGAGCACGTTCTCGGCCGTCGGCGCGATCTCGCCATAGACCTTGTCGATCGCCTCGGCGTAGTAGCGGATGGCGCCGGCGGCCGACAGCGGCTCGGCCTTGTAGGCCATGCCGATCTCGGTGCCATTGTCGCGCACGCCGAGCACCGCCAGTTCGTCGGCATGCTTTTCGACCAATTCGGCGAGCCTGCCCAGCACCTTCTTGCGGAAGGCGGGGGCGGCGCGCGACCACGACCCCCTCTCGAACGCATTGCGCGCCGATGTCACCGCGCGGTCGACATCGGCGGCATTGCCGTCGGCGATGCTGGCGAAAACGCGACCGTCGATCGGCGAGACAACCGGCAGCGTCGCGCCACTTGTTCCCGTTGACTGTGCGCCATCGATGAACAGGCCGCGCGCGCCGATCGCCGTGTGGCGCAGCGTGTCGATGGTATTTTGACTGATCATGATCTTCTCATTTCAGGTGGGCTGGGCGGCTTGCTACGCCGCCCAGATATTTCGCTCAATCCTTCAGCGGCAGGCCGAGGCCCTCGAAGGCGACCGGGTCGCGGCCCCGCAAGGCGCCGGCCAGCAGCAGGCCGACCACTGCGGCGATCAGCACCAGCCCCGGCAGGAACACGCCGAGGAAGCCGCCGGCGCCGGACAGGCTGCCGAAATTGATGACGATCAGATAGATGATGACGACGAAGGCGATGAAGGTCAGCCCGGGCAGGATGGTGGTCTTCACCGCGTTCTCCTGCGCCGACGGGTTGGCGCGGAAGTACATCACCACGGCAAGCGAGGCGACCGCCATCATGACAATGACGCCGAGCGTCGCGACATTGGTCAGCCAGGAAAACAACGCCAGCACCGGATCGAGGCCGAGCACGGCGAACAGCCCGACGACAACGGCCGCCAGCACACTCTGGATCACCGAGGCGACATGCGGGCTCTGATGCGCCGAATGCGTCACGCCGATCGACTGCGGCAACAGCTTCTCGCGGCCCGAGACATAGATATAGCGGGCAACCGCATTGTGGAACGCCAGCACGCCTGCAAACAGGCTCGACACGAACAGGATGCTCATGGCGTGCGTCAGCAGCGTTCCGGCATAGCGGTCGGACAAGCCGAACAGGAAGGTCGTCGGATCCTGCAGGCCCTGCAGCGCCGGCAGCAATTTGTCGACGCCGGCACCGACCGCCATCAGCCAGGCGGTGACCATGTAGAACACGCCGATCAAAAGCACCGAGAAATAGGTGGCGCGCGGAATGGTGACCTTGGGATCGCGGGCTTCCTCGGCATAGATCGTCGTCGCCTCGAAGCCGATGAAGGCGGCGAAGCAGAACAGGATGGCGATGGCCGGCGCGCCCGATGTGATCTGGCCCCAGCTGAACGGCGCGGCCGACAGGCCGCTGTCACCGCCGGTCTTGAGGATCGTCAGATCGAGGATCAGCACCACGGCGTATTCGCACAGCACCAGCACCGTCAGGATCTTGGCCGACAGGTCGACCTGGCGGTAGCCGAGCACGGCGACGATGGCGATGGCGATGAAGCTCCACACCCACCAGGGCAGGTTGATGCCCCAGCCGGCGAACAGGCCGGAGGTGGCTGCACCGAGCAGGCCCATGACGCCGATCTGCATGGCATTGTAGGACAGGATGGCGATCAGCGCCGTGGCGCCGCCGGCGAGACCGCCCAGGCCGCGCGCGGCATAGGCATAGAAGGCGCCGGCATTGCCGACATGGCGCGACATGGCGACATAGCCGACCGCGAACAGGAGCAGCAGCACCGTCACGATCAGGTAAGTGCCGGCAAAGCCCGCGCCATTGCCCATCAGCATGCCGAGCGGGGTGCCGCCGGCGACCGCCGTAAGGGGTGCGGCCGCCGAGATCACCATGAAGGTGATGGCGCCGACGCCGAGACTGTTCTTGCGCAGCCTGTTGGCCGGCGCCTGTTCCGAAACTGCTGTCATTGGTCCCTCCTGTTTGCAAACCGGTTTGGCTTGCCGGCCGAATGGCCTGTCCCTTATGCTCTGGATGCTGGTTCATTATTCGAACCGTTATTTTGAATATAGACTTGCAAACCAAGCGGCTTGCTGTCAAGTTAATTCACACGTTAATTGATTGCCCCTGCTGGGAGGCAAATGCCGGGAGGATGCATTGGGTACGGTCGGCAAGGCGATTTCACTTCTGGAGCTGTTCACCGTGGCCGAACCCGAGCTCGGGCTGACCGATCTGGCGCGCCGCTCGGGCTTCGACAAAGCAACGACGCGGCGGCTGCTGGTGGCGCTTACGGGCCATGGCTTCGTCGAGCAGGACGCCGCCACGCGGCGCTACAGGCTCGGTGCCGGCCTGTCGCGGCTGGCGCGCATCCGCGAGGCGCGCTTCCCATTCCTGCGGACCGCGGTGCCGCTGGCGCGGGATCTGGCCAGCGCCACGGCCGAGACCGTGCATCTGTCGGAATTCGGCATCGACAGGCTGGTCACCGTCCATGTCGAGCATCCGGCCTGGGCGAACCGCGTCAACATCGATATCGGCCAGCTTCTGCCCCTGCATTCGACCGCGTCGGGCATCGCCTATCTGGCCTTTGCCAGGGCGGAAGTCGTCAAGGCATGCCTGGCGGGTCCTATCGAGGCCTTTACGGCGCACACGCTGATCGAGCCCGTCGCCATTTCCCGTTCCATGGCCGAGGCGCGCGAGCGCGGCTACTCGATCTGCGATCAGGGCCTGGAAGAAGGCGTCATATCCGTCGCGGCGGCAATCCTGGCGGCGGATGGCTTCGCGCTCGGCACCATCGCGGTGGCCGCGCCGAAGGCCAGGACGACGACGGCCGACATCACGCAACGCGGACTTGCGGTCATGGCAGCGGCACGGGAGATTTCGATGCGCCTCAATGGCGACAATCTGCAAAGTCTGAGGAGGCAGGCCTGATGTCCGCTGAGACCACGCCCCGCATCCTGGTCATCGGCACCGGCGACACCAAGGCCGACGAATTGCTGTTCATGAAAGCCTGCATCGAGGCATCGGGCGGCAGCGCCGTGATGATGGATGTCAGTGTGCTGGGCAATCCGCCCTACAGCCCCGATCACGACAAGCACGCCGTGGCCCGCGCCGTCGACGTGACGATCGAGGACATCGTCGCGAGCGGTGACGAGAACACCGCCATGACGCTGATGGCGGGCGGGGCCGTGCAACTGGTGCGCCAGCTGCACCGCAATGGCGAGATCGACGCCTTCATCGCCATAGGTGGCTCGATGGGCACCGATCTGGCGCTCGACGTCGCACTTTCCCTGCCGCTCGGCGTGCCGAAATTCGTCGTCTCCACCATCGCCTATTCGCACCTGATCCCGCCCGAACGGGTCGCGCCGGACCTGATGATGATCCTCTGGGCCGGCGGGCTCTACGGCCTTAACTCGATCTGCAGACTGGTCCTGTCGCAGGCCTGCGGCGCGGTGGTCGGCGCGGCCAGGATCGTGCTGGAGAGCCGCGCCTCGGCCCCGGCGATCGGCCCGACCATCGGCATGACCTCGCTCGGCAGCTCCTGCCTGCGCTACATGAAGACGCTGAAGCCGGCGCTGGAACGCCGCGGCTATGACGTCGCCGTCTTCCACACCACAGGCATGGGCGGCCGCGCCTTCGAATCGATCGCCGGCCAGGAGCATTTCTGCGCCGTCTTCGACTTCAGCCTGCAGGAGATCACCAACCATCTGGCCGGTTCCGTCGTCTCCTCCGGCAGCGACCGGCTGGAAAATGCCGGCGCCCGCGGCATTCCGCAGATCGCCGCCCCTGGCGCGGTCGACATGGTCGACCTGCCGACCTGGCAGCATTTGCCGGCTAAATTCTCGCAAAGGCCGTTTCACGCCCATAACAGGCTGATCGCCTCGATCACCGTCGATGCCGAAGACCGCCGCGAGGTCGCCAGGACCATTGCCGCCAAGCTCGGCGCCTCGAAAGGGCGCTCCGCCCTCATCCTGCCTTCCCAGGGCATCCAGGAGTGGGACATGCAGGGCGAGCCGCTCTACGAGCCGGAAGCCCTCACCGCCTTCGTCGACGAGATGCGCAAGGCGATTTCCCCCGAAGTCGAGTTCCACGAGATCGACGCCCATATCAACAGCGACGATTTTGTCGCCAAGGCACTGGAGATCTTCGACCGCTGGGTCGGGGAAGGCATCGTACCGCGCGGCATGCCGGCCAAGGGGGTGGCAGCGTGAGCGCTGTTCCGGCCCAGGCGCTCGTCCTCGATTTCGGCGGCGTCGTCACGCGCACGCTGTTCGAGACCCATGCCCTGACCGAACAAGCGCTCGGCTTGAGGCCGGGAACGCTGCAATGGCGCGGCCCGTTCGATCCAGCCAGCGATCCCCTGTGGCGCTCGATGCAGGCCGACGAGATCAGCGAGCGTGACTATTGGCGCACCCGCACCAGTGAGGTCGGGCGTCTCGTCGGAGAGGACTGGCAGGCAATGGAAGCCTTCGTCCAGCGCGCACGCGGGGCCGAGCCGGAAAAGGTGGTGCGGCCCGAAGCCGAACATGCCATCCGCGCCGTTCATGCCGCCGGCTTTCGCCTGGCGATCCTGTCCAACGAACTCGACCTGTTCTACGGTGCCGACTTCCGCCGGCGGCTGCCGCTGCTCGGCCTGTTCGACGTGATCGTCGACGCCACCTATACCGGCATCCTCAAGCCCGACGCGCGCGCCTATGGTTTCGTCACCGAGGCGTTAGGCCTGACTGCCGAGGCTTGTGTCTTCGTCGACGATCAGCAGCGCAATGTCGATGGCGGCCGTGCCGCCGGCATGCGCACGGTGCATTTCGACGTTGCCCGGCCAGCGCTTTCCTATGCCGAAGCCCTTGCCCATTTCGACCTCGTCCCAGTTGCCTGAGACCATTTGCGGAGCCTTGTGATGCGCGACATCAATTTCCTCACCGAGACCAATGCCAAGCCGATCTGGCATCCGATGGCGCATCCTGCCGAGATGCGGGCCAATCCGCCCAAGGTGATCATGAAGGGCGAGGGCGTCACCGTCACCGATATCGATGGCAGGAGCGTGCTCGACGCGGTCGGCGGCCTGTGGAACGTCAATCTCGGCTACAGCTGCGACCCGATCAAGAAGGCGATCGCCGACCAGCTCGGCGCGCTGCCTTACTATTCAGGCTTTCGCGGCACCTCGACCGGGCCGTCGATCGAGCTCGCCTACGAACTCGCCGAATGGTTCGCACCGGAAGGCATGGTGCGGACCTTCTTCACCTCGGGCGGCTCGGATTCGGTCGAGACAGCACTGCGGCTGGCGAGGCAATACTGGAAGATCCGCGGCCAGGGCGATCGCACCAAGTTCCTCGCCTTGAAGAAGGGTTATCACGGCACGCATTTCGGCGGCGCTTCGGTCAACGGCAACGCCAATTTCCGCCGCAACTACGAGCCACTGCTGCCCGGCGTTTTTCACATCCCGGCACCCTGGACCTTCCGCAACCCGTTCGACGAGACCGACCCGGCGCGGCTGGCCAAACTCTGCGCCAAGGCGCTGGAGGACGAGATCGCCTTCCAGGGCGGCGACACCATCGCTGCTTTCATCATGGAGCCGGTGCTCGGCGCCGGCGGCGTCATCGTTCCACACGAAAGCTTCATGCCGCTGGTACGCGAGATCTGCGACCGCCACGAAATCCTGTTGATCGCCGACGAGGTGGTGACAGGCTTCGGCCGCACCGGCGCCTGGTCGGGCTCGCGGCTGACCGGTGTGAAGCCGGATTTCATGACCATCGCCAAGGCGATCACCTCGGGCTATTTCCCGCTCGGCGCGACCTTGATCGGCGCCAAGGTTGCCGATGTCTTCGAGGCTGACAAGACCAGTTTCGGCTCGATCGGCCATGGCTACACCTATTCCGGGCATCCTGCCGGCTGCGCGGCGGGATTGGCGGCACTTGCCGAGACCAAACGCCTTCGCCTGAACGAGAACGCGGCCGCGCGCGGCGTCGAGCTTGGGGCGGTGCTGGAAGGGCTGAAGGCCAGGCACGCCATCGTCGGCGATGTCCGGTACGAGGGGCTGATGGCGGCACTGGAACTGGTCTCGGACCGAGCGACCAAGAAGCCGACCGACAGGAAGACCATGGCCGTGGTTTCGGAGGCGGCCTACGAGGCCGGCGTCATGCTGCGCGTCTCCGGCAACAACATCATCCTGTCGCCGCCTCTCATCATCAGCGCCGCCGATGTCGCCAAGATAGGCGAAGCGCTGGACGCCGGCCTGTCGAAGGTCTGACGAAGCGGCTGATATAACGGAGTTTTGATACATGCAGATGGCTCAATCCCGGAAGAAACCGGCTGGAGAAACGCTGATTGGCCGGCGTGGCCGCCTGCTCGGCGCGAAATCGCAATTGTTCTATGACGAGCCGGTCCACCTGGTGCGCGGTGAAGGCGCCTGGCTCTACGACGCCGACGGCCGCCAATATCTCGATGCTTACAACAATGTCGCCCATGTCGGTCACTGCCACCCGCATGTGGTCGAGGCGCTGTGCCGGCAGGCAAGCCTGCTCAACACCCACACGCGCTATCTCCACACCGCCATCCTCGACTATGTCGAGCGGCTGACCGCGACATTCGATGCCGGCCTGTCCACCGCCATCCTGACCTGCACCGGCAGCGAGGCCAACGACATCGCGCTGCGCATGGCGCAGGCGACGTCAGGCCAGATGGGTATCATCGCCACCGACGCCACCTATCACGGCAACACGTCCGCCGTTTCGCAGCTCTCAACGCGCATGCCTCCGGTCGGCGGCCGGGCTCCCTATGTCCGGCTGGTGCCGGCGCCCGACAGTTATCGCCATCCCGACGCCATGGCCAACGGCAAGGCGTTCAGCGAGGCGGTGCGCGAAGCCATCGCCTCGCTGGCAAAGGACGGTATCGGCCTTTCCGGCATGATCCTCTGCCCGCTGCTCGCCAATGAAGGTTTCCCGACGCTCCCCACCGGATTCTTCGACGAAGCCGTGGCGGCGGTGCACGAGGCCGGCGGTCTGGTCATCGCCGACGAGGTGCAGCCCGGCTTCGGCCGCACCGGCAGCCATTTCTGGGGCCATCAGCGCGCCGGCTTCGTTCCCGACATCGTCACCATGGGCAAGCCGATGGGCAATGGCCATCCGGTCGCCGCCGTCGTCACCACCACCGAAATCCTGGCGACGTTCCGCAACGCCTTCCGCTATTTCAACACCTTTGGCGGCAACCCGGTTTCCTGTGCGGTCGCCAATGCCGTCCTCGATGTCCTGGAAGACGAAAACCTCGTCGCCAATGCGCGCGACGTCGGCGCCTATGCGCTCGGCCTGCTGCGGCCGCTGGCCGATCGGCATGGCTGCATCGGGGAGATCAGGGGCGCCGGCCTGTTCTTCGGCGCCGAGCTGGTCCGCGACCGCGAGACGCGCGAGCCCGCACCCGACATCGCCGGGCGCGTCATCAACGCGATGCGCGACCGTGGCGTGCTGATGGGCAAGACCGGCATCCACGGCAATGTGCTCAAGATCCGCCCGCCCATGCCGTTTTCACGCGCCCATGCCGAGCTTTTGATCGGCACGCTCGACGAAGTCCTTGGTGAGGTCGGCGGAGGGACGGCGTGAACGCGGTTTTCGAGCGAGCCGAGCCTGAGACGCCAGCGGATGTTACCGCGCTTGCCCGGCATGCGCTCGCTTATTGGGGCGTCCGCGACGGCGAGCCGGAGCTGCTGAAATACCGCGAGAACGCGGTCTTCCGCGTCTCTCTGCCGGACGGCCAGCCGGCCGCCATGCGCATCCATCGGCTTGGCTATCACACGGACGCCGCGCTGCGCTCGGAACTGCAATGGATGAGCTTTCTGCAATCCGCCGGTATCGCCACGCCGTCTCCGGTGCCGACCCCGGCCGGCGATCTGTTCGTGCTTGTCGGCACGGTTGCCTCAGGGCCACCCCGACAGGCCGATTGCCTGAGCTGGCTCGAAGGCCGCGCCGTCGGCGCGCGGGGCGTGCCCCTGGCCTACACCCCTGAACAGGCAAGGCAGGTCTTCACCGCGATCGGCGGAACCATCGCGCGCATGCACAATATCAGCGCCAGCTGGACGCCGCCCGCCGGTTTTGCCCGCCATGCCTGGGATTTCGACGGCTTCTTCGGCCCGAACCCGACCTGGGGCCGCTTCGAGACCTCGCCCTTTCTCGATGGTCCGCGCCGCGAGCTTGTTCTGCAGGCACGGGACAAGGCCGCAAAGGCGCTTTCGGAGCATGAGCGCAGCCCTCGCAACTTCGGCATCATCCATGCCGATCTGGTGCGCGAGAACGTGCTGATCCATGACGGTGCGGTTCGCATCATCGACTTCGACGATTGCGGCTTTGGCTGGCATATGTACGACCTTGCCGTCGCCCTGTATCAGAACCGCGATGAGGCGATCTATCCGCTGATCGAGGCATCGCTGCTCGAGGGCTACCGGCAGGAGCGGGACCTGACCGAGCAGGATGTCGCCGCGCTACCGCTGTTCGCAGCGCTGCGGTCATTCGCGTTTCTGGGCTGGGTGCAGAGCCGCGTCGAGGGCGACATCACCAGGGAGGTCGGCCTGCGGATGTCCAACATCGCGGCCGATGTGGTAATCGCCTATCTGCGCGGCGAAGAGGGACCGATAGCGCCCTCAGCCCTTGGCGAAATGAATGCTGACCGTGCCTGAACTGCCGAAATCGGCGACGATCGTGTCGCCGGGCCGCGCTTCCACAGGACGCACGAACGAGCCCGACAGCACCACTTCGCCGGTGGCGATCGACATGCCGTAGCGGGCGAGCCGGTCGGCCAGCCAGGCGATGCCCATGGCCGGGTGGTTGAGCACGCCGGCGCCGAGCCCGGTTTCCTCGACCTCGGCATTGCGCGAGACGATGGCGCCGATCCAGCGCATGTCGGCCTCATCGGGCCGCTGCGGCCGCCCGCCGATGACGATGCCGGCATTGGCGGCGTTGTCGGAGATCGTGTCGAAGAAGCTGCGCGCCTTCTTCGTCTCGGCATTGACGCGTTCGATGCGCGTGTCGAGGATTTCCAACGCCGGCGTGATGTAGTCGGTGGCATTGAGCACGTCGAAGAGGGTCACCCCTGGCCCTTTGAGCGGCGCTTTCATGACGAAGGCGATCTCGGCCTCGACGCGCGGCTGGATGAAGCGGCCAGCCGGAACCGTCGCGCCGTCGTTGAAGAACATGTCGTCGAACAGCACGCCGGAATCCGGCGTGTCGATGGCCAGCGCATATTGCATCGCCTTGGAGGTCAGGCCGATCTTCCAGCCCTTCGGCTTCAGCCCGGCATCGATCTTGCGCGTCACCAGCGCCGCCTGGACGCGATAGGCGTCCTCCATGGTCGCTTGCGGGTAATCGAGGCTGAGCAGTCGGATCTGGCGGCGCGAGCGCTCGGCCTCGAACAGCCGGTTCGCGGCGTCTTCCACTTGTTCCGGGGTCATGAGGCTGCCTCGTCGACGACGCTGTTGCGCAGCACGCCGATGCCGTCGGCCTCGACCTCGATCACGTCGCCCGGCTTCAGCCAGACCGGCGGATCGAAACGCGCGCCGGCGCCGGTCGGCGTGCCGGTGACGATGATATCGCCTGGCGCCAGCGTGGTGAAGGTCGAGACGTAGTTGATGATCTTGCGGAAGGAAAAGATCATGCGGCTGGTGCGGTCCTGCTGGCGCAGCTCTCCATTGACCCGGGTGGAGAGCGCGATGTCGGCGATCTGCGCCTCGCCGGTGAATGGCACCAGCCACGGGCCGATCGAACCGGTGCGGTCGAAATTCTTGCCTTGCGTGACGTTGAACTTGCCATGCCGGACCCAGTCGCGGATGGTGCCTTCGTTGCACAGCGACAGTGCCGCGATATGGCCGAGCGCGTCGGTCTCCGCGATGCGCCGGCCGCCCTTGCCGATGACGATGACGATCTCGCCCTCATAGTCGAGCTGTGGCGATTCCGGCGGCCGCACCAGCGGCGCGCCATGGCCGACGAAGGAGCGGGGAAAGCGGATGAACAATGACGGATTGGCCGGTGCCACTTGCCCGTCCTTGTACTCCTCGTTGCGGTCCGGATAGTTGACGCCGACGCAGATGATCTTTTCCGGCGATGGGACCGGGATGTCGTAGGCGATGGCGTCGAGCGGAAAATCGGCGGCAAACCCCTCCGCCTCTTCCGCCAGCCGCCGCAAGGCGCCGGCCTCGATCACCTCGCGCAATGTCGGCCACTGGCTGTAACGGTCCGACAGGTCGACGACGCCCTTGCCAGTGACGGCGCCATAGCGCGTCTTGCCGCCGGCGGTGAAGGTGGCGAGCCGGCCGCTCATGCTGCGGCTCCGCCGATGGTGATGCGGAATATCGGCGAGGTTGGAGCCCTACGGCGCCCCCCTCTGTCCTGCCGGACATCTCCCCCTCTTGGGGGGAGATTGGACATTGTCTCTGCTTTCGCCAATTTCCAACGTCGTCTGAAACGCGCCGGCCGCAAGGCCAGCCAATCTCCCCCCTTGAGTGGGAGATGTCCGGCAGGACAGAGGGGGGCGACAACGAAAGCTGACATCAACTCAAAATCCCTACGGTGCCACAATCGGCGAAGCCGTCAGATCCGGCTGGCGGGCATCGGCACCGGCGAAACTGCTGCCTTCCTCGAACCAGCTTTTCGGCGCCGGCGCGCCCCACAGTGTCTGGCGCTGCGGGTCCTTGAGGTCCCATTTGATCGGCTCGAGGTCCGGATCGACCGTCTGGTAGTCCGAACAATAGATCTCGATGCGGTGGTTGTCGGGGTCGCGCACATAGAGGAAGAAGGCATTGGAAATGCCGTGCCGGCCGGGGCCGCGCTCGATGTTCGCGAGATAGCCGGTCGTCGCCATCAGATCGAGCAGGTCGATGATGTTGAGCGGCGTCGGCACCCAGAAGGCGACATGGTGCAGGCGCGGCCCGACGCCATTGGTGAAGGCGATGTCGTGGACGCCGCCCTTGCGGTGCGTCCAGGCCGCCCACAGCTTACCGCTCGAGGCATCCTCGGTGTATTCGGTGACCCGGAAGCCGAGCTCGTTGTAGAAGGTGACGGACTCGTCGACATTGGGCGAGAAGCAGTTGAAGTGGTCGATGCGCAGCGGCTTCACGCCGCGATAGAGCGCGTATTTCTGGTGGATCGGTGGCAGCCTTGCCATCTCGGCATAGAATTCGAGCGGAATGCCGTGCGGATCGCGCGTGCGGAAGGTGCGCGACTGGTAGGGCCGCTCGACCCAGTCCACCGGCAGGCCCTTGCCCTTGAAGAAGTGCGCCGCCTTGTCGAGATCCTCGTCCGAAAACACCTTGAAGCCGAGGTCGCGGGCGTCCGGCGTCGTCGCCTTGCGCAGCACGATGCAGTGATGGCCACGCTCCTCCATGGCGCGCAGATAGATGGCGCCCGACGTCTCGTCGGTGACCTGCAGGCCGAGCGTGTCGACATAGAAGGCGCGCGATCTGGCCAGATCGGTCACCGCCAGTTCGACATGGCTGAGGCGCACAATGTTGAAGGCCGGATAGAGGTTGGGCTTGGGCAAGGGCATTCTGATCTCCTCCGGTCAGCCGCCGAGTTTCTGGATCGCGTGTGCTGTCGTGGCGAAGGCGATGTTCTTCGTCTCCATGTAGAAATCGAAGGAATGGTCGCCGCCGTCACGGCCGATGCCGGAATTCTTGACGCCGCCGAACGGCGTCGGCAGATGCCGCACATTCTCCGAATTGACCCAGATCATGCCGGCATCGAGCGCGTCGGTGAAGCGAAAGGCGCGGGTCACGTCAGAGGTCCAGAGATAGCCGGTCAGGCCGTATTGCGTGTCGTTGGCCAGCGTCAGCGCCTCGGCCTCGTCCTTGAAAGCGATTGCCGTCAGCACCGGCCCGAAAATCTCCTCCTGGGCTATGCGCATCCGGTTGGTGGCGCCGGTAAACAGCGTCGGGCTGACATAGCAGCCGCCGCCGGGGCCAGCGAACTTGCCGCCACCGGCGGCCACCACGCCACCCTCTGATTTGCCGATCTCGATATAGGACAGCACCTTCTCCTCATGCACCGGATGGATCAGCGGCCCGACCACGGTCTTGGGGTCGAGCGGATGGCCTATTCTGATGCGCTTGGCCTTCTCCGCCACCAGATCGGTGAACTGGTCGTAAACCGAGGCCTCGACCAGCAACCGTGACGACGAGGTGCAGCGTTCGCCGTTGAGCGAATAGATCATGAACACCGCCGCATCGGCCGCGCGTTCGAGGTCGGCATCGGCAAAGACGATCACCGGGTTCTTGCCGCCGAGCTCGAAATGCACGCGCTTCAGGGTGTCGGCGCCCTGTTTCATGATCATCGAGCCGGTGCGGCTCTCGCCGACGAAGCCGATCGCCTTGATGTCGGGGTGCTCGGTCAGCGCCTTGCCGGCATGTTCGCCAAGCCCGTTGACCAGGTTCCAGACGCCTTTCGGCAGACCGGCCTCCTCGGCGATCTCGACCAACAGGCGCGCCGTCAGCGGCGACAACTCAGCCGGCTTATGAACGACCGTACAGCCTGCCGCCAGCGCCGGCGCGATCTTCCAGGTCGACAGCATGAACGGCGTGTTCCAGGGCGTGATGATGCCGACCGGACCGATCGGCACCCGCGTCGTCATATTGATCTGGCCTGTCGTCCGCAGTGTCTCGCCGTCGCGCGCTTCCGGCGCGCGGTCGGCGAAGAAACGGAAATTCTCCGCGCCGCGCAACGCCGCCTTGGCCATGAATTTCAGTGCCTGGCCGGTGTCCATGCATTCGACGAAGGCGATTTCCTCGGCGCGCGCCTCGATCGCGTCGGCAATTCTGTGCAGCAGCTTCTTGCGCGCTTCGCCAAGCATGGCCGCCCAGGCCGGGAAGGCCGCCTTGGCCGCCTTGGCGGCGCGGTCGATGTCGGCACTGCTGCCGCGCGCGACCTTGGCCAGCGGCTTCAAGTCGACGGGCGACAGCGTCTCGAAGGTCGAGCCGTCAGCGGCCGACACTGCTTCGCCGCCGATCTGGTTCAGCACGCCGTCGCTCTTGAAACGGGCCAGATAGGCCTCGGCCTTCTTCAGATTGCCTTCGAGGTCGGACATGTCAGCTTTCCGTCACTTGCCGCGCAGCCGCGGGTGGATTGCATTCCTCTTCCAGCTCAGCGCCGGATCGATTTCCCGGATCTCCAGGGACAGGGCGAAATGCGGGGTCTCGAACAGCGGCGCCAGATATTCGCTCACCGCCTTGAAGACGGCATCGCCCGTGCGTTTCTTGTCCTCGGCGCTGCGGCCCGCCCCGACGCGAAACGACATGTCGAGAAAGGCGTTTTCCGGCAGATTGTCGGCTATGGCGTAGGCCTCGGCGCGAAAGGCCCGCACCCGCACCGCGCCGGTCTCGAACAGCCCGGTGTCGAGCACGGTGCGCAGCACCAGCGCGCACAATTCGGCCATGTCGACCTTGGCATCGAGATTGGCTGAATACTCGATGGAGAAGTGAGGCACCGCGTCTCGTCCCTGGAACATTGCCTTGTTGTAGTTAACGCGTTAATTACATGCGATGTCGCCGAAGTCAAGCCTTGCGTCTGGCCCGAGGCGACGATACGGGATGACGGGCTTTGACGGCCAGCGCTGCCGGGCAAAGCCTGCCGCCGATCGCAAGCCAGCGCTGGAGAGAATTTCACTTGCTGCCCGAGAACACCCGCCGCTCCTTGCCAATGGCGCTCCTTCATGCCCGCGAAGTGGTGATGGCGCGGTTTCGCCCGATGCTCGCCGCGCATGACGTGACCGAACAGCAATGGCGGGTGTTGCGCGTGCTGAGCGAGGCCGGCCCGGTCGAGGCGACCGAGCTTGCCGATCGCGCCTCGGTGCTGCCGCCCAGCCTGACGCGCATCATCAAGGCGCTCGAGGGCCGAAAGTTCATCACCCGAAACAAAGCGGAAGGCGACGGCCGCCGCGTCATCCTGACCATCGCCCCGGCCGGCTCTGCCCTGATCGACGCCCTGTCCCCCGAACGCCGCGTCATCTACGACGACATCGAGCGGCGGTTTGGCCATGAGCGGCTGGAGCAGCTGCTCGATCTGCTGGAGGCGCTGATCGACGGCGAGAGCTGAGCGCTCTCCGTCCCGCGCCGTTCGCCCCGCCTCACCCGCCAAAACTGCCGAGCCGTGTCGGCTGCGTGTAGTTGCGGTCGACATAGAGCAGCGCCGAGCCACCGCTGCCGTGCCGCACGTCGATGACGCGGCCGATCATGACATTGTGCGTGCCGACGATATGCACGTCCTCGATCTCGCAATCGAAATTGACGATCGCGTCCGACAGCGCCGGCGTGCCCGAGGTCAGCGTCTGCCAGCGCGCCGCCGAATAGCGGGCCTCCATGTCCCTTGTCGCGCCGGCGAACTTTCCCGCCAGGTGCATGTGGTCATGCGTCAGCACATTGACGCAGAAGCGCCGGTTGGCGAGGAACATGGCGGCCTGCGTTGAACGCCCGTTCATGCAGACCAGCAGCGTCGGCGGCTCGTCTGAAACGCTGCACATGGCGGTGGCGGTGAAGCCGCCGCGCCCGGCCGGACCATCGGTCGTGACGATGTTGACCGGCGCGCAGACCCTTGCCATGGCGTCGCGGAAATCGGTTTTCGAGATCTGCGTGGCCATCCGAGTTCATCCAGCCGTCGAGGTCAGCGGCTGCAGCCAGGTGTCATCAGTCCAGCCATTCTCGTCATAGTCGGCCATGCAGGTGTCGACCAGTTCCTCCATCGCCTTCAGCCGCCCGCTGCGTTCGGCGCCCTTCAGCACCTGCAACCGCACCTCTTCCGGTGCGCCGGCATAGTTGAGCTCATAGAGCGCGTGGCGGCCGCCGAACTCGGTGCCGGTCGCGTCCCACAGCAGCTTCATGATCTTGATGCGCTCGACATGGCCCATATCGTTGGAGCCGCGCACATATTGCGCCAGGTACTTGTCGATCTCGGGATTGTTGAAGTCGCGCACCGATGACGGCAAATAGATCAGCCCCGATGCGATCACCCGGCGCACCGTGTCGATGACGCGCGGATAGGCTTCCGACATGAAGGTGCGATAGGCGAGGGCGGCATCGAGATTGGGCAGCACCGCGCCATTCGCCCACGGGATCGGATTGTAGGCCATGGCATTGGAAAAGCTCCAGAACATGTGCCTGAGCGCAATCACCTCGCCAAGTGCCGCCTGATTGCCGCGAAAGGCGTCGCCGCCGGTGGCGCGCAGCGCCTTGGCGAGCAGACCGGCGAGGAAGTCGAGCTTGACGGCGAAGCGCGTGCAGCCCTGGAAGCAATAGCCATGCATGAAGCCCGACGCCGGGTGGAACGACAGGATCTTCTGCGCGTCGCGCAGCACCAGCACGTCCTCCCAGGGGATGAAGACATTGTCGAGCACCAGGATGGCGTCGTTCTCGTCGAAGCGCGACGACAGCGGATAGTCGAAGGGTGCCGCCATCGTATTGGCCGTCTGTTCATAGGAGACGCGGCAGAACATCTTTATCCCCGGCGCGTTCATCGGCACGATGAACATCACCGACAGCGACGGATCCTCGGTGACCGTCGCCGAGCCCTGCGCCAGGAAATTGTAGTGCGTCAGCGCCGAGGACGTCGCCACCACCTTGGCGCCGGAGACATGGATGCCGGCATCCGTCTCTTTGGTGATATGGACGAACACGTCCTTCACCTGTTCGGCCGGCTTGTGGCGGTCGATCGGCGGGTTGACGATGGCATGGTTCATGAACAACACGGCGTCCTGCGCCCGTTTGTGCCAAGCGCGGGCATTGTCCTTGAACGGGCCGTACCAGTCGGCATTGGCGCCGAGCGTGTTCATCAGTGCCGCCTTGTAGTCGGGCGTGCGCCCCATCCAGCCGTACGACATGCGCGACCACTGCGCGATCGCCGTCTGCTGGGCGGCGAGATCGGCGGCGGAATGGGCGACGCGGAAATATTTGTGGGTGTAGCCGCCCGAACCGGTGTCGGTCGGCGAGGTCAGCGCCGCTTGCCGCGCCGGGTCGTGCAAGGCATCGTAGAGGCGGGCGAGCGAGCGGACCGAATTGCGCATCGCCGGATGCGTGGTGACGTCGGCCACACGCTCGCCATTGATGTAGACCTCGCGCCCGTCGCGCAGGCTCTCCAGATATTCGGCCCCGGTGAACGGGCGTTTCGTGTCGGCCCGGAAATCTTCCGATCGCATCATCATCCTCCCTTAACGTGTTAACGATAGCGCTGGCCGTTACAAAGGTTTATGGACAAAAGCACGAATCCGCTTGGACTTTTTCCACTGGCATGAGCGAAACTGGTATTCCCGATTTCTTCGTCTATGGCGAGCCGGTGCGGCCGCTCGATGTCGGCTTCCTGCATGTCGAGACAGTGCTGGCGCGCAGCAACATCCATCTCGGTCAGGTCGCTGCGCACAAGCATCCGCAGATGGGTCAGATCACCTACTGGACCAGCGGCTCCGGCACCTACCGCATCGAGGACCGCTCCTGGGACTTTTCGGCGCCGGCCGTCAGCTTCGTGCCGAGCACCATCGTGCATGGCTTCTCGATCGGCCCCGGCACCGACGCCATCGTCGTCTCGGTCGCCGACGATGCGCTCGCCGCCCTGGCCGGCCACAGCCTGCTGCCGCTCGACAGGCCGGTCTTTGCCGACGGCCTGCCGCGACACGCCGCATGGAAAAACCTGGCGACGGTGCTGGAGATGATCGCCGCCGAATATGCCGAGGCGCAGGCCGGCAATGACAAGGTCCTGCCGTCGCTGATTGCCGTCGCGCTCTCCCACATCGCGCGTCTCGCGCCGGCGACTGTCGCCGCCACCCAATCTTCCGATGCGTCGCTGGCCATGGGCCTGCGCCGGCTTGTCGATGCGCATTTCCGCGACAACTGGCCGGTCGAGCGCTACGTCGAGACGCTGGCCACGACGCCGCATCTCCTCGACAAGGCTGCCCATGCGGTGCTGGGCAGCGGCGTCAAGCGCGTCGTCAGCGAGCGGCGGCTGCTGGAAGCCAAGCGGCTCTTGCTGTTCACCGTGCGCACGGTCGAGGACATCGCTTACGAGATCGGCTTCGACGACCCCGCCTATTTCTCAAGGTTCTTCCGCGAACGGATAGGCGAAGCGCCTGCCGCCTGGCGGCGGAAGCAGTTGCGGCAGGGCTGAGGCAAACCCGCGCACTTTCCCGCTTGACTGACCAGCCGGACCGAATACCCTAGGACAAAATACCGGCTCTGATCGCCGGGCGGCAAGAATGCCTCGTATGCCTCGCCCCTGCAGCGCTGGCTGCGGGGCATTTTCATTTCTGGGGTCCTGTTTGAAACGGCGCATCGAGATCGGTATCCTCTATTCCCGTTCGGGGAGCTATCAGCTCGTCTCCGATGCATGCCGCATGGGTGCCATTCGGGCGATCGCCGACATCAATGCCGACCGCGGCTCAGGCATAGAGCTGGTGCCGGTCGAGCGCGATCCGCAAAGCAATGCCGACCGCTATGCGACGCTTTGCGAAGACATCTTCAAGACCAGCAGCGCGCGCCATGTCGTCGGCTGCGTCACCTCCTGGAGCCGCAAGGAGACCATTCCGGTGCTGGAGAAGGCCGGCGGCATGCTCTGGTATGCATGCCCCTATGAAGGCTTCGAGGCCAACGAGCATGTCGTCTACATGCACGCTTGTCCCAACCAGCATCTGGTGCCGCTGATGGCCCATGTCGTGCCGCGCTTCGGCGCCAACGGCTTCCTGCTCGGCTCGAACTATATCTGGGGCTGGGAGATGAACCGCGTGGCGCGCGACCTGATCGCCGACGCCGGCGGCAAGGTGCTGGGCGAACGCTATCTGCGCATCGGCGAGACCGACGTGTCGCGCCTCATCGGAGAAATCCGGGCGACGCGGCCGAGCTTCATCCTCAACAATCTGATAGGCACCTCGTCCTACGCCTTCCTCGCCGCCTATCGCGATTTGGGCGACGAGGATGCTGCCTTCCGTCCGGAAAATTGCCCCGTCATCTCCTGCAACCTCACCGAGGGCGAACTGCCGGCGATCGGCGAGATGGGAAGAGGGCATCTGTCCGTCGGCCCGTATTTCGCGCCGCGGCCGGCGGCCTTCGCCTCGTCCTTCGAGGCCTCGGCCTATGCCTCGGTGCAGGTGATGGCCGACGTGCTCGCGCGCGATCCCGAAGCTGGACCCGCGGAATTCTCCAAGGCTTTCGCCGAACGGCGCTTCTCCACCCGGCTCGGGCCGATTGTCATCGACGCCAACACCCAACACGCGACGCTGCCTGTCATCATCGGCCGGATCGCCGACGGGTTCTTCGAGGTCGTCAGCCGTGAGGATGAGGTCGTGCCGGATCCCTATCTGTCGCGCTACGATCCTGCCAGGACGTTCGGGCGTCCGCGCCTGCGGGTGGTGTCGTGACCAGGACGCGCATTCCCAACCTCGGCGGCGCCAGGGCCTTCATCCTGCATCGCCCGCATCCGACGGTTCAGGCCATCACCAGGCAATTGTCGGCGATCGGCCTGATCGCGCTCGACTGCTGGCCGGAACTGCCGCCGGAGGCGCTGGCCGCCGATTTCGTCTTCTTCGATGCAGATCTCGGTTTCGACGAGCAATTCCCCTGGAAAGCCGGTGAAGCGCCGATGCCGCTGGTGGCGCTGATCGGTTCCGAGGCGCCGGGCCGCATCGAGTGGGCGCTCTCTCACAAGGCCGACGCGCAACTCTTGAAGCCGGTCGGCACCGCCGGCGTCTACAGCGCATTGCTGATCGCAAGGCAGAGTTTCGAGGCGCGTAAACACTTAGCCGGCGAAATTGCATCGCTGCGCCAGCGTGTCGCCGAGCGGCAGACCATCGTGCGCGCGGTGGCGGCGTTGTCGAAAGGCTCGGACGACGAGCGCGCCTATGCGCAGCTGCGCTCGCTGGCGATGAGCTGGCAGATCAGCGTCGAGGATGCCGCGCGCCGGATCGTGGCGATGACCGATGAGGAAGCAACGGGCGAGGAAGGTGGCGATGACCAGTCCCATCGCGCCTGACCTCCCGGCCACGGTGCGCATGCCGGCCAAGCCGCGCGCCGGTGTCTGGCGCCGGCTGGTCAAACGTCGCCTGGCGCTGCTCGGCCTGGTCATCGTCGCCATTGTCGTCGCCGGCGCCGTGCTGGCACCGTGGCTGACCGGCTATGATCCCAACGAGCAGATGTTCGACGGCCTGACCATAGAAGGCTCGCCGCTGCCGCCGGATGCCAAATTCTGGCTCGGTACCGACCTGCTCGGCCGAGACCTTCTGACCCGCATTCTCTATGGCGCCCGCACCTCGCTGATCATCGGCATCGTCGCCAATGGGGTGGCGCTGTTCATCGGCACGCTGGTCGGCGTCACCGCCGGCTATTTCCGCGGCTGGATCGGCAGTGCGCTGATGCGTTTCACCGATCTGATGATGGCGTTTCCGGCGCTGCTGCTCGCCATCTGCCTGGCGGCGGTTTTCCAACCGAGCCTGTGGATCGTCGCCATGGTCATCGCGCTGGTCAATTGGGTGCAGACCGCGCGCGTCATCTACACCGAAACCTCCTCGCTTGCCGAGCGCGAATTCATCGACGCCGAGCGCACCATCGGCGCCGGCGCGCCGCGCATCCTGTTTCGCCACATCCTGCCGCATCTCCTGCCGACCATCATCGTCTGGGGCACGCTCGGTATTTCGACGACGGTGCTGCTCGAAGCGACGCTCTCCTTTCTTGGCATCGGCGTGCAGCCGCCGACAGCGTCCTGGGGCAACATCATCTTTGAGAACCAGACCTATTTTCAGGCCGCACCCTGGCTGGTGTTCTTCCCCGGAGCGGCGATCCTGGCGCTGGCGCTCGCCTTCAACCTGATCGGCGACGCGCTGCGCGACATCCTCGATCCAACGCAAAGGGGCCGGGCATGATCGCCTATCTCGGCCGCCGGCTGATCCAGTCGCTGCTCATCCTGCTCGGGGTCTCGCTGATCACCTTCGCGCTGCTCTATCTCTTGCCGGCCGACCCGGTGCGCCAGATCGCCGGCCGCAGCGCCACGCCGCAAACCGTCGAGAACATCCGCCAGCAGCTCGGCCTCGACCAGCCCTTTGTCGTCCAGTACTGGCACTATCTGACCAGGCTCGTCAGCGGCGATCTCGGCCGCTCCTACATCCAGCGCTCCGAAGTCGCCGAACTCATCGTCTCGCGGCTGCCGGCCAGCCTGCTTTTGATGGTCGGCGCCATCCTGTGCGAATTGCTGATCGGGCTGAGCATGGGCCTCATCGCCGCCGTCAAGCGCGGCACGGCGACCGACCAGACCTTGATGGTCGCCTCCTTCGTCGGCGTTTCGGCGCCGCAATTCGTCGTCGGGCTTTTGCTGCTTTACGTCTTTGCCGTCAGGCTCAGCTGGTTTCCGATCGGCGGCTACGGCACCTGGCGCCATCTGGTGCTGCCGTCGCTGACCATGGGCATCCTCGGCGCAGGCTGGTACGCGCGCATGATGCGCTCGTCGATGATCGACGTGCTGCGCCAGGATTATGTGCGCACCGCGCGCGCGAAAGGCCTGGCGCGCGGCGCCATCATTTTCCGCCATGCGCTGCCCAACGCCATCCTGCCGGTCATCGCCATGATCGGCATCGATATCGGCATCTTCATGGGCGGCATCGTCGTCGTCGAAAGCGTGTTCGGCTGGCCCGGCATCGGTCAGCTCGCCTGGCAGGCCATCCAGCGCGTCGACATCCCCATCATCATGGGCGTCACGCTGGTCTCGGCCTTCGCCATCGTGCTCGGCAACCTCTTGGCCGACATCATCGCGCCCTTCATCGATCCCCGCATCAAGCTCAGATGAAACCAAGAAAACAATCAGAGAAAGGGAACACCAAATGAAAAGATTTCTGGCCACCACCGTGGCGGCATCGGCGCTGGCGCTGATGCTCGGCATGGCAAGCGCCCGCGCCGAGGACACGATCGATCCCAACGCCAAGCAGGGCGGCGCCATCACCATCACCTACAAGGACGATGTCGCCACCCTCGATCCGGCGATCGGTTATGACTGGCAGAACTGGTCGATGATCAAGAGCTTGTTCGACGGGCTGATGGACTACGAGCCGGGCACCACCAACCTCAAGCCCGACCTTGCCGAAAGTTACGAGATCTCGCCAGACGGCAAGACCTTCACCTTCAAGCTGCGGCACGGCGTGAAATTCCACAATGGCCGCGAGATGACCGCCGACGACGTGAAATATTCGCTCGATCGCGTCACCAATCCGAAGACGCAGAGCCCCGGCGCCGGCTTCTTCGGCTCGATCAAGGGCTATGACGATGTCGCCGCCGGCAAGGCCGAAAGCCTGTCCGGCATCACCGTCGTCGATCCCTATACGGTCAAGTTCGAGCTGACCCGCCCCGACGCCACCTTCCTGCATGTGATGGCCATCAACTTCTCGCATGTCGTGCCGAAGGAGGAGGTCGAGAAATACGGCGCGGATTTCGGCAAGCATCCGGTCGGCACCGGTGCCTTCAAGCTCGCCGAGTGGACGCTCGGCCAGCGCATCGTCTTCGAGCGCAATGCGGACTACTGGCACAAGGGCCTGCCGCATCTCGACAAGATCACCTTCGAGATCGGCCAGGAGCCGATCGTGGCGCTGCTGCGCTTGCAGAAGGGCGAGATCGACGTGCCCGGCGACGGCATTCCGCCGGCAAAATTCCAGGAGGTGATGGCCGATCCCGAGCAGAAGGCGCGCGTCGTCGAAGGCGGCCAGTTGCACACCGGCTATGTCACCATGAACACCACCATGGCGCCGTTCGACAATGTAAAGGTGCGCCAGGCCGTCAACATGGCGATCAACAAGGCGCGCGTCATCCAGATCATCAACGGCCGCGCCGTGCCGGCCAACCAGCCGCTGCCGCCATCGATGCCTGGCTACGACAAGGAGTACAAGGGTTACCCCTATGACGTCGCCAAGGCCAAGGCACTGCTGGCCGAGGCCGGCCATCCCGATGGCTTCGACACGCAATTGTTCGCCATGAACACCGACCCGAACCCGCGCATCGCACAGGCGATCCAGCAGGATCTGGCGGCGATCGGCATCAAGGCCAGCATCCAGTCGCTCGCCCAGGCGAACGTCATCGCCGCCGGCGGCGACAAGGCCGGTGCGCCGATGATCTGGTCGGGTGGCATGGCCTGGATCGCCGACTTCCCCGATCCGTCCAACTTCTACGGTCCGATCCTCGGCTGCGCCGGTGCGGTACCGGGCGGCTGGAACTGGTCGTGGTATTGCAACAAGGACCTCGACGCCAAGGCGGCCGAGGCCGACTCCGTGGTTGACCCGGCCAAGGCCGTGGAGCGCGACAAGATGTGGAGCGCCATCTACGACAAGATCATGGAGGACGCACCCTGGGCGCCGGTGTTCAACGAGCAGCGCTTCACCATGAAATCGGCCCGCATGGGCGGTGCCGACAACCTCTATGTCGACCCGGTCCATATTCCGATCAACTATGACAATGTGTACGTAAAAGATGTGCAATAGTTGCGACTACACCATCCATGGGCGCCATCATCATTTCGGCTGGGACAATTCCTTTGCTCCGGCCGAGCGGGTGGCGCCCGGATCGACCATCGAGTTCCAGTGCCTGGATTCCTCCGGCGGCCAGCTGAACCCCGACAGCACGGTCGCCGACATCGCCAAGCTGGACTTCGCCGGCATCAACCCGGTGACCGGGCCGATCTTCGTCGAAGGTGCCGAGCCCGGTGACGCGCTGAAGGTGACGATCGAGCTGTTCAAACCGTCCGGCTTCGGCTGGACGGGGAACATTCCGGGCTTCGGCCTGCTCGCGGACGACTTCAAGGAGCCGGCGCTGAACATCTGGAAATACGACGCCGCCTCGCTCGAGCCGGCGCTGTTCGGCAAGAACGCGCGCGTGCCGCTGAAGCCTTTTGCCGGCACCATCGGCAATGCGCCAGCCGAGATGGGCCTCCACTCGGTGGTGCCGCCGCGGCGCGTCGGCGGCAATCTCGACATCCGCGATCTCGCCGCCGGCACCACGCTGTACCTGCCGGTGGAAGTGGCCGGCGCGCTGTTCTCGGTCGGCGATACGCACGCCGCGCAAGGCGACGGCGAGGTCTGCGGCACGGCGATCGAAAGCCCGATGGACGTCGTGCTCAAGCTCGACCTGGTCAAGGACGCCAGGCTGAAGACGCCGCGCTTCACCACCCCTGGCCCGGTGACGCGTCACCTCGACGCCAAGGGTTATGAAGTGACGACGGGTATCGGCCCCGACCTGATGGCCGGCGCCAGGGAAGCGGTTGCCCAGATGGTCGACCTGCTTGCCGGGCGCTATCAGATCGACCCGGTCGAGGCCTATATGCTCGCCTCGGTCTGCGGCGATCTCAGGATCAGCGAAATCGTCGACATACCGAACTGGGTGGTGTCGTTCTATTTTCCCCGTTGCGTGTTTGAATGAGGTTGGGTCAGCGCCGCACCCCCCTCTGCCCTGCCGGGCATCTCCCCCTCAAGGGGGGAGATCGGATGTCACCTCGGTCTTCGCCAACCATCATCGTCATCAAGAAGGCGAGTCGGCGAAGCTGCCAATCTCCCCCCTTGAGGGGGAGATGTCCGGCAGGACAGAGGGGGGCATGCCGCAACAAACTTCTCAGAATCCTGTCCTCACAATGACCCCAGACCGCATCCTCACCATAACCAACCTCTCCGTCTCCGTGCGCGGCGAGGAGGGCTCCCGCGAGGTCGTCTCCAACCTCTCCCTGACGCTCTCCCGCGGCGAGACGCTATGCATCGCCGGCGAGTCCGGCTCGGGCAAATCGATGACCGCGCTGGCCATCATGCAGCTCCTGCCGCAGCCCGCGGCGCGCATCTCCGCCGGCACGGTCCATTTGGGCGAGACCGAGCTGACCGCCCTCGACGAGCGCCGGATGCGCCGCTTTCGCGGCGACCGCATCGCCATGATCTTCCAGGAGCCGATGACCTCGCTCAATCCGGTGCTGTCGATCGGCCGGCAGCTCACAGAATCCATCGAGGCGCATACCAGCCTCTCGCCGGCCGAGGCCCGCCAGCGCGCCATCGAAGCGCTGAAGGCGGTGCGCATTTCGGAAGCCGAAAGCCGGCTAAGGCAGTTCCCGCACGAGCTGTCCGGCGGCATGCGCCAGCGGGTCATGATCGCCATGGCCCTGGCGCTCGAGCCCGACGTGCTGATCGCCGACGAGCCGACGACCGCACTCGACGTCACCGTGCAGGGCGAGGTGCTGGAACTGCTGCGTGACCTGCAGCGCCAGCATGGCACCAGCGTCATCCTCATCACCCACGACATGGGCGTGGTCGCCGAAATGGCCGATCGCGTCATCGTCATGCGGCATGGCCGCATGGTCGAGGAGGGCAGGACATCGGACATCTTCGCCCGGCCCCAGGCGGATTATACGCGCGAACTGCTGGCCGCCGTGCCGCGCATCGGCAGCGGCGTCGGGCGGCAGAAATCAAGGCATGTGGAGACGGCAACGCCGGCCAGCGTCGCCTTGGTCCAAGACCTGCATGTCCGCTTCGACCTGCGCGGTGGCGTCTTCGGCCGGGTCACCCGCCGGGTCCATGCGGTCGAGGGCGTCAGCTTCTCGATCGCGCCCAACGAGACGCTGGCGCTGGTCGGTGAATCCGGCTGCGGCAAGTCGACTACCGCCAAGGCGCTGGCCGGGCTGGTACCTTACAGCGGCGACATCATCGTTGGCGGGCGCAATTTGTCGGGCCTCGGCCGCGACGAACGCAAGGCGGTGCGCCGCGACGTGCAGATGATTTTCCAGGACCCTTTCGCCTCGCTCGATCCGCGCATGCGCGTCGGCGATCTCGTCGCCGAGCCGCTGGTCATCCATGGCATCGCCTCTAGGGAAGAGCGCAGCCAGCGCGTCGCGGCACTGTTCGAGCGCGTCGGCTTGTCGGCCGATCAGATGGAGCTTTATCCGCACGAATTCTCCGGCGGCCAGCGCCAGCGCGTCTGCATTGCCCGCGCGCTCGCCTTGCGGCCGAAGCTGATCATCGCCGACGAAAGCGTTTCGGCGCTCGACGTCTCGGTGCAGGCGCGCGTGCTCGATTTGTTGAAGGAATTGCAGCGCGAATTCGGCGTCGCCTATCTCTTCATCTCGCATGACATGGCGGTGGTCGAGAACATCTCCGACCGCGTCGCCGTCATGTATCTCGGCCAGATCGTCGAAATGGGCACGCGCGACCAGATCTTTTCCAACCCGCGCCATCCCTATACCAGGCGGCTGATCGAAGCCGTGCCTGTGCCCGATCCAGCGCGGCGCAGAAGCCGCTTCGCCCGCCTCGACCAGGAAATCCCGAGCGCCACCCGCAAGATCGGCGAGGCGCCGCTGAAACTGGCGTTGCAGGATGTCGGCAACGGCCACCTCGTGGCTGCGGACAGGTAGCGGGCGGTAATTTTAGTTCGGCATGATGATCGGGACAGCGGGCGGCTGACCTGCAACCTTCCGCATGGTCGACAGCAGGCGCGGAAAGACCTGGTCGGTGGAAAAATGCCGCCGCGCCTTGGCGCCCGCCTGCCTGCCGAGCTGCATCCGCAGCGGCTGGTTCCGGATCAGTTTCAGCGTGGCATTGGCCATTGCGGCCGGATCGGTCCGTTCGACGATGATGCCGGCATCGTCCTCGACGAAATCCGGCGCCCCGCCGCTGCCTGCGAAGCAGATCACCGGCAGCTCGGCGAATGCCGCCTCCAGCATGACGCGGCCGAACGGCTCTTCGCGGGATGTCAGAAGAAACAGATCGGCAGCCCGAAGATAGCCGCGCACATCGTCGACATCGCCCAGAAACGTAACTTTTTCGTCCAACCCGTCCGCCCGCATCCTGTCGAGGTGCTGCGACCAGGTGCCGAGAGCCTCATCCTGTTCCCACTCCGGAAACGAGCCGAGCCAGTAGAAATGATAGTCCTCGACCCCACGGGCCCGAAGAATTCGGGCCACCTCGATAAACAGATCGGCACCCTTGCGGAATGGCATTGCGAGGCCGGATCCCAGGACGATGGTCTTGTCCGCGGGCCAGCCGGCCAGCCGGCGCCGTTCAAGACGTTGGATTTCCGCTTGCCCGGGATCGGCGCCGGGCTGCGGAACCGCGCTTGGAATGACGTCGATGGCGTTCGTTTCGACCTTGTGCTCGGCCACCAGATAGTCCCGGACGCTTGGCGAACACGCAACGAATCTCCGCGTGTGGGAAACGACATCCTCCATGTCGTCCTTGGCGTATCGGGCGACGCTCGTTGCCAATTCCCTGGCATGCGTCAGGATAGGAATGTCCAGTTCACCAAGCAGCGCATGCGCACGGCCGGTGGCCAGGCTGTTGCAATAGATGAGGTCCGGTCTGCCACCGTACCAATCAGCGATGCGGGCCAGCTTCGTGGCGGTCGTCTCGATTGGCGAAACCAGATCGTCCAGAAGGGCGGTATCGACGATGCGCCGGAACTGTTCGAGCCGTTCACCGCCTGCCAGGCACAGCACCTTGATCTCCAGCTGCGTGTGCGATTGCAGCCATTGGACAATGTCGATCAACGAAGCCTGCGCTCCGCCGAGAGCCGCATCGTGCGAAACGAACAGAACGCGCCAGGA
Organism: Mesorhizobium sp. B2-4-19; assembly: GCF_006441315.1. Classification (NCBI taxonomy): domain Bacteria; kingdom Pseudomonadati; phylum Pseudomonadota; class Alphaproteobacteria; order Hyphomicrobiales; family Phyllobacteriaceae; genus Mesorhizobium; species Mesorhizobium sp. B2-4-19. Next base: position 142,043 of record NZ_VFUV01000007.1, on the reverse strand, counting down.
CGCATCCCTGGGGAATTTGCCGGCCGCTGCCGGAGCCGACAGGACGTTCCGCGTCTCTTGCAGATAGGCGTAGCCATAGCGGGCGTCAGGCTCGAGATAGGCGCCCTCCGCCCACTCGTTCCAGGCATTGACGAAGATCAGGCGGCTGTCGAAATCGGCGAAACGATCGTGTGTATCGGCGACCGCGTTGGCGAGCCATTCTGCATAGCGGGAGGGCGATGCGTTCACCAGGATGTGGGCTGCCTCCATCCGCCGTGCGGTGTTGTCCCAGGAAGGGCAAAGTCCGCGAAACAGCGTGTAGGGAACCTGCGGGTAGGCGCGGCTGCGATTGAGGAGCTCCGTCCAGTCGAAGATCTTTCCCCTGAAGCCGCTCTTGAGCGTTGGAATTCTGCCGCTGATTTCGCGAAATTTCCCAAGATTCGGCGGGAATTCGACGGCGGCGTCGAATCCGAATTCGGCGGGATCGTCCTTGTCGAACGACTGCGGATAGGCAAGAAAAATCTCGCCGATGCCGGCTTCCCGGCAATAGGCTCTCCAGCGTTGTGCTGTTTCAGCGGCCGATGGAAACAATCCGGGCCGGTAAACCATCAGGAGTGGCTTGCCGCCGATGCGGATGTATCGCCGGTCGCGAAAATAGTGGGCTACATATTCGATGAAGGCCAGGTCGTCTTCGGGTGAATGCGATTGCGCAATCAGCACCTCCTGTTCGCGCCCATCCCAACGGCGGCTCCAGGGTTCATTTGCCCAATTGATGCAGAAGCCCAGTTCGTGCGCGTCGTTTTCGACGAATTGCGTGAGCGGCATCTCGAGGACGCGCTTGCCGTTGAACCAGTAGAAGTGAAAACAGAACCCCGAGACGCCATACTGAAGGGCAATCTCGATCTGTTCCTCCTGGATGTCCTTCACCCTCAGGTCGTAGAAGCCGAGGTCCGCCGGCCGCCTGGGCTGATAATGATCATCGAACTGCGGCGCCGCGCGCGTCACATTCGTCCATTCCGTGAAACCCTTTCCCCAAAAGGCGTCATTTTCAGGAATCGGATGAAACTGTGGTAGGTAGAAGGCAATGAGGCGCGCCTTCAATGCGGCGGGTCGCCTCTCGCTGGATCGCGGCACGTAGGTGTCGGGTCTCTGGATGGCGCCGGCATTTGTGCCCGGAGCACGTCGGGGGCTGCGCCCTTCGATCTTGCCGAAACGAATGTAGTGATCCAACGGATTCATCGACGCGGCAGCCACGTCGGGATTTTTCGTCAGATAGTATTCGTTGTCGAAGTTCGGACTCGGGTTTCGGGACTCCGAGACACCGCGCCTGATGTAATGCAGGATCGGATCTTTCCCGCTCCGGGCTATATCCGGATTTTGAGCCAGATACCACGACGCATCGAACAGGCCGCTGGCTCGAATTCGTTGCCGCAGGCGAAATCTCTTCCATCGGCTTCTGCTGGTGAGCGATCTTACCAAGATCAAGAATTCGGATCTATCCAATCGGGTCTGCCTCGCGGGAATCCGTCGTCATGTGACCATCCGAGGCAACGCCTATCTTTGTGCAGATCATTCCAAGAACACGCTCGAGGGCATGCTGCAATGTGCCGTCTTGTTGACCTGCCTCTTCGGGAAAGGCTGCCAAGGGCAGATCGAGCCGTCGCAGCGGTTCCAGCGCGCCGCGACGAACCCAGAACATCGTCCCGGCAAAGAAATCGAGAGGAGAACTGGAGGGCATCCCCATTGCCTCCAGCAGATTGAGGGCCATCGCCCTGTTCTCGCCCCACGCAGCCTTCTCCCCCTTCCATCCATTGGGCAGCCGAAAGCGTCCGGATCCAATCATCTGGGTGTCGGGAGAACGCTCGAAGTTGGCGATGATGCGGTCGACCACGCCGCGGGATCCGATCAGGTCGAACGCACTCGCCTGGCGCCAGATCTCGCCGAGAACCATGCGCGGCCCGCTCTGCCCCGACTTCTTGCCATGCAGCTTGCAGATAAGATCGAAGCGATCGAGCTTTCCTTCGCGAAGCAATTGGATGAAGGGGCCGACGTCGCGGCCACGATTTTCGTAGACCGTGATCTCGGCACCCGGAAATCTTGCCTGAACGCGTTGCGCGAGTGCCGCGTCAGGCCGGGTCAGCGTGAGAAAAAGCTGGAATTCACGACCGGTCGCTTCCAGCAACGCCTCGAACTCGGGCCAGAGATCGGGGTAATGCAGGTGAAGCGCCACGGCAATCTTCGGCTCGGCGGTGGGCCGGCGTGCGGGGGCTTCGGCTGGCGGACCATCAAAGTGCCGCGACAGGGTCTTCTGCAGATTGTCGCTCGCGGTGCCAAAGCCCCAACCGGCAAGACTGCCGAGGGCGCGGGCCAATTCACGCCCTTGCGGTCCCGAGACGTGCAGGAGAGGCTGCAAGACCAGGCCTTCGCCGAGCGGCAGCTGAAATCGCTTGTGGCGACGGGGCCGACGCAGCAGCGCGCCAATATCTCCGATGGCTAAGGGCCGAACACTCGCCGCGACGACGCCGCCTCTATCAAATTGCAGCACCAGGCCGCCTTGGCTGCTTGTGAGCAGATAGGACGTGCGCGTGGTGACCGGCACGTAGACGATTCTGCCCGCATGTCCTGGGCGGCGAACATCGAGCCGGAGAAACGGCATCGACCTCTCTGTCGGCCAAAGCTCGATGACATAGCGTCCCGGCGCGGGGATGTGGATTTCGCCAACGGCACTGCTTGGGTCGACGCCTTCGCCTTTTCGCGGCTCGCGGGACAGGACATCAGGCAAGGCAACGCTCGTGTCGGCAGCGTCAGGCGACATAGCCGCCGTTCCGATTCGCGCGCGATCGGTCAAGGATGCTGTCGAATATGCCAATCAGTCGGCCCAGGGAATTGATCAATCTGTTGCGATTAAGCGTCAGGCAATAGAAGCCTATTTTCGTCAAGTAACGGAGTATGTCCACAAATGGGCTATAGGCGATGCCGTATTTCTTGCGCAAGTGGATCTCCGATCGCATCTTCGAGCGATACCGGAAAATACGCGCCCGGGTTGATTGCGCAACCGACGTGCCAATGTCGTGGACAGCATGCGCGCCACTGACAAGGATCATGGGCTCGTCACGCTGCAGCAGACGATATGAAAGGTCGTCATCCTCGAAATACAGGAAAATATCCTCGTCAAACCCGCCGGTATCGAGGAAGAGCGTTCGTTTGATCATGAACACGCCGCCATTGACGAAGCGGACGCAACAATCTCCCCAGACCTGCCGGATGCGTGTGGGCAGCGACATGCCGGAAAGGCGATCGATCTCACTCTCCTCGCGAAACCAGAGCCGGCCATCCACCGTATTGGTGCGCGGCACGAAGACGGAGCAATTTGGATAGCGTTCAGCCGCCTGCATGAGCGCATCGACGGCGTCAGCCCCAAGACGCACGTCGGGGTTGACGAACAGCAGATACTCACCCGTCGCCGCAGCCGCCCCGATGTTGCAGGCGCGCCCGAAGCCGAGGTTTACAGGATTGTCGATACGATGAACGGCAAGGCCGGACAGCGCGGTGGAAAGATCGTCGGTACTTGCATTGTCGACGCATACGATCTCCACCCCTGGAGGCAGGCGAGCGAGCGCCCCCCGCACGGTATGCGCGCTGTTATGCGTCACAGTAATGGCAGTTATCGACCTGTTCATTGCCAAAGCCATCCTGATACCTCAGTTGGCTTCCCCCGTGGAGCTAGTGATACGCAATCTAAGCGCTGTGACTCCCGTGGTCGAGTCAATACTCCCGACTAAGTTCATGGGGCATGGACGCGCGGTCTCGCCAAGCCGCCGGTCACGGTTCACACGGTCTTGCTGCTTCCGAGGTTTCCTGGCGTGATGGCCAATCGCCTTGGCTGCCCTCGAGGCGGTAAACTCCCGGCGAGGAAGGCTGCTTCGAACCAGAAATGCGCAACGGCCCCTTGCCGTTCATCCCCATCTTGCTCATGTTCAATACCGCTTGCTGGTGATCGTCCGGGGGAACGGTCGGATTCATCCTGGGAGGAAGTCGACAATGAAGGTATGCTATTTCGTTTCCGCCGCGCTTCTTGCCGCGGCCGCTATCCCCGCCTCGGCCGCCGAAATTTCCGATGGAAAAGTCAAGATCGGCATCCTCAATGATCAATCCGGCGTCTATGCCGATTTCGGCGGCAAATGGTCGGTCGAGGCAGCCAAGATGGCGGTCGAGGATTTCGGCGGCAAGGTACAGGGCGCGCCGATCGAGATCATCAGCGCCGACCACCAGAACAAGCCTGACATCGCCTCCAACATCGCGCGGCAATGGTACGACACCGAACAGGTCGATGCCATCATGGAGCTGACGACCTCATCGGTCGCGCTCGCCGTCCAGGGGATCTCCAAGGAAAAGAAGAGGATCGACATCGTTACCGGCGCGGCAACGACCGATCTCACCGGCAAGCAATGCTCGCCCTACGGCTTCCACTGGGCCTATGACACCCATTCGCAGGCGGTGGGAACCGGGGGCTCCCTCGTGCAGCAGGGCGGTGACAGCTGGTTCTTCGTCACCGTCGACTATGCGTTCGGCTATTCGCTCAAGGAGCAGACCGCCAAATTCGTCGAGAGCCACGGCGGCAAGGTGCTGGGCGAAGTGCGTTATCCCCTGGGGTCGACCGATTATTCATCCTTCCTGCTGCAGGCGCAGTCGTCGGGCGCCAAGGTCATCGGGCTGGCCAATGCCGGCCTCGACACGTCCAACTCCATCAAGCAGGCGGCCGAATTCGGCATTGTCCAGGGCGGCCAGCGCCTTGCGGCGCTTCTGTTCACGCTGGCCGAGGTGCATGGGCTGGGCCTTCAGGCCGCGCAGGGCGTCGTGCTGACCGAGGGCTACTATTGGGATCGAGACGACAAGAGCCGCAAATTCGGACAGCGCTTTTTCAAACGCACCAACCGCATGCCGAACATGGTCCAGGCCGCGACCTATTCGGCGGTGACGCAGTATCTGAAGGCGATCGACAAGGCCGGCACGGACGGGACCGAGGCCGTCGCCAAGCAATTGCATTCGATGCCGGTTGACGACGCCGTGACGACCAACGGCAAGGTGCAGGCGGACGGCAACATGGTCCACGACATGTATCTCTACCAGGTCAAGGCGCCCAGCGAGAGCACCAAGGACTGGGATTATTACAAATATCTCGCAACCATCCCCGGCAACGAGGCCTTCCTGAGCGAGAAGGAAAGCGGCTGTCCAACCGCGGCCCAGTGATCGGCGCGGCCCGTGGTGCCGTCTGATCTCAACGCCAACGAGCCGCCGGTGGTGCTCTCCGCCCGCGGGCTGCGGCGCGATTTTGCCGGCTTCGTCGCCGTCAGGAATGTCGATCTCGATGTCCGCCATCGCAACATCCATGCGCTGATCGGGCCTAACGGCGCCGGCAAGACGACCGTTTTCAACCTGCTCACCAAGTTCCTGGCGCCGACCAGCGGCAGGATCGAACTGCTCGGCCACGACATCACCCGCACGCCACCGGCAAAGGTGGCGCGCATGGGGCTGGTGCGCTCGTTCCAGATATCGGCGATCTTTCCGCACCTTAGCGTGCTCGACAATGTTCGCGTCGCATTGCAGCGGCCCAGTGGGCTCGGCGTCCAGTTCTGGCGTTCCCTGGCAGCCCTCGATCGGTTGACGCCGCGAGCCGTCGAACTGTTGCGCTCCGTTGGTCTCGACGACGCCAGGAACAGGCTGGCCGGCGATCTTTCCTATGGAAGGAAGCGCGCGCTGGAGATCGCCACGACCCTGGCCCTCGACCCGAAGGTGCTGCTGTTGGACGAGCCGATGGCCGGCATGGGGCATGAGGACGTGGCCATGGTTTCCGACCTCATCCGTTCGGTGGCGAGCGAGCGCGCGGTGCTGATGGTCGAGCACAATCTGACTGTTGTCGCCGATCTCTGCGACTGGATAACCGTCATGCAGCGCGGCGAGGTGCTTGCCGCCGGCGACTACGCGACGGTCAGCCGCGACGAGCGGGTGAAGGTCGCTTACATGGGCACCGCCGATGACTAGTGCCGCCCCCCTGCTTGCGGTCCGCGGCCTCAACGCCTGGTATGGCGAGGGCCATGCGCTGCACGGCGTCGATCTGGAGGTGTTTGCCGGCGAGACGGTCACGCTGCTCGGCCGCAACGGCGTCGGCAAGACGACGACGCTGCGCGCCATCATGGGGCTGATCCGCACGCGGACCGGAGAGGTCGTTTTCGACGGCGCGGATCTGATGCGCCTGCCGCTGCACCGCACCGCGCATCAAGGCATCGGCTTCGTGCCGGAGGAGCGCGGCATTTTCGCGACGCTGACGGTCGACGAGAATCTGGTGCTGCCGCCGGTCGTCGCCGAGGGCGGCATGAGCGTCGCGGAGATATTCGACCTCTTCCCCAATCTGAAGGAGCGCCGCAACAGTCCGGGCACGAGGCTGTCGGGCGGCGAACAGCAGATGCTGGCGATCGCCCGCATGCTGCGAACCGGCGTCAAGATGCTGCTTCTCGACGAGCCGACCGAGGGTCTGGCTCCCGTCATCGTGCAGCGCATCGGCGAGTTGCTGGTGACGTTGAAGAAGCGCGGCATGACGATCCTGCTGGTCGAGCAGAATTTCCGCTTCGCCAGCCGTGTCGCCGATCGCTTCTACTTGATGGAACACGGCAAGGTCGTCGCCGGGTTCCCGGTCGGCGAACTGACGAACCGCATGAGGCAGCTCCACGACGTTCTGGGTGTATGAGGACGCCATGACGATGATCTTCGGAATCCCCGTCCAGGCACTGCTTGGCCAATTGCTGGTGGGGCTGATCAACGGCTCCTTCTACGCCATGCTGAGCCTGGGTCTGGCCGTCATTTTCGGCTTGCTGCGCGTCATCAATTTCGCCCATGGCGCCCAGTATATGCTCGGCGCCTTCGTCGGCTACCTGCTACTCACCTATCTCGGCATCGGCTACTGGCCCGCGCTGATCCTCGCGCCGCTGACGGTCGGCCTCTTCGGCATCGTGGTAGAGCGCCTGGCGCTGTCGCGGCTTTACGACACCGATCCGCTCTACGGCCTGCTTTTCACCTTCGGTCTCGCGCTCGTGCTCGAAGGCATATTCCGCTATTACTACGGCGTGTCGGGAAACCCTTACGCCGTGCCGCCGCTGCTTGCGGGCGGCACCAATCTCGGCTTCATGTTCCTGCCCAACTATCGCGGCTGGGTCGTGGTCGCCTCGCTGATCGTCTGCTTCGGAACCTGGGCGCTGATCGAGAAGACCAGGCTCGGCTCCTATCTGCGCGCGGCAACCGAGAATCCCCGTCTCGTTCAGGCCTTCGGCGTCAACGTACCGTTGCTGCTGACACTGACCTACGGTCTCGGTTCCGCCCTTGCCGGGCTTGCCGGCATTCTGGCCGCCCCCGTCTATCAGGTGAGCCCGCTGATGGGATCGGATCTCATCATCGTCGTCTTCGCGGTCGTCGTGATCGGCGGCATGGGGTCGATTCTCGGCGCGATCGTCACCGGCTACATGCTCGGCCTCGCCGAGGGCCTGACCAAGGTCTTCTATCCCGAGGCCTCCAACCTCGTGGTCTTCGTCATCATGGCGATCGTGCTTCTGGTCCGGCCGGCCGGTCTGTTCGGAAGGGATGCCTGACATGTCGGAAGGGACATCCGACATGGCCGGGCCGTCGCGTCGCGAGACATCGGCCGGAACCCCGGCATGGCCCGAATGGACGCTGGTCGGGCTCGCCATTGCGGCGCTGCTGGTTGCGCCCTTCCTGGTTTATCCGATCTTCCTGATGAAGATGCTGTGTTTCGCGCTGCTGGCCTGCGCGTTCAATCTCCTGCTCGGCTACACCGGCCTGCTGTCGTTCGGCCACGCCACCTTCTTTGGCGGCGCCGCCTATTTCACCGCGCATGCCGTCAAGGTGTGGGGCTGGCCGCCGGAAGCCGGCATCCTGCTCGGCATGGCCGGCGCCGCGCTGCTCGGCCTGGTCATGGGCTTCTTCGCCATTCGCCGGCAAGGCATCTATTTCGCCATGATCACCCTGGCGCTGTCGCAGATGTTCTTCTTCTTCTGCGTGCAGGCGCCTTTCACCGAGGGTGAGGACGGCATTCAGGGCGTGCCGCGCGGCATGCTGTTCGGCGTCCTCGACCTGAACGTCTCGCTGAACATTTACTACTTCGTGCTCGCGGTATTCCTGATCGGCGTTTTCGCCATCTGGCGCATCGTCAATTCACCCTTCGGCATGATCCTGCGCTCGATCCGGGAAAACGAGAGCCGCGCCATTTCGCTGGGCTATTCCGTCGCCAACTACAAGCTCGGCGCCTTCGTCATGTCGGCGGCGCTGGCCGGGCTGGCAGGCTCCCTCAAGGCGATCGTCTTCCAGTTCGCCACGCTCACCGACGTCACCTGGCAGATGTCGGGCGAGGTGATCCTGATGACGCTTCTGGGCGGCATCGGCACCATGGTCGGGCCGATCGTCGGCGCCAGCCTCGTCGTCGGGCTGGAGAACACGCTTGCCACCTCCGGTTTCCCGGTGACCATCGCCACCGGGCTGATCTTCATGGTGTGCGTGCTGGTCTTCCGGCGCGGCATTGTCGGGGAGATTTATGCGCGGCTGCTCAAGCGACAGGGCAAGCACTGATCAGTTCCAGATCGACCGGGCGCGATTGACCGGGCCGCGCCAGGGCGCCGGCCAACGATAACCCCCGGTTGAGTGGCTACTGGCTTTGCTGCACACGCTTTTCGAGTTCGGCGGTGCGCGCGCTCAGATCGTCCAGTTCAAACCCTTGAGATGTGAAGAAGGCGGCTTCTCCGTTGTCGGGATCGGCGGCAAGACGGTGCGTTTCCCGCAGATGATGCTTCAGCCAGGCGCGCTGCTCGCGCTGCAACCGGGCACGTTGAGGGCCATGCTCACGACGCATCAAGGTGTTGTACGCGGCGTTCAACCTGGCATCGTACTTGTCGATCTCGACTTTCCCGCAATCCAGCATTTTCCCCGTGTAGCCGCCGGACTGGCCGACGCATGCTTTCATTTCATCATCGCTCCGTGCCATCGCGGGATAAGCCGTTGTCATGGCCAAAATTCCGAGGAAGCAGGCATATCGGAGCATGGAGCCGGTTCCTTGAAACCAAAGGCTGGATGCGGGTCAGGGCATCTCTGTTTCGCCACGCCCTTTGGGATCGGCAACAAGGGCGCCCACGATATGTTGGGCAGGCCGCGAAGGCGTCAAGGTTTGGCCCGTCGCGCCCCATCACCCATAACACCCGCGCTCGACCGCCAGCCGTCGCACCAGCGCCGACACCGCATCAATCGCCGGCGTCGGCTTGTCCGTTAGCCGGCCAAGCTCCTGTACCGCGCTCACCAGCGCGTCGATTTCCATCGGTCGCCCGCGTTCCAGGTCCTGCAGCATCGAGGTCTTGTGCTCGCCGACATCGCCGGCGCCCTTGATGCGGCGGTCGACGCCGACCGGAAAGCGCACGCCGAGGCTTTCGCCGATTGCTTGCGCCTCCAGCATCATGGTGCGGGCAAGCGCGCGGGTGCCTTCGTCGGCGACGATTCCCGCCAGCGTGGATCCGGTCAGCGCCGAGATCGGGTTGAAGGAGAGATTGCCCCACAGCTTCACCCAGATTTCGCTGCGTATGTCGTCGCGCACCGGCGCCTGCAGGCCGGCCTTGACCATTTCCTCCGCCAGTCGCGTCACCCGTTCGCTGCGTTCGCCCGAGGGTTCGCCGAGCGAGAACCGCTTGCCCTCGACATGGCGGATGAGGCCGGGCGCGTCGACCTCGGCGGCGGGATAGACGACCGAGCCGATGACGCGCTCCGGCCCGATCCGCTGCCAGATAGCCCCTCCGGGATCGACCGCTCTCAGCCTTGTGCCTTCGAGCGGCCCGCCCAGTTGATGGAAATACCACCACGGCACGCCGTTCTGCATGGTGACGACGGATGTGTGGTCCCCGAGCAGCGGCGCGATCTGGTCCAGCGCCGGGGTTAGCGAATGGGCCTTCAGCGCCAGCACGACAGTGTCCTGCACGCCGAGCTCCTCGGCCTTGGCGGCGGCTCTTACCGGCGCCACCGATTCCTCGCCGTCCTCGATCAGGCGCAGGCCGTTTGCCTGGATCGCTTCCAGATGCGCGCCGCGCGCGACGATCGACAGCTCGGTGCGGCCGGCGATCGCCAGCTTGGCGGCGAGATAGCCGCCGATCGCACCGGCGCCGAAAATGGTGATCTTCATCGTCAAAGCCCGAGTTTGGCGGCGAGCCCGATGCGCTGCAGCTTGCCGGTCGCGCCCTTGGGGATCTCGTCCAGGATCAGGATCTTGCGCGGCACCTTGAAGTCGGCGAGCCGCGTCGCGGCATGGCTGCGGATGTCGCTCTCGGTGGCGCTCATGCCTTCGCGCAGCACCACGGCCGCCGCCACCTCCTCGCCAAGCTTGTCATGCGGCATGGCGAAGGTGACGACCTGCGCCACCGCAGGATGGTCCATCAGCACGTCGTCGACCTCGAGCGGCGAGATCTTTTCGCCGCCGCGGTTGATGATCTCCTTGAGCCGGCCGGTGACGCGGAGATAGAAGTCCTCGTCGAGCACGCCCTGGTCGCCGGTGTGGAACCAGCCATGCGCGAAGGCCGTGGCATTGGCATCCGGGTTCTTCTCATAGCCTGCGGTGACATTGGGTCCGCGAATGACGATCTCGCCGGTCTCGCCGGCTTCCATCAGCCGCCCGTCCGGCGCCATCACCGCCACCTCCGGTCCGGCGCCGGCGCCGACGCTGCCTGGCTTGCGCAGGCCCGGCGGCAGCCGGTTCGACGCCATCTGGTGGGCGGCCTCGGTCATCCCGTAGGATTCGATCACCGGGCAGCCGAAGGTCGCTTCCAGTTCCGCCATCACTTGCGCCGGCAGCGACGCCGAGGACGAGCGGATGAAGCGCAGGCGTGCCGCCGCCAGCACCTCTTCATTGCGCGCCGCCCGCGGCAGGATCGCCTGGTGCATGGTCGGCACCGCCGTGTACCAGCTTGGCTTGGCGTCGCCCAGCCACTGGAAGAAGCGCAGCGCGTTGAAACCCGGCGTGCAATAGATGCTGCCGCCCGCTGCCAGCGACGACAGCACCGCCGCGATCAGGCCGTGGATATGGAACAGCGGCATGATGTTGAGGCAGCGGTCATCGGCGCCCAGGCCGAGCGTGGCGCCGATATGGCGCGCCGAGGCGGCGATGTTGGCATGGCTGAGCGGCACCAGCTTGGGGCGCGATGTCGTGCCCGACGTGTGCAGCAGCAGCGCGATGTCGCCATCCCCTGCCATGTCGGGCGCAGCCTGCGGACCGATCGCCGCGCCCTCGATGGTGAAGGAGCCGGCAGGCATGCCCGGGGAAACGATAAGCCGCAGCACGCCGATGCCGAGACGTTCGGCTACCGCCACCGCCGGACCGCTCTCGTTCTCCGCGACGAGGATCGCCTTGGCGCCGATGTCGGTGAGGTAAAAATCGAGCTCGTCGGCGCGATAGGCGGGATTGAGCGGCGCCGTCGACGCGGCGGCCGCCACCGCGACGAAGGCGGCGGCCATCTCCGGTCCGTTCGGCAGCACGATCGCCACCCGGTCGCCCCGGCCGATGCCGAGCGCATGCAGCCGTTCGGCCGTGCTTGCGATCAGGCGGCGCAGGCCGCCATGGGTCAGCGTCGCCCTGTCGGGCGCCAGGATCGCCGGGGCGTCATCGGCGCCGGCGGCGAGACGGCGGGAAAGGTCTTTTGAATTCGTGCTCATGGTCATCGACTATGTTTCAAACGACTGCTTCTAGAAAGCCCTTGGAATGGTTCCGACCCCGGACAATTGTCCACGACCGGAAGCCGGTTCTCCAATCCCCGATCGCCCTCAATATCCCAGCGCCATCCCATCCTTGCGCGCATCGGAGGCGCCGGTGAGCGTGCCTTTCTCCCAGTCGATCAGCACCGCCTGCCCGCCGCCAAGCGGATGCTGCGGTTCGACGACGCGATGGCCGCGCTTGTGCAAGCCTTCGACCGCCTCGACGGGAACGTTGCGCTCGGCCTCCACGGTATCATCATTGTAGAACACACGCGGCGCATCCAGCGCCTGCTGCGGATCCATGCCGAAGTCGATCATGTTGGTCAAAAGATGGACATGGCCGAAAGGCTGGTAGCCGCCGCCCATGACGCCGAACGGCATCACCACGCGGCCGTTCTTCGTCGCCATGCCGGGCATGATCGTGTGCATCGGCCGCTTGCCGGGCGCGATCGCGTTCGGGTGCGCCGGGTCGAGGCGGAAGCTCGATCCACGGTTCTGCAGCACGACACCGGTCTTCGGGCCGACGACGCCGCTGCCGAAGGAATAGTAGGTCGAGTTGATGAAGGAGACCGCATTGCGGTCACGGTCGACGATCGAGATGTAGACCGTGTCGCTGCCGGGCAGCTCCAGGCGCGGCAGATGCGTCATGGCGCGGTCGCGGTGGATCTCGGCGCGCAGCCGGTCGGCATAGGCGCCGGACAGAAGCTGCCGCACCGGCACATCAACCTGGTCCTGGTCGGCGACGAAGCGGTCGCGGTCCTGATAGGCCAAGCGTCCGGCCTCGATCTCCAGATGCAGGCGCTCGGCGCCGTTGGGGTCGAGTCCGCCGAGCTTGAAGCCCGACAGCACGTTAAGCATGAGCAGCGCCGTCAGCCCCTGATTGTTCGGCGGCATCTGGTGGATCTCATAGCCGCCATAGGTGGTCCCGACCGGCGTCACATAGTCGCCTTTGGTCGCAGCGAAATCCTCGTGGCTATGCAGCCCGCCCAGTTCATTGAGCCGGCGCACCATGTCGTCGGCAACGGCGCCCTCGTAGAAGCCGGCGCGGCCTTTCCTTGCGATCACCCGCAGGGTGGCGGCGAGTTCCGGCTGGCGGTGGACATCGCCGGCCTTCGGCGCCTGGCCGCCCGGCAGGAAGATGCGCGCGGCATGCTCGTCGGCCGACAGGTCGGTTTCCGGATCGGCCCAGTCGAAGGCGACGCGGTCATGCACGACATAGCCGTTCTCGGCATAGTGGATGGCCGGCGCCAGCACTTCGGCCATGCTCTTGCGGCCATGGTCTTCCAACAGACGGCTCCAGGCATCGACGGCGCCCGGCACGGTCACCGCGTGCGGGCCCTGTTTCGGGAGTTCGTTGAAACCCTTGTCCAGGTACCAGTCGACGGTCGCCTTGGCGGGCGCGCGGCCCGAACCGTTGAAGGCCAGCACGTCGCCTTGTCCCTTCGGGCAATAGAGGACAAAGCAATCGCCGCCGATGCCGGTCGATTGCGGCTCGACGACGCCCTGCACGGCGGCGGCGCAGACGGCGGCGTCCATGGCATTGCCGCCGGCGCGCAGCATGTCGATCGCGGCAAGGGTCGCAAGCGGATGCGAGGTCGCGGCAACTGCCTGCGTGGCACGAACCGGCGAGCGGCCGGGAAACTGGAAATCACGCATTCTGTCTGGATATCCCCTGGTCACTTGAAGCGAAATGGTCTGATGAAATCAATGCCGCCGCCCGAAGATCTGCGCGACCGACAGCAAGAGTATCGACAGCACGATCAGGCAGGTCGAGATGGCGGCGATGGTCGGGTCTATCTGGTCGCGCAGCGCGTTGAACATGCGCCGGGTCAGCGTGGTGGTCTCGCCGCCCGAGATGAACAGCGAAACCACCACTTCGTCGAAGGAGGTGATGAAGGCGAACAGCCCGCCCGAGACGATCGAGAAGCGGATCTGCGGCATCGTCACCTGCCAGAAGGCGGCGACGCGCCCGGCACCCAGGCTGCGTGCCACACGCTCCTGGTTCATGTCGTATGAGCGCAGGCCCGACAGCACGGTCAGCACCACCAGCGGCAAGGCCTGCACCGTATGCGCGATGACCAGGCCGGTCAGCGTGTTGTTGAGGCCGATGCGGGCGTAGAGGAAGAAGGTGCCGATGCCGATCAGGATCACCGGGATGATCAGCGCTGCGGTGAGCAGCGCGTTGATGGTGCCGTTGAAGCGCAGCGTGCCCCGGTTGATCGCATAGGCGGCGGCGGTGCCGAGCGGCGTCGCCACCAGCACGGTCATGACAGCCACCTTGACCGAGACGATGGTCGCATCGCGCCATTCGACCGACTGGAAATAGGTTTCGTACCAGCGCAGCGACCATTGCTGCGGCGGGAACTGCAGCAGCGTCGAATCCGAAAACGACATGATGACGATGATCACCGACGGCGCGATCAGGAACAGCAGCACCAGGCCGCCCAGAGCGTAGAGCCACAGGCGTTGCCGGTGCGAGATTGGCAGGCCGACATCCGCGCTCATCGCGAACTCCACACACCGGTGGCGCGCGCGCCGAGCAGCCATTGGAAAAGGCCGAGAAGCGCCAGCGTGACCACCAGCAGCACCACCCCGAGCGCGGCACCCGCGCCCCAGTTCGAATAGAGGCTGGTGGTCTGCTCCATGCGCATCGCCCACATGATCACCTTGCCGCCGCCCATCAGCGCCGGGGTGACGAAGAAGCCGAGGCACAGCACGAAGACGATGACCACGCCCGAGGCGAGGCCCGGCAGCGACAGCGGAAAGAAGATCTCCCGGAAGGTGGCGACCGGACCGGCGCCGAGGTTCATGCCGGCGCGCAGGCAGTCGGTGTCGATGGTCTTCATCGAGGCGTAGAGCGGCAGCACCAGGAACGGCAGCAGGATGTGCGTCATGCCGATGACGACGCCGGACAGATTGTTGGCGAGCGACAGCGGCTGGCTGATCACGCCGAGGTCGATCAGCCAGCTGTTGATCAGGCCCTTGCGCTGCAGGATCACCAGCCACGCATAGGTGCGCACCAGCACCGACGTCCAGAACGGCAGGATGACGAAGATCAGGCAGATCGATGCCGCCCGCCGCGGCAGCTGCGACAGCATGTAGGCGAGGGGATAGCCCAGCAGCACGCAGGCGCCGGTGACGATGAAGGCGACCTTGAAGGTGGTGACGAAGGTCTTGATGTAGGAGGCCTGCTCGAAGAACCGCTCATAGTTGGAGGCGCTCAAGGCTCCGCTCTCGTCGTACAGCGACAGCCAGAACAGCCAGCCGATCGGCACGATGATGATGGCGAAGACGAGGAGCAGGCTCGGCGACAAAAGCGCCAGCAGCCGCAGCGACTCGCGCCGCGCGTCGGCCCGCAGCGCCTGCGTGTTGAGGTCCCGGCCCGCGCCGGCTGGTTCTCTCAGGAGGGCGGATGGCGCGCTCATCCCTCTGCCGCCACCAGGATGGTGTCCTGCGCATCGAGGCCGAGGCGGATCGGCTGGCCGGCCGCCGGCAGCCTGGCCAGCACATCGCTGCGGCAGTAGTCGCGCAGCGTCAGCTGGCGGCCGTCGTGCAGCAGCGCGTAGCAGACGAAACTGTCACCCTGGTAGATGATGTCGCCGACCGTGGCATCGAGCACATTGATACCGCTCGACGGTTCGGCCGCCGTGACCAGCCGCAGCTTTTCCGGCCGCACCACCATCAGATGCTGGCCGGGGGCCGGTGCCGCCCCCGCCATTTGTATGCGCCTGTCCTCATACCAGACCGAACCGTTGCGGCATTCGACGGGAATGAAATTCGATTCGCCGATGAAGCCGGCGACGAATTGCGTCCTCGGCGCGGCGTAGAGCGTCTCGGGCTTGTCGAGCTGCTCGATGCGTCCGGCATTCATGACGGCGATGCGGTCCGACATGGTGATGGCTTCGCGCTGGTCGTGCGTGACATAGACCGTCGTCATGCCAAGCCGCCGGTGCAGCGCGCGCAGCTCGATCTGCATATGCTCGCGCAGGCCCTTGTCGAGCGCCGACAGGGGTTCGTCCATCAGCACGATGCGCGGTTCGAAGACGATGGCGCGCGCCAAGGCCACGCGCTGGCGCTGGCCGCCGGAAAGCTGGTCGACACGCCGGTCGCCCAGACCCTTGAGCTTCACCAGTTCCAATGCTTTTTCGACGCGCTCGGCGGTCTCGGTGGCCGCCACGCCGCGCTGCTTCAGCGGAAAGGCGATGTTGTGAAAAACGTTCATATGCGGAAACAGCGCGTAGTTCTGGAACACCATGCCGATGTTGCGCCTGTGCGGCGGCGTGGTGATGATTTCGTCGTCGCCGACCCTGAT
The DNA here is from genome assembly GCF_006441315.1 of Mesorhizobium sp. B2-4-19. NCBI lineage: Bacteria > Pseudomonadati > Pseudomonadota > Alphaproteobacteria > Hyphomicrobiales > Phyllobacteriaceae > Mesorhizobium > Mesorhizobium sp. B2-4-19. Next base: position 125,965 of record NZ_VFUV01000007.1, on the reverse strand, counting down.
GGATCCGCCATTGGCCCGCACGAAACCGGCAAGGATCATCAGCAGCGTCGTCTTTCCGGAGCCGGAAGGCCCGAGCAGCGTCAGGAACTCGCCGGCCTCGACATCGAGGTTAAGGTCGCGCAGCACCGATACGCTGCCAAATCGTTTCTCGATCCGGCGCATGCTGATCGGCAGCGCGGATGGCGCAATGGACAAGATCTTTCTCTCCTCAAAGCAATTCCAGGAAAAGGGTGAAGCGGTTTTCCGTCCGGAATTGCGTGAAAACAAAGAGATAGAGTGGTTCGACGTTTCGGAGAAACGGTAACTACTCTAGCCGGCAAACAAGGGATGGCGAGGCAGTTTGTGCTGCCCCGCCATGAGCTATGGCCGCGGCCTATTGCTGGATCAGGTTGTTGAACTTCTCGGTCGCCTCCACCAGGGTGTCGCGCCAGAACTCGGCATCCTGCAGCACCTGCTTCTTGACGTTTTCGGGCGCCGAGTTGATGTCCTTGATCCGTTCCGGCGGAATCTTGCCGGTCTCGAAGGCCTTTTCGTTCACCGGCCCATTGTCGACATAGAGCGGCAGATTGGCCTGCAATTGCGGGCTCACGAACATCGCCAGCGCCTTCATCGCCGCTTCCTTGTTCTTGGCGCCCTTGGGGATGACCATGCAGTCGGCGGTCAGCACGCCCTGGTCGAAGGAGAAGCTGACAGGCGCGCCTTGCTTCTTCAGCGTGCCGGCGCGGCCGTTCCAGATGCTCGCCATGTCGACCTCGCCGTCCTTGACCAACTGCATGGCCTGGGCGCCGGAGGTCCACCAGGCGTCGACATGGCCACGGATCTTGTCGACCGATTTCAGTGCGCCGTCGATGTCGACCGGATAGACCTTGTCGATCGGCAGGCCGGAGGCGAGAGCGGCGACGCTCAGCGTCTCGGTCGCCTGGCTGCTGGAGAGCGCGCGCCGCCCCGGGAATTTTTCCACGTTCCAGAAATCGGCCCAGGTCTTGGGGCCTTTGTCGCCGAACACATCGGTCCGGTAGATGAGCACGACGGAGGTGTAGGAAATGCCGACCCAGTCGTCATGGACCAGCTTCGGGTTGATGCCGCTCTTGTCGATAATGCCGTAATCGAGCTTCTCGAACAGCCCTTCCTTCGAGCCGCGGGCGCATTCGTCGGCGCCGAGCTCGGTGATGTCCCACTTCACCGCATTGCCGGTCACCTGCAGGCGCACGTCGTCGAGGCCGTTGGTGGTGTCCTGCTTGATGGTGATGCCGAGTGCTTTGGCGGTCGGATCGAAGAACGCCTTGGTCTGCGCCTCCTGATAGGTGCCGCCCCACGAGGCGACGGTGATCGTATCGGCGGCGAAGGCGGGCGCCGCTGCCGATGCCATGAGGCCCGCGACCGCGGCAATCCCAACGCTACTGATGGTTTTCATGTCGATTCTCCAGCCGGTGTTCCCAATTGTTTTGATTTGGAATGCGATTTTGTATACAATTTTGAGTGTAGCCTAGGGATCGACGATGTCAACACCGTCCGAAGCCGGCTGACAGGCACGATGGAGCTGCGCCGCCAAGGCGTGGCAAATTGCGCCGACTGCGAATAGAGATAGGCAAATATCGATTGCCGGTGGGGACGGATCTTTGAGCAAGCAAACCAAGAACACGCTGCGCGACTCGGTCTACACTTCGCTGAAGGCGATGATCGTGACCGGCCAGATTCCACCGGGCTCGCGCGTCACCGAGAACGACATAGCCGCAAAGCTCAATGTCAGCCGCACGCCGGTGCGCGAGGCCTTCAACCGCCTCGAGCGCGACGGCCTCGTCACCGGCCGCCCGCGCCAGGGCTATGTCGTCACCGAGTTCGACATCAACATGTTCCGTGAGGCCTTCGCCATCCGCGAACTGCTGGACGGCCATGCGACCGAACTGGCCGCGGCCGCCGCGACCGACAAGGACAAAGCGCGGCTGCGCGCCATGCTGGCCGAATGCGAGCGGTTGGCCGCCATTCCCGACCGCACCACAAAGGAAAAATTCCAGGAGCTGGAGGTCGGCATCGACCTGCACCGCGTCATCGCCGAGATCAGCGGCAATGCCATGCTGCATGGCATGCTGTGCGGCATCCTCGACAAGTGCCAGCATTATGTCTGGACCGAACTCTTGTGGCTCGACGAATGGAAGATCGCCCGCGACGAGCATGGCGAGATCGTCGAAGCGATCTGCGCCGGCGATGCCGCCCGAGCCGGCGCCCTGGCCCGCGCCCATGTGCGCGGCTCACGCGAAAACGTGCTGCGCCTGCTGCAGGCGAAGTCGGACTACCAGAGTTTTCTCGCCAAGGCGTCCTGAGGAGACCAAAGCGCGAGGCATGAATCCGTTCAGGCGCGGCGCGCTTTGGCGGACGCCTCGACCCACGCTCGCGTGGCCTGACAGCTTTCCATCGCCCGCCCGAAGGCGTCGCGTTCGCTGAGCCGGGCCATGTAGGTTTGCTCGGCGGCACCGAGGGCGACTCCGCCAAATCCGCGGGCCAGCTGCAATGCGTAGAACACCGAGATGTCGGCGGCGGTGAACCTGTCGCCGGCCAGATATGGCGAAAGCGCCAGCTGCCGGCTCACCAGTCCCAGCCGGGTCTCGAACACGCGGAGAGCCTGGCGGGCGCTCCAGTTCCTTCGCTCTGCCTCGGGTGCAAAATTGCGGGCGCCGCCGACGAAATAAATCGGGGCCGCGAGGCCGGCTTCGCCGAGGTGGAGGAACTGCTGGTACGCGGGGAATGCAGGATCTTGCGCGCCTGGCGCGAGCGGCGTCGGCCCATAACGCGCCATCAAGTACTCCATGATCGCAATCGACTCGACCATGACGACGTCGCCGTCCCGAATAGCCGGGATGAACCCGCCAGGGTTGATGGCCAGGAACTCCGTGTCGTCCTGGATGCCGGCCGCCAGGTCCACGGGCCGCAACCGGTAAGCGAGCCCCATCTCCTCCAGCAGCCAGACAACCCGAAAGCCTCTGCCTTCCCCGAAGACCGTGATCATGCGTACGCCTTCAAACTGATTGCACCTGGCAAGCAGTCAATTATCAGCGGACTGATCCTGTTTTGCAAGCGGTCGAGCAGCGCTCGCAGACGCGATTTTTCAAACCCTTCAAACAATGCAACGGCCATGGCGACGCTCCGAATCAATCGAGCCCCATGGAACCAGCCACCCCGCAATCCCGAAAGACCGTTAACCTGAGTTCGGAACCCTGCCGTTAGCGCCCGCCGCTTGCAATTTCCCTAATCTGGGATATTGTCCCGAATATGAACGCATCCACATCCCACGTGAAAGCCTTGGCCGACCATCTTCGCCTGCTTCGGGCAGATCGTGGACTTACCCTTCAGGAGCTCGCGGCAAACAGCGGGGTCAGTCGGGCGACGCTGTCGCGGATCGAGAATGGCGAAGTCAGCCCCACGGCGGAAACGCTTGGTCGTCTGGCATCGGCTTTCACGCTGCCGCTTTCCCAGCTTCTGGCGCCGCTCGAGCCGGACTTTCCCCCGCTTGTCCGCCGCGCTGACCAAAGCATATGGTCGGATCAGGAGAAGGGCTTCACTCGCCGTGCTCTTTCGCCGCCCAGCGGACGACTGAAGCTCGAAATGATCGAGTGCGAGATCGCGCCCAACCAGCGCATCGTCTACGAGCGGCCCGCCCTTCCGGGGCACGAACACCACCTTGTGCTTTTGGCGGGCGCGCTCGTTTTGATCGCCGATGGCGTTCGGCACGACCTGCGTCCCGGTGACTGCCTGCGCTATCGGCTGCGCGGCGCCTCTTCCTTTGAGACCGGCGAACAATCGGCCCGCTACATTATCGCCATGACCTAAGGAACCGCCATACATGGAAACGCAGATCATTGAACTCGACGGCCTCGCCATCGAGAAAAGGCTGGGGGAGCTTTCCAGGGTTCTCGCAGACAGCGTGGCCGATGGAGCGGCGATCAGCTTCATGGCGCCCATGCCCTACGAGGACGCGGCTCGGTTCTGGTCGGGCGATGTTCAGCGTGAGGTCGCCGCGGGACGCAGAGTGCTTTTCGGAGCGGAGCGGCGCGGCGAGATCGTCGGAACCGTCCAGCTTCTCACCGCCATGCCGCCCAACCAGCCGCATCGTTGCGAGATCGCAAAGATGATCGTCCATCCGCAAGCACGCAGGCTCGGCATCGGGCGAGCCCTGATGAATGAAGCGCTGAATCGCGCGCGTGAACTGGGCAAAACCCTCGTAACCCTCGACACGCGAACCGGGGACGCCGCGGAGCCGCTATACGCTTCCGTCGGCTTCGAGGCGGCCGGTGTGATCCCTGACTTCGCTTGGGACCCGGACGGCAAGGCGCTGCACGCGACGACCTACATGTTCAGGCGGATATAGCCGGGCGCCAGCGGGTCTGAGTCTCGCCGGCATGAGCGCTGTGATCGGCGGAATGCTGGTTGCCGCGCAAGGTCATGGTTACGCGCGTCTGTCCGAGGAGCTGAACCGCGATTCGCTTGGCATAACGAACGGCGGGCATCCTGAATGCCCGACGCTCCGGCCGGGCTGTGGGCGCGCGCGGCGTCGCCGGCCAGAGGCACGCGCCCGGTCCCGACGGTTGGGTGGGCGCGTCCGCCTTGAAGCTGCAGCTACGGAAAGCCAACGGATCTCGGCGGTGGTCGGACGCGACCGGTGTCGCCGGTCCATGCGTGGCCGGGTGAACCTTAAGCGCGGTCAAGTTGTGTTAAGCTGGGTAAGCCTGGCGCGTCCGATCTTTTTCTGAAGCACAGCAGAGGCACGATCGCTGAAGACTTGGTGGATGAGATGTGCAGGCTATGTTGGATGGCCAGGCCGATGCCGGCCATCGCGGCCTTCTCGATGTGGCTGAGGGCACTCAGTTGACGTCGGAAAACCGGCGGCTGGAGATGTTGCGGCCCTGATCGATCTCACGGTCTTGTCGTCAAAGTCGAGAGCTGATCCGTGTCATAGCGGTTTCGCAGATCGGCGAGCGCCTTTGGGTCCGGCGCACCCTGCGCAGCGAGTTTCGCGAGCTCTTCGAAATAGTGCTCATGCCCGGGCGGAGAGACTGTCATCAGCACGCGGGCCGGTTTCTCGCTGACATTCGTGATGTTGTGTGGCACGCATGGCGGGATGAACAGATAGGTTCCAGGCGTTGCGCGGAGCGTTTTTTCGCCGACATGCCACTCACACTCGCCCTCAAGCAGGTAGAAGGTCTCCTCCTGCACCCGGTGAACATGCCGCCCGGTGGCGAACCCCGCCGGGATCGTCCAGTCGAACATGCTCGTGTGCTTGGTATGTTCGCCGGTGACGAGGAAGACCATAGGATGACCACGCAGCATGACTCCGTTCTTCTCATCGGGCATGCGAATGACGGCATCGGCGCTCATGTGATCCTCCATCGACCATGTGCTGACTTTTGCAAGCACTTGCGTAAGATCGGTGCTCCGTGCCGGGAAGTCGTGAATCCGTTCCTAAAAATCTGCTAAAAGCGTTGAATGACAATCGGGCGCGACATCTACCAGTTCGGCCCGTTCCGCCTCGACCCGGCGGCGGGCATTCTCTACCGAGGGACCGAGCCGACCATGCTTGGGCGGCGCGCCGTCGCGCTGCTGCGCCAACTGCTCGAAAACGCGGGCGTACCGGTGTCAAAGGACGTGCTGGTCGAGGCCGGCTGGGGCGGATTGGCGGTTGCCGATAACAATCTGACGGTTCAGATCGCAGCCTTGCGCCGGGTGCTGGCGCAGGCGGCGGATGCCGAGAGCTGGATCGAGACGTTGCCGCGGCGCGGCTATCGCTATGTCGGACCTGCCGTTGCGGCCAGTGATCCTGCCCCTGCCGGTTCGGCACTGACATTGCCCGACAAGCCATCCGTCGCGGTTCTGCCGTTCTCGAACCTGAGCGGCGATCCAGAGCAGAACTACTTCGCCGAAGGGATGGTCGACGACATCATCACGGGCCTCGCACGCATTAAGTGGCTGTTCGTCATCGCGCGAAACTCGACCTTCGCCTACAAGGGTCGTGCCGTGGACGTGAAGCAGGTCGGTCGCGAACTTGGCGTGCGCTATGTGCTCGAAGGCAGCGTGCGAAAGGCGGGCTGCAACGTGCGTGTGACCGGCCAGATGATCGATGCATCGACCGGCGCTCATGTGTGGGCCGAACGCTACGACCGCAGCTCCGACGATATCTTCGCGCTTCAGGATGAGATAGCGCTGTCGGCCGTTGGCGCAATTGCACCAAGCATACGGCGTGCCGAAATCGACAGGGTGAAGCGCAAGCGTCCCGACAGTCTCGATGCCTACGATCTCGTGCTCCGGGCCCAGCTCGATGTCGATTCCGGCATGCCTGAGCAGATCACGCGAGCGCTTGTGTTGCTCGAACGTGCGATCGAACTCGATCCCGCCTACGCTCTGGCGCACGGCAGCGCGGCGATGTGCCACCATTGCCTCTTCCTCCGCGCCGGCTTGCAGGAAGCCAACCGTGCCGCTTCGATCCGCCACGCCCGTTCCGCGATTCTCCACGGACAGGACGATGCGGCGGCGCTGACGCTCGCGGCGTTTTCCATTGGCATGGATGGGCACGACCGCGACGCTGCTTTCACCGCGCTGGAAGCCGCACTCGCCATCAGTCCATCGTCGGCGCTGACCTACATCCTTGGCAGCGTCATTCTCGGGTGGGCCGGCGACGCCGAACGGGCCATCGAATGGAGCGAGCGCGGCATGCGGCTCAGCCCGTTCGATCCATGGGCCTTCGCCGCGTTCGACGCGCAGGCGATGAGCCATCTGCTGCGCGGCCGCTATGAGGAATCCTGCCGTGCGGCCTACAAGTCAGTTCAGGCCAATCCCGCGCACAGCATCACTTATGTGCAATTGGCCGCGGCACTCGTGAAACTCGGACGGCTGGAAGAAGCCAAGGCAGCCGCCGCGAGGGTACTCGAACTGCATCCAGCATTCCGCTATGGCCGCCAGTTCGCCGGGGTGAATTGTGCCCCGGCGCTTGCGGCAACTCTTGGCGATGCGCTGCGGAACGCCGGGCTCCCGGAGTAGCGTGCTGCTTCGGATCGGGGACGCGGTGACGATGTCTACACGCGAATAGCCTGGCCTGCATTGTTTCGGCGATACAGGAAACGCAGGCTGGGCTGTGCTCATCCGGGACGGGCGCTTCGGTCGCATACCGACGCCAGCATCGACACAGAGGTCGGCGGACGGGCGCGGCGGAGAAAAGTCGTGCCTGTGGGCGACGCTCCCTGCGCGGCTTCTCAAACTACCAATTGGAGTGCAAGGCCGACCACTGACAAGGCCATTGCCACGGTCGCCAGCCAACCCATGCTCCGTAGCCAGCCCTGGATGGGAAACTCGCCCATGATTTCGGATCGACCCGTCATCAGCATCATGACGACCATTACCGGGACGGCGCATACGCCGTTAATCACAGCGCTCCAATATAGGGCCTTGATAGGATCGATCGGCGTGAAGATGATCCCCATTCCGAGCAGGGCCGCCGCAGCCAAGACCGCGTAAAATGCCTTTGCCTCCTTAGGCTTGCGCTCCAGTCCCACCGGCCAGCGACACGCTTCGCCCACTGCAAATGCAGCCGAACCCGCGAGAACCGGCACAGCGAGCAGACCGGTGCCGATGATACCCATCGCGAAGACCACAAACGCGAATTTACCGGCAACCGGCTCGAGGGCCTTGGCTGCATCAGTGGAGGAGTTGATATCAGTTACTCCCGCCTTATTCAGTGTGGCGGCCGTTGTAGCGATGATGGCAATCGCTATCAGGTTCGAGAATGCCATACCTACGAGGGTATCGGCACGGATGCGCTGGAGGGCGCTGGAAGCTTGCCACGGCGCCCATTTCAGCGGCTTGGCCTTTGGGTCGATCGCCTCCTCTTCGACCTCCTGGGACGCTTGCCAGAAGAACAGATAGGGGGAAATCGTGGTGCCAAGGATGGCCAGCAGCGTTGTGAAAAAACGGCCGTCCCATTCCAGGTGCGGGACGAGGATCCCTTTGAGCGCCTCGGCCCATGGAATCTGCGCCATGAAAGCGGCCGCAACGTAGGCGAAGAGGCTCAGCGTCGTCCACTTCAGGACCGTCACATACCGGCTGTAGTCGAGAAATACGATTGCCACGACACATGCCAAGCCGAAAGCAACCACGTAGAGCGAACCGGGACCACCCACCAGTGACCGGAGCGCATCGGCCATTGCGCTGAGGTCCGCGCCGATGTTGATCACATTGGCTGCAAACAGCAGCACGACCACAAAATACAGCAGTCCTGGGGGATAGTGCCGGGAGAGATTGCCGGAGATACCTCGCCCTGTCGTCCGGCCAATCCGTGCTGCTATCTCCTGGATCGCGGCCATGAGCGGGAAGGTGAAGATCATCGTCCAGCCGATATTGAACCCGAGTTGAGCTCCCGCCTGGCTGTAGGTGCCAATACCTGAAGGATCGTCGTCCGAGGCGCCCGTTATGAAGCCCGGCCCGATTGTGCGCAGAAATCGCTGAAAAGGCCCTTTCGCCTGCATGTTGCTCTGGTTCTCACCCACTTCCGCGCTGATGTCACCCATTGAGCTGCTCCAAAAACGCAATCCCCATGCATGACTGCGGATCGATCCCAACTCGGCATGAAACCAGTGGTTCCGGGCTTATCCGCTGGCTATCGGCGATCGCCTTGCGGAGCCTGCTCCCTGCGATGCCCAAATCCCAGGCGACTCGAGCTAGAAGCTTCTGCATGCTCAACTCAATCCCCATCCCGTGAACCTTTGCGGTCGGACCTCACCAGCAATTGGCCGTAGTTGGCCCAAGTTGTTCGCAGTCCTTCGTCCTCAGGCTTGGAACCCCAGGCGCACAAGATCGATGGCAGAGCGAAGGTCGTAGCCCTCTGGCTCGACAAGCGACAGCGAGGTACGCGACCCTCCCTCATGCTTTTCTCTGCCGGCGGCGCCACGTTCTATTGTCGGACGGGAGGCCGCTAGCACCTTCAGAGCGGGCTAGCGTTGGCCTCCCTTCGACATTGAAGACGATTCCGGCGTCCTCCAATGCCTTGCGCATGGCCTCGATGTTGTAGGGACGCGGCTTCCTAAAACCGTTCTCAAAATCGCTGATCGTGACTTCGCTAAGATTGGCCTTTGCGGCGAGACGCACTCGCGACCAGTTCAATAGGGCTCGCGCGGCTCTTGTTTGCTCTGCTGAGAGTAGGTCTCGGCTGTCCATAAGGACTCGAACATTCGATATGGCTAAAATGTTCCCTTGTGACCTTGCTAAGGAAGAAAATGGTGGGCGTTTTTCAGCTGGGCCATCGTTTTTCAGAGCTTATGTGACTGCTGGAAGCCGGCGACCTCGAACTTAGATATCCTCTTCGGATTGTTTGCGTTCTGCGACGGGGCGCCTGCGTGTTTTCCGTCAGCAACCCATCCGGATTAAAGGCTGAGCCCGGAGCAGAGGCGGAGTGCAAGGGGTCGGCCTTCCTTGGACGGCAATTTTCCAGCGCGATTGTACGACGGCATTTGCGCAGCCTGCCTCTTTTTCGAGTTGAGGAAATAGCTTCCAGATCGATTTCGAGGGCACTGGACCTTTGCTACGGAAGGATGGCAATAGGCCGAAAAAGTGATGCTCATGTGCTCGGATTTAGAAGTCGCCGTTTGTCGGAAACGGGGAATGTTAGCGGGGATTCGGTAGGGGAAAATTCATCTGCCGTGGCATCGGCGGAGCGCTTCTGGACTCTCGTGAGGCTTCCGACGGAGCCATCCGATCCAAATACCTAACGATATGGAAGAGTTAGTGGCGCGCCCGAAGAGATTCGAACTCCTGACCCCCAGATTCGTAGTCTGGTGCTCTATCCAGCTGAGCTACGGGCGCGCATCAGGCCATGTTTTCAACGGCCCCACGATCCGATCCCAGGGACCGGCCGCGAATGTGTGCAGTTCCCTAACGACTGAATTTGGGAAAAGCAAGCCGATCCGGCAAAAGTTTTGTCGTGGGTGCGTCATCCGGTGACGACGGCCCCGATCCCGGGGCTTTGAAGCTGCCGCGAAGCCGGTCTCACTCAGGCCGAGTGGGGAAAAGTCGCGGCGAAGGTCATAGAAAGCGTCAGGCTCGAAGGGCAGAAGCCACGGAAAACAGCGCCGAGGCCGTCACGCCGGGCGGCGCAGGCTGCCGCGGGCCTGGTCGAGCCGCACCGGCTGGTCGGGGATGGTTACGGCGAAAGTGGTGCGCCCGCCGATCGATTCGACCAGCTCCACCGTGCCGCCATGCGCCCGGATCAGTTCGTGGGCGATCGCCAGGCCAAGGCCGGTGCCGCCGCTGCGCGCCGAGCCGCGGAACGCCGCGAACAGGTTTTCGCGCGCCTTCGGCGGCAGGCCGGGGCCGGTATCGGTGACGGCGATGCGGCTGACGCTGCCCATGCGCTCGGCCGATACGGCCAGCCGCCGCACCACGGCGCTCTCTGTATCGGCCGCCATCGCCTGCACCGCGTTGCGGCACAGATTGGTGAGCACCCGAAACAGTTGGTCGGAATCGGCGTCCACCTCGAAAGCCGCCTCGACGGCGTTGATGAACTCGATGCCATCCTCGATGTCGAGCAGGCCGTGCACGTCCTCGACAAGCTGGCGCAGCCGCACTCGGCGGCGCGAAGGCGGCGGCTCCTGCGTGCGGCCATAGTGCAGCACGCCTTCCGAATAGGAGACGGCCCGGTCGAGCGCGCGCAAAAGCTTCGGCGCGAAGGCCTGCACGGTTGGATCCCTGACCTGGCGCAGGCGGTCCGACATCAGCTGCGCCGAGGCCAGGATGTTGCGCATGTCGTGGTTGATCTTCGACACCGCCAGGCCGAGATCGGCAAGGTGTTTCTGCTCCGAAAGCATCTTTTGCAGCCGCTCCTGCATCTGCGACAGCTCGCGTTCGGCAACGCCGATCTCATCGGAGCGGGCGGCGGGATGGATGATGCGCCCGGGATCGTCGGGCGCTTCGGAGAAGGACAGCATCGAGCGCGTCATGGTGCGGATCGGCCCGATCATGATCAGGTCGATCGCGGCATAGACCAGCATGGCGGTGAACAGCGAGATCAGCAGCGAGACGAAGGCGACGTTGCGCGAATAGATGAGCATGGCCTTGCGCAGCGAGTAGTCCGGCATGATCAGTTCGAATTCCTTGTCGCTGTCGCCGACCGGTCCGAAGACGCGCAGCATCCTGTCGCCGCCGAAAAACAGCGTATCGAGCGCGCCGGTCATGCCCTTGACCATGCCGACGCTGGCGAGGTCGATATGTTCGTCGACCTGCGGCGGCATGTCGGCCACCACCAGAAGCCGCGACACGCCGCCGTCGCGCACCGCGATCGCCTTGGCGCCGATCGCCATCAGCACGTCATTCTGGGCCGTACGCGACAGCGAGGTCGACTCGCCCTGCACCAGCACGATCGACACGGCCGCGGCCGTGCTCAGCCTCTCCTTGAGCCAGCTCAGCCGATAGCTCGCGATCCAGGGCAGGAAGATGAGCACTTCGGCCAGAAGCACGAAAACGATGGTCAGCAGCAGCAGTTTCGTCGACAGGCCGCGCGACAGGGGTACCGTGCGGACGGCGGCGGGCGCCGTTCCGTTCCCTTCACCCGCTTGGCTGGTTTCGCTCATGCGTTCCTGTCTTCACAATCACTTGATCGGCCAAGATTAGGCGATTAAGGCATTTTTGCCAATTTCATCCTTTGGCCGGAACATTAAATTACCGTCATAAAGCCTGCGTCCACGCCGCGCCGGCGCCGGATTGACTTCCAAAAGCCTTCTTTCTATAAGCCCGCTCACGCTCGGGCCATTCGTCCCGGCGCGGTTTCGATCGCGCCAAAGCCGGCCCGGCAAAGCTCCTGTTACAGAGTGACAGAATCAAGAAGGGCCGCACCCCGCGGTATTAAAACAAATGAAGCGTACCTACCAACCGTCCAAACTCGTCCGCAAACGCCGGCACGGTTTCCGTGCCCGCATGGCCACCAAGGGTGGTCGTGGCGTCGTCGCAGCTCGTCGCAACCGCGGCCGCAAGCGGCTCAGCGCCTAAGCGAGACGATATCGTTGCCCGCAACCGGCAAGCCAGTGGGGCAAAATCCCAAGCGGCTTCTGAAACGCGCGGAATTCCTGGCCGTCCGTCGTGGTGAAAAGCGACGCGGACGGTTTTTCCTCGTCGAGGTCCTCGACCGCGGCGATGGCGGGGTGCCGCGCGTCGGCTACACCGTCACCAAGAAGGTCGGCAACGCTGTTGTGCGCAACCGCGTCAGGCGGCGGCTGAAAGAGGCCGTCCGCGTCCATGCCGCAGATGACATGGTGCCCGGCAATGATTATGTCATCGTCGGGCGCGATGATGCGCTGCGCGCCCCCTTCGGCCAGTTGAAGGCCGAACTCTCCCGCCGACTTCGCGGAACACGATAGGCCAAGGGCTCTCGATGGAAAACAACCGGAACCTCTTCATCACCATCGCGCTGTCGGTGCTGATCCTGACCTTGTGGCAGGTTTTCTACATGAATCCGCGCGTGGAGCAGCAGCGCGAGGCCGCCAAGATCGAGCAGCAGCGGGTGGAAGAGCAGAAGAAGGCGGCCGAGGCCGCCAATCCGGGTGCTGGAACACCGGCTCCGGCGCCGGGCACCATCCCCAACGCGCCCGGCGGTGACACCGTCACCGCGGCCGGCCGCGATCAGGCGCTGGCCGCCGCTTCCAAGCGCGTCAAGATCGACACGCCGAGCCTCGAGGGCTCGATCAACCTGACCGGCGCCCGCCTCGACGACCTCAAGCTCAAGCACTACACCGAGACCGTCGACAAGAATTCGCCCGAGATCGAACTGCTCAACCCGCAGGCGCTGCCTACCGGCTATTTCGCCGAGATCGGCTTCGTCGGCAACGACAAGACCGGCGCGGTGCCGGGTGCCGAAACGCTGTGGAATGTCGACGGCAATCCGACGCTGAGCCCGTCGACGCCGGTGACGCTCACCTACACCAATGACAAGGGCCTGACCTTCAAGCGCACCTTCTCCGTCGACGCCAACTACATGTTCACGGTCACCGACACGGTGCAGAATTCCGGCACCAGCGCAGTTTCGCTGTTCAACTACGGCCGCGTCACCCGCTACGACAAGCCGGCCGTCGCCAGCACCTATGTGCTGCATGAGGGCCTGATCGGCTTCACCGGCACCGAAGGCTTGCAGGAACACAAATACGCGTCCATCGAGAAGGACAAGCAGTACCAGCCGGGCAAGTCGAGCGACGGCTGGCTCGGCATCACCGACAAATATTGGGCCGTCACGCTTGTGCCGACCGAGAAGCAGCCGTTCCAGCCGCGCTATGCCTATTTCGAGGATGGCCGCCACCGCTATCAGTCCGACTTCCTGACCGACGCGATCAATGTCGAGGCCGGCCAGTCTGCAACCGTCGAGACCGAGGTCTTCGCCGGCGCCAAGGAAGTCGCCAAGATCAACGCCTATGCCGAAGACCGCCACATCAAGCGGTTCGACCTTCTGATCGACTGGGGTTGGTTCCACTTCATCACCAAGCCGATGTTCTGGCTGATCGACACGCTCTACAAATTCCTCGGCAATTTCGGCCTGGCGATCCTCGCCACCACCGTCATCGTCAAGGCCATCTTCTTCCCGCTCGCCAACAAGTCCTACGCGTCGATGGCGAACATGAAGAAGGTGCAGCCCAAGATGCTGGAGATCCGCGAGAAATACGCGGACGACAAGATGAAGCAGCAGCAGGCGATGATGGAGCTTTACAAGACCGAGAAGATCAATCCGCTTGCCGGCTGCTGGCCGGTGGCGCTGCAGATCCCGGTCTTCTTCTCGCTCTACAAGGTGCTCTACATCACCATCGAGATGCGCCACGCGCCGTTCTTCGGCTGGATCCAGGATCTGGCGGCGCCCGACCCGACCTCGATCTTCAACCTTTTCGGCCTGATCCCGGTCACGCTGCCGCACATGCTGATGATCGGTGTCTGGCCGCTGATCATGGGCGTCACCATGTTCCTGCAGATGCGCATGAACCCGACGCCGCCGGATCCGACGCAGGCCGCGATCTTCACCTGGATGCCTGTTATCTTCACCTTCATGATGGCGGGCTTCCCGGCCGGCCTCGTCATCTACTGGGCCTGGAACAACACGCTGTCGATCCTCCAGCAGGGTGTGATCATGAAGCGCCAGGGCGCCAAGATCGAGCTATGGGACAATCTGATGGCCCTGTTCAAAAAGAAACCGTCGCCGGCGGAATAGCCGGCGCCTTTTTTGGCAAAAGAGCCCGCCGGTAGACTGAACCGTAAGTGGGCGGTTTAGACAGGGGCGGATTTGACGGCTGGGTCCTGTGTTCCACAGGGCTCAGCCTTTTAGTTTCAGTGATGCTGCGTGCGACGGCGTGGTCCGGCACGCGATAGGGACCAGGGACCGAACCGGCCCCGCATGGAACTTATCCTGCGTTCAAGAGTTCGCGCAAAAGGCTAAAGCTCCCGCGTGGGAGGATCAGGTCGACGCGCCTGTCCAAATTCAAGGCAGTGCAGCGGATCGACCTCATCATGCTACTTGCAGTGAGGCATTACGATGAGCAGCAACATTCACCCCAAGACACGCAAGCCCTCCGACAAGGATTTGAAGCAGAATCCCGGAATTGGCGCCTCCAGGGGCACGATCAAGGGTGGCAGTCTTCTCGAAGAGGACGAGGAACTGGACGGCGAGAATACTTTCAAGGGAGATGTCGATAACGACACCACGCCGCAAGGCGGGGTCAATCCCCGGCAGACCGGGCGAACCAACGAATAGGAGCCGGCACGACCGGCGTCGAGCGTGCAGAGGATCGCCCTGATTGGAGGCTGTCATGCTGGATTTCGAGCACGCCAGGCATCGGATGGTGGAGGCGCATATCGCGCGCCGCGGTGTGCATGACAAGCGGGTTCTGGATGCGTTGCGCCGGGTCGCGCGGGAGCAATTCGTCGACGAGGGTTTTGAGGAATTCGCCTATGAGGACAGCCCGCTGCCGATCGGCAGCGGGCAGACGATCTCGCAACCCTTCATCGTGGCGAAAATGGCTGAGATGGCCGAGATCGAGGCGACCGATCGCGTGCTGGAAATCGGCACCGGCTCGGGCTACGCGGCAGCCGTACTGGCCGAACTTGCTGAACACGTTTTCACCGTCGAGCGGCATCGCTCGCTCGCACAACAGGCGGAACGGCGGCTCAATGCCGCCGGTTACCGAAACATCGAAGTCAGAGTCGGCGACGGCACGAAAGGCTGGCGGGAAAAAGCTCCCTTCGACGCTATCGTCGTCGCGGCCGCCGGCAACTCCATTCCCCTCGGCTTGCAGGAGCAGTTGGAGATCGGCGGCAGGCTGATCATTCCGGTCGGTGACGACCCTTACTCGCAGCGCCTCGTTCGGCTCACGCGGATTGCGGCAAACAGGTTCGAGGAGGAGGATCTCGGTGGTGTCATGTTCGTGCCGTTGATCGGCGAGCATGGCGGGCACGAGGAAAACGCGCCGTCGGCGCGCGAGGTACGCCCTCCCCCATTGCCGCGGCAAATCGCGCGAGCGGCCGAAGATTTGCCGGCGATCGACGATCCGGCCTTCGGCGCAATGTTCGACCGGTTCGGCAGCCGGCGTGTCGTCCTGCTCGGGGAAGCCAGCCACGGCACTTCGGAATTCTATCGTGCCCGCGCGGCTGTCACCCGACGCCTCCTCCAGCGACACGGGTTCACCATCGTGGCCGTCGAGGCGGACTGGCCGGATGCGGCACAGATCAACCGGTATGTTCGCGCGGAGGAACGGCAGTCGGAGGCGCAGCCGTTCTTCCAGCGCTTCCCGACCTGGATGTGGCGTAACTCCGAGGTGTCCGAATTCATCGGCTGGCTGCGTGAGTACAATCAGGACGTGCCCGATCATGCGAAAGCAGGCTTCTACGGACTCGATCTCTACAATATGAGCGGCTCTATCGCCACGGTGCTTGCCTACCTGGACAAGGTCGATCCCGAAGCGGCTGCCGTCGCGCGCGAGCGCTATGGCTGTCTGATGCCCTGGCAGAACGAGCCCTCCACCTACGGGCGCGCGGCGCTGCGGCCGGGCTACCGAACCTGCGAAGAGGCCGTAGTGAGACAGTGCATGGATCTGTTCGAGCGATCCATGGCCGAAGGCGACGGCGCTCTCCTCGACGCCAAACAGAGTGCACGTCTGGTCGCATCGGCCGAGCGGTACTACCGCGTAATGTATTATGGCGGCGCCGAGACCTGGAACCTCCGCGATCGGCACATGTTCGAGACGCTCGACCAGCTTCTCGAAGCGCATGGACCGGATTCGAAGGCCGTGGTGTGGGCGCATAACTCGCATATCGGCGACGCGCGGCATACCGACATGGGTACTGTCCGCGACGAGCTGAACATCGGCCAGCTCTGCCGGGAACGCTTCGGTGCGCGGACGGCGCTGATCGGCTTCGGAACAGATACCGGTACTGTCGCCTGTGCCTCGGATTGGGACGGTGAGATGGAGGTGAAGGACGTGAATCCTTCGCTGCCGAACAGCTTCGAGCGGCTGTGTCACGACAGCGGCAAACCGTCATTTCTGCTGGATTTTGGGCGCCATGGCCGGCTCGGCGACGATTTGGCGACGCCGAGGCCGGAACGCTATATCGGCGTCATCTACCGGCCGGAGACCGAACGGTTCAGCCATTACATGGACTCGTCCGTCTCCCGCCAGTTCGACGCCTTCGTCTGGTTCGATCGAACGTCCGCGGTTACGCCGCTCACAATGTCGGCCGACAGCACCGGCAAGGTACCGGATACATTTCCGTTCGGCATCTGAATGGCGGGGACTCCATGCCAGTGCGCATTGGCGGGTCAGGCTGTCGTCAACCGCACGGCCTGTCGAAAAAGCCTGGTTCGTGGCTTTTTCCTTTCGGTAGGCATCCGTTCACGTTCCCGTGATCGGCGAAACTGCAAGCGGTCGCGGAGCGTGACTGCGTGTGCATTTCCAAAGGCTATCAATTCCGATCAGCCCTCACCCGGAGGAAGACCACATGCGCTTGCCGTCATTCAGGATCATCGCCGTTTCCGCGCTCGTCGCAGGCGTGGCGATTGCCGCCCCCGCCTACGCCAAGAACCCCGTTGTCGGTGGGGCGCCGATGTACACCACCAAGAACATCGTCGAGAACGCCGTCAATTCGAAGGACCACACCACGCTCGTCGCCGCCGTCAAGGCCGCCGGCCTGGTCGAGACGCTGCAGGGCGCCGGTCCGTTCACCGTCTTCGCGCCGACCGACGAGGCCTTCGCGGCACTGCCGGCCGGCACGGTCGACACGCTGCTCAAGCCCGAGAACAAGGACAAGCTCACCAAGGTGCTGACCGCGCATGTCGTGGCCGGCAAGATTTCAGGCGCCGAGATGATGAAGCAGGCCAAGGCGATGGGCGGCAAATACGAGATGAAGACCGTCTCCGGCGACACGCTCACCGCCGAGATCAAGAAAGGCAAGCTCTACATCGTGGACGAGTCCGGCGGCGAGGCGAAGGTGACCATCGCCGACGTCAACCAGTCGAACGGCGTCATCCATGTCGTCAACAAGGTGCTGTTGCCGAAGTAGCGGCTTCCGGCGAAAGGGGGCAGCGGCAGGTCGTTGGGGCTTTCTTGGCCTGTCATCCCCGCCTCATGACGAGGTGCCAAGTTTCTTGGGGAAGTCGTTATCGGCGAGGCCGGGGTCCTGTACGTCCCTTGCAGGGCCCCGGTTTCTTCTTGCGTATCGTGAGACGCTGGCTTCAGCGATCGAACTTCGACCGTTTCCGGCGCATCACTCCATCACCGCACTATGGTCGACCTTGGCCGGCGTGCCTGGCTTGCGCAGCAAGAGCACCAACGGGATGGCGGCCAGCGACAGGATCATCATCAGCTTGAAGTCGTTCATGTAGCTGATGACAGTCGCCTGCAGCGTCACCACGCCGTCAAGTGCTGCGCGACCGGCGGCGGTGTAGGGGTTCATCGCCTGCGCGATTGCCGGATTGCCGAATGCCTGGTTGAAGGGCGTCACATAGGTGGCGATGTTGGCATGGTTGATCTGCACGTTCTGCGTCAGGAGCGCGGTGACCACCGAGATGCCGACGCTGGAACCGATGTTGCGCGACAAATTGTAGAGCCCGGTGCCTTCCGCCCGCCGTTCCGGCGCCAGCGTGGCGAAGGTTATGGTGGTCAGCGGCACGAAGAGGAAGCCGAGCCCCGCGCCCTGGATGAAGCCGGTGCTGATGATCGTCCATTGCGAGACATCGGGGGTCCAGCCGGTCATGTCATACATCGCCCAGGCGGTGATCGCGAGGCCGATGAACAGCAACCATCGTGTGTCCACCTTGCCGACCAGCCTGCCGACCAGGAACATGCACGCCATCGTGCCGAGGCCGCGCGGGCCCATGACGATGCCGGCCGTCACCACGGGGTAGCCCATCAGCGTCTGCAGATAGGGCGTCATCAGCGCCAGCGAGGCCAAGTAGGTGATGCCGACGATGAAGATGAAGATCATGCCGACGGCGAAATTCCGGTCCAGGAACAGTCTCGGATTGACGAAGGTGTTGCGGGCGGTGAAGGTGTGGACGAGGAAGATGTAGAAGGCCGATGCGCAGATCACCGCCTCGACGATGATCTCGGATGACGAGAACCAGTTGAGCTGCTCGCCGCGATCGAGAAACATCTGCAGGGCGGCGATGGTGACGCTGAGCATGCCGAAACCCAGCCAATCCAGCCTTGCCTTGAAGTCCAGCTTGGTTTCCAGGACGTACAGCGACACGCCGACGAAAGCCAGCGCGCCGATCGGCACGTTGATGTAGAACACCCAGCGCCAGCTGACATTTTCGGTCAGCCAGCCGCCGATGACCGGACCCAGCACCGGCCCGACCATCACCGAAATGCCGAACAGGGCCATGGCGGAGCCGCGCTCTTCCACGCTGTAGATATCGAGCAGGATGCTCTGTGACAGCGGCACTAGGGCCGCGCCGAACAGGCCCTGCAGCAGGCGGAAGCCGACGATCTGCGGCAGCGACTGCGCGAAACCGCACAGCACCGAGGCGACGACGAAGCCGGTGATCGAGGTCAGGAGGATGCGCTTGCGGCCGAAGCGGTTGGCAAGATAGCCCGAGGGCGGCGTCATCACCGCCGCCGCCACGATGTAGGAGGTCAGAACCCAGTTGATCTGGTCGGCGCTGGCCGAGACGCTGCCCTGGATATAGGGCAGCGCGACATTGGCGATGGTGGTGTCCAGCGCCTGCATGATGACGGCCAGGATCACGCAAGCCGTGATGGCGCCGCGATTGGCGACCACCGGCGTGGCAGCTGTCGCGAACGCGCTGGTCATGACTTTTGTCCGAACCGGTCGATGAGGTTGGTGACGAAGTCCGGCAGGCCGCGCGCATGGCCGGTCTCGACGTCGACCACCACGCTCATGCCGCCGCGCAGCGGCGGCTTGCCCTTGGTGTCATCGACCGTCACGCGCATCGGGATGCGCTGCACGACCTTGACCCAGTTGCCGGTGGTGTTCTGCGCCGGCAGCAGTGAGAAGCTTGACGACGAGGCCGGGCTGATCGAGGCAACCGTGCCGTGCCAGACGGCGCCCGGATAGGTGTCGACGCTGATCGTCGCCGTCTGTCCCGGCCGCACATAGGTCAGCTCGGTTTCCTTCGGCTCCGCCTCGATCCACAGATCGGTCGATGAAACCAGGCTGAAGGCCGGTTGCGAGGCCGGCAGATATCTGCCGACCTGAAGCGCGTCGACATTGGTGACGACACCGTCGAACGGCGCCTTGACCACGGAATCGGCGAGGTTGCGCTGCGCATCGTCGACGCCCGACTGGGCCTGCAGGTAGAACGGGTTCTTCTCCACCGGCTGGTCGGCGTTGCCGCCCTGCTGGGCAAGGGTGGCCTGTGCCTGCGCCTTGGCGACGGACACTTTCTGGCGCGCCGCGACGAGGTCGTGCTGGGCGCTGTCGAAAGACGCCTTGGAGGCGGTGGAGGTCTTGAGCAGGTCCTGTTGCCGCTGGAAGGCGGCCTCGTAATAGGGAATGTCGGCTTGCGCCTGTTCGATCTGCGCCAGCGACTGCTGGTAGCTCGCCTGCAGGGTCAGCACCTGGTTGCGCACGGTCCCGAGCTGGGCCTGGGCCGCGGCGAGAGCGGTTTCGAAGGAGGCCGGCCGCAGGCGGAACAGCACGTCGCCCTTCTTCACCGCCTGGTTCTCGCGCACGTCGATCTCCTGCACGGTGCCGGAGACATCGGTGGACACGCCGAGCGACTGCGCCTGGATATAGGCATTGTCGGTCGTCATCACCTGGCCGCCGGTGACGTAGTAATAGGCGCCGACGGCGAGTGCGACAGGAAGCAGCGCAAACAGCACCGGCCGCTTCAGGCTGCGCTTCGGCTTGGCCGGAGCGGAAGGGGCAAGGGCGGCAGGCGCCTGTTGAGGCTGCGGCTCCTTGGCCGGCGCCTCGAGCGCCGCCGGCGCTAGCGCAGCCGGGGCTTCCAGCTCGTCATTGCCGATGACGGCATTGGCACGCCTCTGTTCGCGCTCGCTGTCCAGCCGGATGATCTGGTCGCCGGTGCGACCCGTGGCAGGGTCGTCTTCGGCAGGCTTCTTGGGGGATGTCGATTCAGCCATGGACTTTCTCCCGGTCGCCGGCTGGCTGGGTGCGAGCCGCGAGCAGATTGGATTTGATCAAGCGTGGGGTTTGCAGCCGATGCTGCGGCGTTGCGGACGAAAGACCGGCGAAGGCCTCGTCTCGTGTTTTCCGGCCGTTGCCGCGCATGATGGTCCGGCGGATGCCTTCACGCAGGCGCAGATAAGCCGGCACCCGCGATTGGGCTCGGCTCAGCCCCGACGCCGGCAAACGCTGCCCGAACCGCGTTCGAAGCAGGCGCGCAACGTTGTGCAGCATGAAGCTGATATGGGGCGAGGACGACATGGGAAGAGGTCGGGATCTACGGACAAGTTTTCGTGAGCATGCTTATTATCATCATGCACATAATCCCGCTGGACGGCGCGTGCAAGACGGACTAAGCCGCCCGGACAAAAAATCGCATGGGCCACGACACCGAAGAGGCGCCCCGGCGGCACGAATTTTCCGGCAAGGATTTCGACGATGAACTGGATCAGGATCGCAGCCGTGACGGCTCTCGTCGGGTGTCCCGGCATCGCGGTTGCAAAGGAGGCGGTGAGCTGCGGCGGCGCCGCCATGCTGGGTGGCGCGCAGCTGAACTGCAGCCACGTCGAACCCGCGGCATCGCCGCAATTCTGCACGTTCAGCTGGGCTCTCCACACCATGGCGGGCGATCAGAAGGTCGTCGAAGGCACGTTCCTGCTACCGCCAGGTGCGGCCAACGTTACCGTCTACCAGGGCGGCGGTTTCGACAGCGCGCTGTCCAATCCGATCGTGATCTGCCGCGGCAACAAATGAGCCTGGCACGCACGGAAGACTCGCTCCCCGGCCGATTGGTGCTATAGGGCGGATCACGTTATTTTGACCAGGCGCCTCCCCCAGCGGATGCGTTTGTCTGCCAATTCCCGGACGAACCGACATGGACGGACCCAGCCCCAACATCAAGCACCCGATCCCGATGCACACGCGCGTCGGCTTCCTGAAGCCGCTGGTGACGGAGCCGAACATCGAGATCGGCGACTTCACCTATTATGACGACCCGGACGGACCGGACAAATTCGCGCAGAAATGCGTGCTGCACCACTATCCCTTCATCGGCGACAAGCTCATCATCGGCAAGTTCTGCGCCATCGCCGAAGGCGCGCGCTTCATCATGAACGGCGCCAACCACGCAATGTCCGGCTTTTCCACCTATCCGTTCAACATTTTCGGCCATGGCTGGGAAAAGGGTTTTGACCCGGCGACATGGTCGAAGGAGGTGCGCGGCGACACGGTGGTCGGCAGCGATGTCTGGATCGGCATGGAGGCGGTGATCCTGCCCGGCGTGGAAATCGGCCATGGCGCCATCATCGCCGCCAAATCGGTTGTGACGCACGATGTGCCGCCCTATGCCATTGTCGCCGGCAACGCCGCCAAGGTGGTGAAGATGCGTTTCGACGACAGGACGATCAGGCGGCTGCTGGCACTGGCATGGTGGCATTGGCCGGTGGACAAGATCGGCCGCAACCTCGATGCCATCAGGGGCGCCGACATCTCTCTTCTGGAGGCAGCAGCTTGAACGCTCTGAACAGCACTGTGATCACCACCGACCTGTTCACGCGCGGGTGGATTTTCATCCGCGGCGTGCCGGCCATGAAGTTCCTGCCGCCGGAAGGGCCGCCGGAAATCGCCTTTGCCGGCCGCTCCAATGTCGGCAAATCGTCGCTGATCAACGCGCTGGTCAACCAGAAGGGGCTGGCGCGCACCTCCAACACGCCGGGGCGCACGCAGGAACTCAATTATTTCGTACCGGACGGATTTTCGGGCGAGGGCGCCGACCTGCCGCCGATGGCGCTGGTCGACATGCCGGGCTACGGCTACGCCACCGCGCCCAAGGAGAAGGTCGACGAGTGGACCAAGCTGGTCTTCGACTATCTCAAGGGCCGGGTGACGTTGAAGCGGGTCTATGTGCTGATCGACGCTCGCCACGGCATCAAGGCCAAGGACGACGAGGTGCTGTCGCTGCTCGACAAGGCGGCGGTGTCCTACCAGATCGTGCTGACCAAGACCGACAAGATCAAGGTCGCCGGCGTACCGCGGCTGATCGAGGAGACGCTGCAAAAGATCAAGAAGCGGCCAGCGGCGTTTCCGTTCGTCCTGGCGACGTCATCGGAAAAGGGCGAGGGGCTGGAGGAATTGCAGGCCGCGATCGTGCTTGCCGCCAATGGCGGCTAGGCCTTTGACTCCAGCGCAATCATCTGGTGGCTTTCTTCCTCGGCGAGCCGTTCGGTGCCGTAGTTCTTCAGGAACATGCCGACGCCCGACCTGACGATGTGGTCGATCTCTTCCTGGCTCGGAGCCTTGGTGCGGTAGGCGAAGATGCACTGCCGGAAGAGGCCGGCCAGGCACAGTTCGGTGAACTGGTAGGCGGCAAGATCGACATCGTCGATCTTGAGCAGGCCGCGTTCGATGGCGGCATTGAGAAACGCCACCACCTTGTCATGGCCGCGTTTGGGGCCGCGTTCATAAAACCGCGCGCCCATGTCGGGTATCCTGTCGGAGGCGCCGATCACCGTGCGCTGCGCCTGGATGACCTTGGCCGAGGTGATCTTCATCGACAGCACCGTGCCGAACTTCACCAGCGTCTGGCGCAGATCGTCGGCGCGGTCGAGCATGTCGTACATATTCTTGAAGATGGTGCCGCGCTCTTCCTCGATCAGCGCCTCGAACAGCTCTTCCTTGTTGGCGAAGTAGACATAGATGGTGCCCTTCGACACGCCCGCTTCGCGCGTGATGTCGTTCATCGAGG
Source organism: Mesorhizobium sp. B2-4-19 (assembly GCF_006441315.1). NCBI lineage: Bacteria > Pseudomonadati > Pseudomonadota > Alphaproteobacteria > Hyphomicrobiales > Phyllobacteriaceae > Mesorhizobium > Mesorhizobium sp. B2-4-19. The sequence goes on along the minus strand of NZ_VFUV01000007.1, from coordinate 102,579 downwards.
CGGCCTCGAAGCCCTTGTCTATGAAGACACGGCGGGCGCCGTCGATGATCTGGCTGCGCTTGATCGGATCCTGTCCGGCCGCCGGCCTGCCGCGGCGCAGGCTCTCCAGCAGGTCATTGCATTTATCGGTTTCGACGTCAGGCGTTGTCTCGGCCATAAAAGTCACACCTCGAAAATAATTCGAACCAACCGGTTCGATTGCCCCTTGATATGGTCCTCTTTTCACGCTATGTCAACGGCCGGATCGAACCGAACGGTTCAGTATTATTACTTTAGAGAGATGTCATGTCCTCGAACGCGCCCAGCACTGCCGAAGTCCGCCCTTTCCCCAACGCCAAGGTCGCTCCGGCGACCGAAGCACCGGAAATTCCCGTCCTGCCGGTGGCACCGCCGCCGGCGGCTGAAGTTCCGGCCAAGAAGAAGCGCTCGGTGCGTTCCTTCCTGCTGCCGATCATCGGCCTTGCCCTCCTGAGCGGCGGCGCCTGGTACGGCTACGACTACTGGACCACGGGCCGCTTCATGATCTCGACCGACGATGCCTATGTCCAGGCCGACATGGCGTTCGTTTCGCCCAAGATCTCCGGCTATGTCGACCAGGTCAAGGTCAGCGAGAACCAGCTGGTCAAGGCCGGCGACCCGCTGTTGACGATCGACGATGGCGACTACAAGATCGCCGTCGCCCAGACCGAGGCGCAGATCGCCACGCTGGCCAAGACACTCGACCGCATCGACGCGCAGACCAAGGCAGCACAAGCGTCCCTGCAGCAGGCCCAGGCGCAGAAGGTCGCCGACCGGGCCGCGGCCGACAACGCCGCCCGTGCCCAGCAGCGCGCCGCGCAGCTGGTCAAGACCCATGTCGGCACGCAGGCGCAACTGGACGACGCGCAGACCGCGCTCGACCAAGCCAATGCCGCGCTGGTTGGCGCCGATGCGCAGATCGCCGCCGCACAGGCCAATATCGGCGTGTTCGAGGCGCAGCGCGCCGAGTCCGCGAGCACGCTCGCTTCGCTGCAGCTCAGCCGCGACAAGGCCGCGCGCGACCTGTCGTTCACCGTGCTCAAGGCGCCTTACGACGGCGTCGTCGGCAACCGTTCCGTCGAGCAGGGCGACCTCGTCAGCCCCGGCCAGAAGCTCGCCGTCGTCGTACCGTTGGACAAGCTCTACATCGTCGCCAACTTCAAGGAGACGCAGCTTGCCCGGCTGGTTCCCGGCGAAAAGGTCAACATCTCGGTCGACGCCATAGACGGGCATCCCATCCAGGGAACCGTCTCGTCGCTCGCTCCGGCCTCGGGCGCGGTTTTCTCGCTGCTGCCGCCGGAGAATGCCACCGGCAACTTCACCAAGGTTGTGCAGCGCGTCCCGGTCCGCATCGACGTGCCGGCCGATGCCCTGAAAACCGGCAAGCTGCGTGCTGGCTTGAGCGTTGTCGTCAACGTTGACAGCCGCACCGCACCTGCCGCGACGACCAACTAAGCACTCTCGGAGGGCGGCTCGGCGGCTGATGAAGCGCTGAGCCGCCCGGCCGGCCTCAAGGAGGCCCATGCAATGGCAACCGCTACCATCACCGCAGGATCTGCGCCGGCAAGACCGGCGGTCCCTGATACAATCTCCACACGCCGCGTCATCGCCTTCCTGGCGATGGTGTTCGGCATGTTCATGGCGATCCTGGACATCCAGATCGTCTCGGCTTCGCTCGCCGAAATCCAGGCGGGCCTCAGCGCCAGCTCCGACGAAATTCCGTGGGTGCAGACGGCCTATCTGATCGCCGAGGTGGTCATGATCCCGCTGTCGGGCTTCCTCAGCCGGATGCTGTCGACGCGCGTGCTGTTCACCATCGCCGCCGCCGGCTTCACCGCGGCCAGCGCGCTCGCCGCGACCGCCACCAACATCGACCAGATGATCGTCTACCGCGCCGTGCAGGGCTTCATCGGCGGCGGCATGATCCCGAGCGTCTTTGCCGCGGCTTTCACCATCTTCCCGCCCTCCAGGCGCGCCGTCGTCTCGCCGATGATCGGTCTGGTGGCGACGCTGGCGCCGACCATCGGCCCGACCGTCGGCGGCTATATCAGTCACGCCTTTTCATGGCACTGGCTGTTCCTGGTCAATGTCGTGCCCGGCATCCTGGTGGCGACCGCCGCCTGGTCGCTGATCGATTTCGACAAGCCCAATCTCAAGCTGTTCAACAAGTTCGACTGGTGGGGTCTCGCCGGCATGGCGGCCTTCCTCGGCTGCATGGAATATGTGCTGGAAGAGGGTCCGAACAATGACTGGCTGCAGGACCAGGGCGTGTTCATCTGCGCCATCGTCATGAGCGTCGGCGCGGTGATCTTCTTCTGGCGCGTCTTCACCGCCGAGGAGCCGATCGTCGATCTGCGGGCCTTCAGCAACGTCAACTTTGCCTTCGGCTCGCTGTTTTCCTTCGTCATCGGCATCGGCCTCTACGGCCTGACCTATCTCTATCCGGTCTTCCTCGGCCGTATCCGCGGCTATGATTCGATGATGATCGGCGAGGCGCTGTTCGTCAGCGGCCTGGCGATGTTCGTCACCGCGCCGATCTCGGGCATCCTGTCGAGCAAGATGGATTTGCGGTTGATGATGATGATCGGCTTCTTCGGCTTCGCCACCGGTACCTGGTGGATGACGCATCTGACCGCCGACTGGGATTTCTACGAGCTGCTCATCCCGCAGATCCTGCGCGGCTGTTCGATGATGCTGTGCATGGTGCCCATCAACAACATCGCGCTCGGCACCTTGCCGCCCGACCGGCTGAAGAACGCCTCCGGCCTGTTCAACCTCACCCGCAACCTCGGCGGCGCCGTCGGCCTTGCCCTCATCAACACCGTGCTGATCGACCGCAACGCCTTCCACTATGCGAGGCTCGCCGAGCATGTGCAGTGGGGCAGTGCCGCCGCGCAGACCAAGCTGCAGAACATGACGCTCAACTTCGAGCAGACATCAGGCCTCGACGCGGCGAGTGCGGCACTCTCCAAGCTGTCGGGCATGGTCCAGCAGCAGGCGGCACTGCTGTCCTTCATGGACGTGTTCTACATGCTGACGGTGCTGTTCGCGACGCTCGGCCTGTTCACCATGCTGATCAACAAGCCGGCCGCACCCGGTGGTGGTGGGGGCGGCGGGCATTAAGACAAACACAGACGTGGGCAGCGGTTTCGGGAAGCTCCTCCAGTCCACGCCCGAAAGCTCTGACCGCGCAAAAAACTCCGGGCCGCAAGACCCGGAGTTTTTCGTTTCGGTCGAATCGCGTCAGGCCGTGGCCGGCTTGAAGGTCAGCGCCACGCCGTTGATGCAGTGGCGCAGGCCGGTCGGCGCCGGACCGTCGTCGAAGACATGGCCGAGATGGCCGCCGCAGCGGCGGCAATGCACCTCGGTGCGCGTCATGCCGAGCGACCTGTCCTCGGTCTTGCCGATGCCATTGGCGATCTCCTGCCAGAAGCTCGGCCAGCCGGTGCCGGAATCGAATTTCGTCTCAGAGGGATAGACCGGCAGGTCGCAGCCTGCGCAGGCGAAGATGCCCTTGCGGTGCTCGTTGAGCAGCGGGCTGGTGCCCGGATATTCCGTGCCTTGCTTGCGCAGCACGTCGAAAGCGGCGGGCGACAGTATCGCTTTCCACTCGTCGTCCGTCTTGGTGATCTCGAACTTCTCGGCCGCCAGCGCGGGCTGCGGAGTGCCCATGCGCAGCATGGTTGCGGCGGCCCCGACGACGCCAATGGCGGCGGCACCGCTCAAAAGAAAGTCGCGACGGTTCATGACCAGTTCCTCCGGTTGTTCTTTTGCCAAAGTATACCGCCACGCCAAAATCAAAAGCCGGTGACGGTTGCCCTCAAACGACACTCCGCACCGTTCCATGGTTGACCATGGACGGCGCGGAGCGTGCGCGTCGATTGCGGATCACGGGAGCGGGACGACGCAATCGGCGGAGAGCTCTTGCCGCAGGTTCGTCCGCGGCAAGCCCCTTGTTACATCTTCGGCAAAAGAACCTTGTCGATGACGTGGATGACGCCGTTGGACTGCTCGACATCGGCGATCGTCACATTGCTAACATTGCCGTTCTCGTCGGTGACGGTGACCTTGCCGCCCTCGGCCTTCAGCGACAGCTCGCAGCCGCCGACCGTCTTGACCTTGTGCGTGCCGCCGTCAGCCTTGGCCATCGAGGCCACATCCGCCGCCATCGCCTTGGCGCCGAAGACATGGCAGATCAGGACCTTGGTCAGCTTGTCCTTGTTCTCGGGCTTGAGCAGCGTGTCGACCGTGCCGGCCGGCAGTGCCGCGAAGGCCTCGTCGGTCGGCGCGAAGACGGTGAACGGGCCGGCGCCCTGCAGCGTCTCGACCAGGCCGGCGGCCTTGACGGCGGCGACCAGCGTGGTGTGATCCTTTGAATTCACGGCGTTCTCGACGATGTTCTTCTGGGCATACATGGCGGCGCCGCCAACCATCGGGTTTTCGGCATAGGCCGCGGTGGCAAGCGCGGAAACAGTGATCGTACCGGCAAGAAAAAGGGTGGCGTATCTACGCATGATGTTCAAACTCCTCGAGTTTCTCTTCCCATTTTTGGGAACGCGAGGAGATACGGAACACAAACGCGCGAGTTTCAGAATATTTTTGAAGTTTTGATTTTTTCGCTCGGGCAATGACATCTGCCTGGCGTACCTTCTTGCCGGCAAACGCACCTATTCTACGCACGTGTTACATAAGATATATTGGGATCATTCCGGAGACGGCTTCGCCGCGAGATGCAGCAGGTCAGATGCCCTTCAGGTCGCCGGCGGCAACCACCGGTCCAGTCGGTTGACCCGTCGGCGAGCCGCCGGCCGGTTCCAGGCTGACGGCCAGCACCGCGCCCTGCGCCAGCTTCTGCTGCGTGGCGGGTGAGACCCCGATATGCGCAGTCGCGCCGGCCGGGATGACGCCCATCGAGACCGGAGCGTTCTTGCCCTCGATCATCCAAAGTTCGAAGTCCTTGCCGGAAGCGAGCATGCCGGAAACATGCGAAAGGCTGACCTCATGCCGCTCGGAATCATAAACGGCGAGATATTTTACGTCGCTGCCGTCGGCCGCCAGCGAGGCGACAAGCCGCGCCTGCGGCTGTTCAGCCGGCCGGTTGACATAGGGCACGGCAATATAGAGCGCCAGCGCCGCGACCGCCGCCACGGCAAGGCCGCGCCAAAAGGCGAGGCTGGACCACAGGCCGGCGCGTGCCTCGGCCGATGTGGCCGCGGTCGATGCTAACAGCCGGCGGTCGACAGCAGCCTTCACCGAAGGCGGCGGCTCGACCTCCGCATAGGCTGATGCCAACGGCGAGAGGCGTATCTCCCAGCCATCGACGAGCCGCGCGAAATCGGTCTCGGTGTCGATGCGCCTGGACGCGATCTGCCGCTCCTCCACCGGCAGAACGCCGAGAACGTATTCGGCGGCGAACAGGTCGTCGCCTCCACGTTCCGGTCCATTGTCCTCTGCCAGTGTCATCTTTCCAGACATTCTCTCAGTTTCATCAGGCTGCGGCGCAGCCAGGTCCGCATCGTGTTCAGCGGCACACCGTGGCGCTCCGCCAGTTCGGCATAGCTTTCGCCCTTGAGATAAGCGCCCCGGACGGCCGCCGCCCGGTCCTTCTCCAGCTCCTCGAGACAATGATGGATGCGTACGGATTCGTCGCCCGCCACCACCATCGCTTCAGGTCCCGGTGCCGGATCGGCCACGTCAAGCGCGGCATCGATATCGGCGGCAGGCTTGCGCCGCGCCCTGACGCGGTCGATCGCGTGGTTGCGGGCGATTGCCACCAGCCAGGAGATCGGGCTCAGATCGGAGACGGCAAAACGATCCGCCTTCGTCCATATCTTGACGAAGACTTCCTGCAGCGCTTCTTCAGCATCTCCCCGGTCGTTCAATACACGAAGGCACACACCGAAAAGTTTCGCGCTGGTCTGCCGGTAGAGCAGATCGAACGCGGCCCGATCCTTCATCGAAGTCCGGACGATCAGCTTGGTGATGTCCTGCGGCGTCATGCGCGCCAAGTTAGGCGGTTGCGTTGTATTTGCAACGCTGGAAATATTCGGTGCACCTAAAGTCCGGCGTCCAGGCGCAGGCTTCGATTGCCAAGGGATCAGCCGCTGGCTAGCTTGGTGGGGAACGGGGAAGCGCCGATGTCGGTCGAACGGATCCTGTGGCAAGAAGACGCGACCGGCCTCGCCGGTCTGGTGCGCAAGGGCGAGCTGTTGGCGATCGAGCTGACCGACGCGGCGATCGCGCGCGCCGAGGCCACAAGGCCCGAAATCAATGCCACGGCCGAGCCGCTCTACGAGGCCGCGCGGGCACGGGCGAAAACCATGGACCGCTCGCTGCCGCTGGCCGGCGTGCCCTTTGCCATCAAGGACCTCGGCATCGCCGTCAAGGGTGTGCCATCGCATGGCGGCAGCCGCATTCCGGCCTCGGTGCCCGACGTCAACTCAGTTATGACCGACCGCTACCTCGCCGCCGGGCTGATCCCGATCGTCACTTCGACATCGCCGGAGCACGGGCTGCGGCTGATGACCGAATCCAAGGCCTTCGGCATCACCCGCAATCCCTGGAACACCGGCCACACCAGCGGCGGCTCGTCGGGTGGCGCGGCGGCCCTCGTCGCTGCCGGCGTGGTGCCGGTGGCGCATGCCTCCGATGGCGGGGGCTCGATCCGCGTGCCTTCCGCCTGCACGGGCTTGGTCGGCCTCAAGACCTCGCGCGGCCGCATCCCGCTGACGCCGCTGGTCAGCGAAAGCTGGTACGGCATGGTGGTCGATCATGCCGTCACTCGCTCGGTGCGCGATAGCGCGCTGCTGCTCGACCTCACCCACGGTCCCGACTCCCTGTCGCCCTATGCGGCGCTGCCGCCGAAGGGCACATTCGCCGCCGCTGCCGCGCGTGATCCGGGCAAGCTCAGCCTGGCCGTCTACCGCAAGTCGCCGCTTGGCCTGCCGATCTCGGCCGAAACGATGAAAGCGCTGGACACCGCCGTGGCGCTTGCGCGCGAGGGCGGCCACACCGTCGTGGAGATCGACCTGCCCTTCATCGGCCGCGATTTCATGGCCGATTTCTGCAGGACGGTTGCTTCCGCCGTCGCCGGCATGCTGCGGGTCGAAGCGCTGCGCGTCGGCCGTCCCGTTACCGGCGACGTCGAGCGTGCCACGCGGGTGCTCGGCCGGTTGGGCGAAATGGTCTCGGCCGGCGAGATCTATGCCGGCCTGCAGCGGCTACACGCCGCCTCGCGCCGGATGATCGAGGAAACCGCGCACTATGATGCGGTGCTGATGCCTGTTATCGCGCATCCGCCGCTCGCCTGCGGCGCTATGGATCCAAAAGGCGCCGACGAGCTGATCGAAGACCTGCTCGACAAGCTTCATCTCACGCCTTTGCTGAAGCTCAAGCCACTGTTCGGCCAGCTGATGGACAAGAGCCTTCTGTTCACGCACTGGCCGGCGATCCACAATGTCAGCGGCCAGCCGTCGATCGCGCTGCCCGTCCATGTCACCGAGGCCGGCCTGCCGCTTGGTATCCAGGCCGCCGGGCGGCCGGGCGACGAGGAGACGCTTTTGTCCTTCGCCGCGCAGATGGAGAAGCTTTCGGGCTGGCTGAAACGGCGGGCGCCGCTGATGGTGCCGTCATGATGACGAGGCCGTGAACGCGGCGAATATGACAGCAATGCCATTTGCCCCCCGCGCCAATTCCCGCTAAGACGCCGCCGTCTTTACCTGATGCATGCCGCCCAAAAGTGCCCGGCGGTTTTGGGGCAACGACATGCATAAACCAAAAAGCCAGGGAACCGCCCGATGACGGACATCGCCGCCACCGCCGAAATGCAGGCCGCCCTGCTGTCTCGCGCTTTGCCCTACATGCAGCGCTACGAACACAAGACCGTCGTGGTGAAATATGGCGGCCACGCCATGGGCGACATCGAACTCGGCAAGGCCTTCGCCCGCGACATCGCGCTGCTGAAGCAATCGGGCGTCAACCCGATCGTCGTTCATGGCGGCGGGCCGCAGATCGGCGCCATGCTGACCAAGATGGGCATCGAATCCAAGTTCGAGGGCGGCTTGCGCGTCACCGACCAGAAGACGGTCGAGATCGTCGAGATGGTGCTGGCCGGCTCGATCAACAAGGAGATCGTCGCGCTGATCAACGCCGAGGGCGAATGGGCGATCGGCCTGTGCGGCAAGGACGGCAACATGGTCTTCGCCGAAAAGGCGCGCAAGACCATGATCGACCCCGATTCCAACATCGAGCGCGTGCTCGATCTCGGCTTCGTCGGCGAGCCGGTCGAGGTCGACCGCACGCTGCTTGACCTCCTGGCCCGCTCCGAAATGATCCCGGTGCTGGCGCCGGTGGCACCCGGCCGCGACGGCCATACCTACAACATCAACGCCGACACTTTCGCCGGCGCCATCGCCGGCGCCTGCAAGGCCTCGCGTCTTTTGTTCCTCACCGACGTGCCCGGCGTGCTCGACAAGAACAAGAAGCTGATCGACGAATTGACCGTCGCCGAGGCCAGGGCGCTGATCAAGGACGGCACGGTCTCCGGCGGCATGATCCCCAAGGTCGAGACCTGCATCGAGGCGATCGAGCGCGGCGTCGAAGGCGTCGTCATCCTCAACGGCAAGACGCCGCATGCGGTGCTGCTCGAACTCTTCACCGAACACGGCGCCGGCACGCTGATCGTGCCTTGAGCGGCACGCTCGCCGCTCGCGGCTCAGCCGATCAGGCGGGTTGCGGAAGGCGCGCGATGACCTTTATCTCGAAATCGAAGCCCGCCAGCCAGTTCACGCCCACCGCGGTCCAGTTCGTGTAGGGCGGTTCGCCGAACACCTTCAGTCGGACGGCGTCGACCGCCTGCCACTGCGCGGCGGGATCGGTGTGGAACGTGGTGACGTCGACAATGTCGTCGAACGTGCAGTCTGCGGCCTTCAGTACGGCCGCGAGGTTGTCGAAGGCAAGCTGGACCTGCTTTTCGAAGACAGGCTCGGGTGACCCGTCCTCGCGGCTGCCCACTTGCCCAGAGACGAACAGAAGGTCTCCCGAGCGGATCGCCGCCGAATAGCGGTTGATGTCATAGAGAGCCTGCCGGCCGGCAGGGAAGATCGCGTCACGTTTGGTCATTTTCACTCCGTTCAAACAAAGGCAAGCCGATCTCCCGACGATCGCGACCTGCGCTCCACTGTCCGGGGCAATTTACATACGCCCGGTATGGCGGATGTGGGTGCATACGCGGCGTATGTCAATATACATACGCCGCGTATTTTTGTGAGAGAGCGGCAAGCCGGTCAGGCGCCCGGCGAAATCGCGGCGCCAGCTTCGGCCGGCTTGCGCGGCGGTCGCGCGACGGCCATCGATTCTTCCTCGGCGTCCTGCGGCGCGCCCCAGAATTCGGCAAGCGTCGGGCCGTCCTTCACCCTGATGTCTCGGACCAGGAAACCCCAGACCTCGCGAAACCAGACCCGGCGGCCCATCTTGGTGTACCAGCGCATCGAATGCCGCTGCTCGGGGTCGGGGTGGAACAGGATGCGCGCCAGCGCCTTCGGCCGCGATTGCACGGCGAGTTCGATCAGCTTGACGCTGAAGAACAGCATCCACGGCTTCAGCCGCGTCATCTGCAGCACCTGGTGCTTGTAGTCCCACAGCCGGGCATCCTTCTGGATGACCTTGCGGTCGCGCGCGATGCGGAAGAACGGCGTCCAGCGATGCGGCGTCACATAGAGCGCCTGGATCTGGTCGGGGTCATAGGCGATGAGCTGGCGAAAGCCGCGCCACAGGTCGCGAAACCCCTCATCCTCGAAGCCGGCCACCCACGTCGCCATCGACAATATGCCGTGCTTTCGCAGCAGCCTTATCGCCTCGCGGTCGGACGAGGTGCTGCCGCCCTTGCGGATCAATTGAAGCGTCCGCTCGTCGGTGTTTTCCATGCCGAGCAGCCAGCGGATGACACCAGCCTTGCGGTAGAGATGCAGGATGTCGGCGTCGCGCACGATGTCGTCGGCACGCGTCGAGCCGACGATCAGCACCGCCACGTTCTCGGCGATCAGTGCGTCGAGAAAGGCCCGCCATGCCTTCTTCGAAACCGTCGGGTTCTCGTCGGCGAGATTGACCAGCTCGACGCCGTGTTCGCGGTGCAGCCAGGCGATCTCTTGCGCGAACTTTTTGGGATCGCGATGCCGCCAGCGGGTCCAGAAGCCGCGCTGGCCACAATAGTTGCACCGATGCGGACAGCCGCGCGAAAACTGCATCACCACGGCGCGCTTGCCGCCCCAGTAACTGTAGCGGCGGTGGTCGATCAGCTCCCAGCCGACGCGGTAGGCGTCGAGGTCGGCAATGGTCATGGCAGCCTGCGTGGCGAAGGGCCGGCGCAGATCGTCGCGAAATGCGATGCCGGCGACGCTCGCCGGCGGCTGGTGCATTTCCAGCGCCTCGACCAGGGCCACGACGGTCGCCTCGCCCTCGCCGCGCACGATGAAGTCGAAGACGTCGGTCGCCGCCAGTATGTCGCGCCAGTGGTAGGTCGGGAAGACGCCGCCATGGATGATGATCGTCGCCGGCTCGCGCTCCTTGATCATTTTGGCGATCAGCAAGGCGGTCGGGTGCGCCGAGGTCGAGCCGGAATGGCCGATCAGGACGAAGTCCGGGATGTCGTCCAAGGCGTCGTCCACCACCCTGTCGAGCGGCATCGGCCCGAACTCGGCATCGACGAGGCGTACGTCATGGCCCGCATCTATGAGCGGGCCGCCGATCGCCAGCAGCCCAAGCGGCGGCAGATGATCGTCCGGCACCCGGCTGCCGATAGCGGTGTGCGGCGGATTGATCAGGACGATTTTCATGGCGGACCTCACAGAGATGGTCCGCGCATGCTGGCCGGCGATCTAGCCGCCAGATTGGCCCGTTTCAGCAGTTTGCGTGCAGCTTTTCCGCAGGAGCGCTGGAGATGGCGCTACTTCCTGAGATGCGCGAGCGGCACGTGGCCGGGGCCCTTGATGTTCTGCAGCACGAGCTGGGTGTGGACGTCGCGCACGCCGTCGAGCCGCATCAGCCGATGCATGACGAAGGCGTTGAGCTCGTCGACCGAAGGCACCATCACATGCAGCAGGAAGTCGTGGTCGCCGGTCATCGTCCAGCACGAGGACACCTCGTCCATGCGCTGCACCGCGGCAATGAACTTTTCCGGCGAGCCGTCGCTGTGGCTGACCAGGCGCACCTGGATGAACACCTCGACCATCAGGCCGACCGCGCGACGGCTGATCACCGCGGCAAAGCCCTTGATGATGCCGGCATCCTGCAGCGCCTCGAAGCGCCGCGCGCATGGCGTCGTCGACAGGCCGATCTCTTGCGCCAGTTCGGAGACGGGCTTGCGCCCGTCGCGTTGCAGCACATCGAGCATCTTGATCTCGAAGTCGTCAAACTGAGGCATTTTCACTCCTCCGATGCGGATTGTGAGTGAATGTTATCCCGAATATCGCTGATGAGCCATCATCGGAACCAAATTGCCTCGGCAAATCCGGTTAGCCTCCAGACACGTCTGCCATTGCCGATTTGCGAGGAGAAAAACCATGACGACGATGAGTGTTGCCGAATATGCCCGCGATTGCGCGGCGCAGGGGTTGCGCGGCGACTATTCGGTCTGCCGTGCCGATTTCACCGTGGCCCAGGACTATGACTACAGCGACGAGGAACAGGCGGTGTGGCGCACATTGTGCGACCGCCAGACCAAGCTGACGCGCAAGCTCGCCCATCATTCCTATCTCGACGGTGTCGACAAACTCGGCCTACTCGACCGCATTCCCGACTTCGAGGACGTCAGCACCAAGCTGCGCAAGCTGACCGGCTGGGAGATCGTTGCGGTGCCGGGTCTTATTCCCGCCGCGCCCTTCTTCGATCATCTCGCCAACCGCCGCTTCCCGGTCACCAACTGGCTGCGCACCAGGCAGGAGCTCGACTACATCGTCGAGCCGGACATGTTCCATGATTTCTTCGGCCACGTGCCGGTGCTGTCGCAGCCGGTCTTCGCCGACTTCATGCAGATGTATGGCAAGAAGGCCGGCGACATCATCGCGCTCGGCGGTGACGAGATGATCACCCGGCTCTACTGGTACACGGCCGAATACGGCCTGATGCAGGAGGCCGGCCAGCCGCTGAAGGCCTTTGGCGCCGGCCTGATGTCGTCCTTCACCGAATTGCAGTTCGCCGTCGAGGGCAAGGACGCCCACCATGTGCCTTTCGATCTCGAAACGGTGATGCGCACCGGCTACGAGATCGACAAGTTCCAGCGCGCCTATTTCGTGCTGCCATCCTTCGACGCCTTGCGCGACGCTTTCCAGACGGCCGATTTCGAGGCTATCGTCGCGCGCCGCAAGGACCAGCCGGCACTCGACCCGGCAACGGTCTAAAACATAAAGCGCGTCGCATAAATCTGTCTCAACGCGACGCGCTTTGGACGCTTTGATCCCGCTGGGCTATTGCATGGCGGCGGGGTTCATCCACAGGAGCTCCCAGACGTTGCCGTCAGGGTCTTCGATGTGGCGGTTGAACATGAAGCCGAGGTCCTGCGCGGGGTTGGGATCGGCGCGGCCACCGGCCGCAGCGCCCTTCTCGATCGTGGCATTGACCTCGTCCTTGCTGCTGGCGGTGAGCGCGATCAGCATCTGGCTGTCACGCCTGGCGTCGCCGATCTGGCGGGTTGTGAACTGGCCGTAATGCTGGTGCGTCAGCAACATCACCCCGATCGCGTCGGAGAACATGATCGAACTGGCCTGGTCGTTCGAGAACTGCGGATTGAGCGTGCCGCCGATCGCGAGATAGAAATTGGTCGCTGCCTGCAGATCGCGCACCGGCAGATTTATGAAGATCATCTTGGTCATCGGTCTAAGCCTTGCCTTCGTTGACAGGTACTAGTCAGTCCAGTACCGTTCCACGACTATCACGAGAGAACGGTACCGTCTAGTACTGGCTGGGAGGGCGCAATGAAAATCGACGGTGAGACCAGATCGGCTCGCAAGGATCGTGAGATCATCCAGGCGGCCACGGCGGCGTTCATCAGCAAGGGATATGACGGGACCAGCATGGAGGAAATCGCCACCAGGGCGGGGGCTTCCAAGCAGACCGTCTACAAGCATTTCACCGACAAGGAGACGCTGTTCGGCGAAGTCGTTCTATCAACCGCTACCCAGGTCAACGACATCATCGAGTCCGTGACGACGCTGCTTTCCGAGGCGAAATTCATGGAAGGCGGCCTGCAGCAGCTTGCCCGACAGCTGATAGCGGTTCTCATGGATGAAGAGTTGTTGAAGCTGCGGCGCTTGATCATCGCCAACGCGGATCGAATGCCGCAGCTTGGCCGCGCCTGGTACGAAAAAGGTTTTGAGCGCATGCTTGCCTCGACGGCGTCCTGCTTTCAAAAACTCACCAGTCGAGGACTGATACAAACCAGTGATCCCTATCTGGCAGCCAGCCATCTTTTTGGAATGCTTCTTTGGATCCCCATGAATGAAGCCATGTTCACGGGCAGCAACCGGCGCTCCAAGGCCGAACTGGAACGGCACGCGGATGCCTCGGTGGAGGCATTTCTGGCCGTCTACGGGGTCCAGCCGAAATAGTGCCGTTCCTCGCCGACTTTTGCGCCGCCGACACACCGCACCCTATCATCCAGGGGTGTCCGGCCCTTCGGCCTTCAGCCGCGCAAGCTGGGCGCGCTGCAGGTCGAGCGCGGCGTTGACGAAGCGCGATATGGTCGCGAGCTCGGCGTCGCTGAAGGTGGCGATCACCTTCTCGCCGTCCTTGGCGACGGCGCCGTAATAGCGCGCCGACAGCTCGCGCGTCGCCTCGGTCGCCTCAATCACCACCTTGCGCCTGTCCTCGAGACTGCGCGTGCGCGTCAGCAGCCCGCGCGCCCCCAGCCGGTCGATCAGCGCCGTCACGGCGGCCGGCGTCAGCCCGGTCGCGGTCGCGATCGCGCCGGCTGATTGCGGGCCGCCATGGAGCAGCCCGAGGCAATGGCGCTCGGCCATGTTCAGCCCGAGCCGCGTCCCCACCGCCTCGTCATAGGCCTGCGTGGCATCCTGCCATTGCATCACGGCAACGCCGATCGCGGCCGCCATTTCGTCGCGATACCCGCTTGACGAATTTATTTCGACCATCTAACTATCAATCCGTCTAACATTTAGACCATCGCAGCAATATGCGGCGGCAGCGCCGACAAGGCAAGGGCCGGCCGCCACAAGGAGTGAAGAATGAGCTCGATCCAACACCGTACCCCTCTCTCGCATGAGGACGAATTCAAATACGCCAAGCTGGCGATGGAATGGTACGGCTGGGGTCCCCCATCGGCCTTGGCATCCTGCTCGTCGCGCTGGCCGCCGCGGCGGTACTGGTGCGCATCGCCATCCACGGCTTCTGAGCTGGAGCATGATGCCGCGCATCTGCCGGCGCCATCACTGGCGCCGGCTACCGTGGAATGTCAGACAGCGACCACCTTACTCAGATGATCTCCCAGCCGGCAGGCCAGCGCGGTGATCGTCGTCGTCGGGTTGGCTTGACCGGATGTGCAGAACACCGAGGAGCCGCCGACATAGAGATTGTCCATGCCGTGCACCTTGCAGTTGGCGTCCACCACACTGCTGGTGATGTCGGTGCCCATGCGTGTGCCGCCCATATGATGGTGGCCGGCGGTCTCCTCGTCGGTTGGATAATCCTCGCCATTGGCAATCCAGTCCATGAGGCGGACCCGGCCGAGATCCTTCTCGATGAGCGTCGTGCCGAACAGCTTCAGGCCTTCGACAAGCGTGCGGCGTTCGAGCTCCGATTTCTTCCAGTGCAGTTCGATGCGCGGCACGCCGGCATGGTCGACATCGGTCTTGGACAGCTCGATCCGGTTGGAGGCCAGCGGCGCCTGTTCCCAGGCGACGTAGAGCTGGGCCGCGCAGCGCAGGTTCTGGCTGAGCCGATAGGCGACCCATTCGGCCATGTCGGGCGCCGTGCAGGCGAGGTCGGCAATCACATGCTTGACGCCGGCATAGGGCGTCTCGATCAGCCTGATGCCGAAATTCATGATCCGCAGGCGCTCCATCGCGGCAAGCGTCGGCGAGAAGAAGGCCTCGTTGACGGCATCCACCTCGAACTCGCGATAGTCGGCGAGAATGGCATTGCCGCCCTCGAAGGTCGGGTGTTCCATCCAGTAGCGGCCAAGTGCCGTGGCGTTCGGGACGACGCCGCCATTGGCACGCTGGTTCGACCACAGAAGCAGCCGCGAATTCTCCAACCCGCCGGTGCAGACGATAAAATAGTCGGCGCTGAAGGCGCCCGCGTCCTGGCCGTTGGACCATAGTTTGGCGCCGGTCACCCGTTTGCCGTCGCCGGCAAGCTCGGTGGCATAGGTGTTGAGCACGACGGCGATGTTGCGGCTCTTGTCGAACTCGTCGGCGAATTTCTCGCCGAAGCGCACTGCCGGGCTCTTGATCAGCTGCACCCAGCGAATGTCGTTCGAGATCGGCACATCAGGCCGGAAATCGGGAAGTTCGAGGATATCGTGCACCTCGGGCAGATAGGGCTCGATGTCGGCGCGGCGGATCGGCCAGCCTGTGTCCGGTGCCCAGGCCTTCGGCTCGAAATCCTGCTTGTCGAGCACGCGGCACCAGCCGGCCCAATGGTTGGAGCTGCCGCCCATATACCGCAGCCGGGTGATGTCGAGGTCGAAATAGAAATCGCCGACCGTGGTGCCGCGGTAGAAATCCTGCGACTCGTCGCTGAACTCCCGCGAGCCGGCCTCCAGCACCACGACGGGGATGCCGGCGGCGCCCAGCTTGCGGGCAATGGTGGTGCCGGCCGGACCCGAACCGAGGATGCAGACCTTGGGTTTGAAGTTGGCGGCGCGATATGCCTCATGGCTGTCGAAGATCATGCCAGGTCGCTCCGCTTCAGGATCCAACCATTGACCTCGACGATCTCATTCGGGTCGGCCGGTGTTGGATCGGCCCTTGAAGGACCGGCACGGGCCGCGTCGGCTTCAGGCAGCTTGCGGAACAAGGACAGGGCAGGCAGGACGATCAGCGCCTGCACGAGCGTGCGGCGCGACATTTTTTTGAAGAAACTCATGCCAGGTCTCTCGGATAAGGGCCTCGATGCGCGCATGACATTCCCCAAACGGCACACGCATCGTCACAGACGCCAATATCGTGCCAAGTCCGGCCCCAAGGCGTGAAAAGGCGGGCAAGCACTACAACCGAATGCAAACAGGGTTAGAAATTCCTTAACGGGCGAGGTGTGCCGGACCGGCCGGCTCACGCGGCCGCGGAAATGTCCGTATCGAGGATCGTCAGGTTGCGGCCGCCATGTTTGGCCTGGTAGAGCCGCCGGTCCGCGGCGCGCATCAGCTCCGATACGTTGACGTCCTCGCCGCACACGGTGCCGCCGATGCTGACGGTCAGCGGAATGGTCCGTTCGTCAACGGGCCGGAAGCGGATCAGCTCGACCTCTCGGCGAATGCGCTCCGCGACACGCTTGGCTTCCTGCTCGGTGGCGCCGACCAGAAAGGCGCCGAACTCCTCGCCGCCGATGCGGCCAAGCACGTCGCCGCTGCGCACGCCGCGCTCGATGGCGCTGGCGATCAGCAGCAGCGCGTCGTCACCGGTCAGGTGGCCGAAACTGTCATTGATCTTCTTGAAATGGTCGGCGTCAATGATCAGCAGCGCGCCGCGGTCGGACTTGCGCCGCGAGCCGTCCAACGCGGCAAAGAAACTTTCCCGGTTGAGCATGCCGGTCATGTCGTCGCGGCTGGCCTTCTCCGACAGGCGGCGGTGCGCGGCTGCAAGCTGGGCGTGTGCCCGGGCCAGTTCGCGGTGCGCGTTCTTCAACCTGTCGCTCTGCCAGAAGGTGCTGGCGCAGGCCACCCATGCAAGCACCAGCGGACAGAGCGTCGAACTCAGCCAGATCGTTCGGCTGATCGGGAATCCCAAGGCCGGAACGATGATCAGCGTTAGAAGAAGCGAGGCGGCGACGGAGGCGAAAGCGATAGCGGCGGATTTCAGAATGATGCTGTTCATCACGGGCTCCCCACAGGACTGTCTCTGTGCCAGCAAGCCCTGAAGGCCACCTTTCCCGGTTGCTTAAAATTTGAATCTTGCGGCCATTTCTGCCACCAAAAGCGCGTGGAAGTTGTGGATAAAGTCCCTTTCAGAATCCGCGTTTCATGCCATAAGGAGCGCATGACCACGCAGCCTGACCCCGCCCGCTTCGCCCATGTCACCGACTGGGTGTTCGACCTCGACAACACGCTCTATCCGCATCATTCGAATCTGTTCTCGCAGATCGACGTCAAGATGACCGCCTATGTCGGGGAGCTGCTGTCGCTGCCGCGCGAGGAGGCGCGCAAGCTGCAGAAGGAGCTTTATCGCGAATATGGCACGACGCTGAACGGGTTGATGACGCGCCATGGCATCGATCCCGACGATTTCCTCGAGAAGGTGCATGACATCGACTATTCATGGCTGGTGCCCGACCCTGTCCTGGGGACCGCCATCCGCCAGCTTCCCGGCCGCAAGTTCATCTTCACCAATGGCGACCGCCGGCATGCCGAGCGCACCGCGCGCCAGCTCGGCATCCTCGACCATTTCGACGACATCTTCGATATCGTCGCCGCCGGCCTCAATCCCAAGCCCGCGCGCCAGACCTACGAGAAGTTCGCCGAGCTGCATGCCGTTACCGGCCACAATGCGGTGATGTTCGAGGACCTTGCCCGCAACCTGGAGGTGCCGAAGGCGCTGGGCATGACCACCGTGCTCGTCGTGCCGCGCAATTTCGAGCCGACCTTCGCCGAGATCTGGGAACGCGACCCCGCGCAGGAAGACGACGTCGATTTCGTCACTGACGATCTGGCGGGGTTTTTGACCGCGATTGTGGAGAGGGAGTAGGGGAATTGAAGAACTGAAGAATTGGGGAATTGATCGGGAATGCGGGGGCCACGATCCTCCTCAATTCCTCAATTCCTCAATTCCTCAATTCCTCAATTCCTCAATTCCTCAATTCCTCAATTCCTCAATTCCTCAATTCTCCAGTTCCCCAGTTCCCCAGTTCCCCAACTCCAGCCCTACTCCCCTAACTTATAGAACCGGCTGACAATCCCCCAGGCCTCGTCCGCGGTGTCGACGAAATCGATGATGTCCTGGTCGCCGGGGCTGATCGTGCCTTGCTCGGCGAGGAAGTCGAGGTTGATCGCGCGTTTCCAGAACGATTTGCCGAACAGGATCACCGGCACGCGCTCCATGCGTCCGGTCTGGATCAGCGTCAGCGTCTCGAAGAACTCGTCCATCGTGCCGAAGCCGCCGGGAAACACCGCCACCGCCTTGGCGCGCATGACGAAATGCATCTTGCGGATGGCGAAATAGTGGAAGTTGAAACACAGCTCCGGCGTCACATAGACGTTCGGCGCCTGCTCATGCGGCAGCACGATGTTGAGCCCGATCGACGGCGCGCCGACATCGTCGGCGCCGCGGTTTCCCGCTTCCATCACGCCGGGGCCGCCGCCGGTTACCACGACATATTCGCGGTAGTATGAGGTGGCCGATTGCTGCGAGCACAGGCGGGCGAATTTGCGCGCTTCCTCGTAATATTTGCTGTTTTCCTCGAGGTTCTTCTTCTGCGTCTCGTTCTTGGCCGCCCAGGCCACGCCGCCGGGTTCCGGCAGGCGCGCGCCGCCGAACAGGATCACCGTCGAACGGATGCCGCGCTCGGCCAGGATCATTTCCGGCTTCAAGAGTTCGAGCTGCAGCCGCACCGCGCGCAATTCACGCCGCGTCATGAAGTCGGGGTCGTTCCAGGCAAGCCGATAGGTCTCGGCCCGCGTCTGCGGCGTGTCCGGCACGCTTTTCGACCGCTCCAGATCCTCGTCCGAATGCGGCAGCGGCGTCCACCCCGCCTTTTCCATAGGTGTCATCAAATTACCCGTCCAAATTTCCTTGACTGCGCCGTCCCATGACGCAGGTGCGATTGACCCTCACCGAGCCTTAACATAAGCAGGTTCCGCAAACGTGTCCGGCGGTTTTGCGACAAGAGCCTGCTACATGCAAAGACCCAGGCAGGCGAAGCACGCCAAGGGTCCACGCGACTTCAAAACAGGTTAAGGCGCAGCCCCTTAACAGCTTGGTAATGGAGCGAATTCATGTCGAAGCCCGATCTGGCGAGCCTCGAAAAGACCATCGAGAAGGCCTTCGACGAACGCGATACGATTTCGACCGCGACCCGCGGCGAGACGCGCGACGCCATCCAGGCCGCGCTCGACCTGCTCGACCGCGGGACGGCGCGCGTCGCCGAGCGCCAGGCCGACGGCAAGTGGCACGTCAACCAGTGGCTGAAGAAGGCCGTGCTGCTCTCCTTCCGGCTCAACCCGATGGAGATCATCAAGGGTGGCCCCGGCCAGGCCGTCTGGTGGGACAAGGTGCCGTCCAAGTTCGATGGCTGGAGTGCGGTCGATTTCGAGAAGGCAGGCTTCCGCGCCGTGCCGTCGTCGATCGTGCGCCGTTCCGCCTATGTCGCTCCGGGCGCCGTGCTGATGCCATCCTTCGTCAATGTCGGCGCCTATGTCGATACGGGGACCATGGTCGATACCTGGGCCTCGGTCGGCTCCTGCGCCCAGATCGGCAAGAACGTGCATCTGTCGGGTGGCGTCGGCATCGGCGGCGTGCTGGAGCCGATGCAGGCCGGCCCCACCATCATCGAGGACAATTGCTTCATCGGCGCGCGTTCGGAAGTCGTCGAGGGCTGCATCGTGCGCGAAGGCTCGGTGCTCGGCATGGGCGTGTTCATCGGCCAGTCGACCAAGATCGTCGACCGCGCCACCGGTGAGATATTCTACGGCGAAGTGCCGCCCAATTCGGTGGTCGTCGCCGGCTCGCTGCCGGGCAAGCCTTTTCCGAACAACGAGCCCGGCCCCGGCCTCTACTGCGCCGTCATCGTCAAACGCGTCGACGCCAAGACCCGGTCGAAGACCTCGATCAACGAATTGTTGCGCGATTGATCTTTCCGCAAAGCGGGCGCACCTTCCGCCGGCGCGACAATCCGTCGCGCTGGTTCAACATGGAGGGGTGACATGGACTGGAAATATCTGCTCACAAGTTTCGACGGCCGCATCAACCGCGCCAAATTCTGGGCCGGCATCGGCGTGTTCATCGTTATCGGCATCGTCGCCTTCATTCTCGACTCGATCCTTGGCACGCGTTTCACCACCAGCAGCGGCGCTCAGGTCGGCATCATCGGCATCCTCTTCGCGCTGGCATCGATCTATTTCGCTATTGCCCTCTACGCGAAACGCTGGCACGACCGCGACAAGTCGGGCTGGTGGACGCTGATTGGCCTCGTACCTGTCATCGGCGGCATCTGGCTGCTGGTCGAACTCGGTATCCTCCAAGGCACCAGCGGTGCCAATCAATACGGACAGGACCCGCTTGCCTGACAGTTCAAATCTCACCTGGCTTTTCTTCAAGACTTCAGGCCGCGTCAGCCGCGCGGCCTATTTTCTTGGCGGCCTGCTCGTCGCCATCATCCAGGCCTTCCCGCTCTACCGCTTCACGCTGGTGCCGGAAGGCTCGGCCGAGGGCAATATGTGGTCGTTCATCTTCTTCATCGCCTTCATTGCCTCGCTATGGTCGAACATCGCGCTGGCGGTGAAGCGGCTGCACGACCTCGACAAGCCGGGCATTGCCGCGCTGATCCTGTTTGTACCGGTCGTCTCGATCGTCGCCTTTCTTGTGTTGTGCCTGTTTCCAGGACAGCCTGGGCCCAACCGCTATGGCCGACGCACCAACGAGCCGGCACAACCCTAGAGCCGGATGATTTCAGGTCGAATCGACCTGAAATCTGAATCCGTCTCTAAATCAAAGAGATAGAGCATGATGTCGTCCGAAAACCGCTTCACACTTTTCGGCATCATGCTCTGAGGGCCGATCGGACATGCGCTACCGTACGCTTGATCCGAAACTGATCATCGAGACCGCCGAACGACTCGAGGAGCGCGTTGCGGAACGGTTTCCCCAGGCCGGGCTGCGCGGCGTCGCCGGCGAACTGGTGTCGCTGTCACGCGATCTGGCCAAGGCGGCAAAGGCGCTCGAAGCGCCGATCTGGTGGCTGCGCGGCCTGATCGCCGCCGTCTTCGTCGCCGGTGTGCTGGTGTTCCTGTTCGTCGGCACGATCCTGCCCCTGGACCGCATCTCCGGAAACGACGATGCCCTGCAATCGGTGCAAGGCATTGAGGCGTCGATCAACACCTGCATTCTCGCGGTGCTCGGCCTGCTGGCGCTGATCCGCACCGAGGAGCGCATAAAGCGCAAGCGGGTGTTTCGCCAGCTGCACGGCCTGCGCTCGCTGATCCATGTCATCGACATGCACCAGCTGACCAAGGATCCGGCCGCACTTTCGGCCGATTTCAAGCCGACCGCGCACTCCCCGGCCCGCATCACCAATGCCGCCGACCTTGCCCGCTATCTGGATTATTGCTCGGAAATGCTGTCGATTACCGGCAAGATAGCCGCACTCTTCGCCCAGTCGGTCAATGACGACGTCGTTATCGACGGCGTCAATGATATCGAGAATTTGAGCTCGAACCTGTCGCGCAAAATCTGGCAGAAGATCACGCTGATCGAGAGGCCCCCGGCGGCACAACCTGTTCCGGCGCCAGGCCGGGCGGGCCAAGCCGCGCCGCTTCCGCCGCGCGCACCAAAGCGGTAACGCTTTTCAAGAACGGCGCCGGCGTGCCCGTTTTTTCGGCGAGGCCGAGCACCGCGCCTTGCAGCTCGCCGATTTCCGTGCGCCGGCCGCGCTGCAGATCGTCCCACATCGACGAGCGCGCCTGAGGGTCGATCGCCAGCATGCGCCGCGCCAGCAGTTTGAACAGCCAGTCCGGCAGCCGCAGCACTTTCGGCAGCAGCGCCGGCCGCGGTCCGGCGATCCGCGCCGGCGCGATGCCGGAGGCTTTCATCGCCCGCAGCGCCTCGTCGATCTGGCCGGCCAGGATCAGCCGCCAGCGCCGATCGGCGAGTTCGCTCGCCAGCGGCAGGTCCGACAACGCCACCAGCGCGTTGTTGAGGTTCATCAAAAGCTTGCCCCACAGCACGGCCTTCATGTCGCCATGCGTCTCGACCGCCAGCCCTTCAACGTCGAGAAGACTGGCGACATCGAGAAGACCGGCGACGTCGAGAAGGCCGGCAGGGCCGCCATCCTCGATCATCACCTTGCCGTCGCTGGCGCGGTGGACGCGCAGCGGCAGCTCGTCGTCAGGCGATTGCACCACATTGAACGGCACCATGCCGGCCAGCACGGTGCGCTGGCCGGACCCGGCGCGCAGACTGTCGGCATTGTCGACGCCGTTCTGCAGGCTGACAACCACCGCGTCGGGTCGGGCATGGGCCTCGATCAGCGCCGCCATCTCCCGCGTCGCGCCGCTCTTGACGGTCACCAGGATCACATCCGCCTGCGGCAGAGCGACGGCGGGATCGGCGGTGATCCCGAGCGCGTCGGGCTTGACCAGGCGATCGCGGCCTTCAAGGTCGCTGACGCGCAATCCGCCTTGCCGCAGCGCTGCCTCGATGCGCGGCCGGGCCAGCAGGACAACCGGCCGCCCGGCAAGCGCCAGACAGCCGCCGACATAGCAGCCGATGCTGCCGGCACCGGCGATGACGATCCGTTTTTCCTCGGCTGCCATCTCTTGCTCCACACCGGCCCGACTATACGACATGAAAACCATAATGTCGGCGGCATCGTCTGCCATTGCGCTGGCTCCTATGTCTGTCCGTGACAGGCCCTCAGCTTTCGACTATCGCTTTTGCCATGACGCTGCCGACCGACCCCGCCGCAAACCTCGCCGCCCTTATCCGTTGCGCCTCCGTGACACCAGCCGAAGGCGGTGCGCTGGGCGCGCTGGAAACGATGCTGAAACCGCTCGGCTTCCTGGTCGACCGGCCGGTCTTTTCGGAAGACGGCACGCCCGACATCGAGAACCTCTATGCAAGGCGGTCCGGCAACGGACCGCATCTGATGTTCGCCGGCCATACCGATGTCGTGCCGGTAGGCGACGAGGCCGCCTGGACGCATCCGCCTTTCGCCGCCGAGATCGCCGATGGCGAGATGTATGGCCGTGGCGCCGTCGACATGAAGGGCGGCATTGCCTGCTTCGTCGCGGCGATAGCGCGCCATGTCGAGAAGCATGGCGGCCCCAAGGGCTCGGTCTCGCTGCTGATCACCGGTGACGAGGAAGGCCCGGCCATCAACGGCACGGTCAAGCTGCTCGAATGGGCGGCTTCCAGGGGCGAGAAATGGGATGCCTCGATCGTCGGCGAGCCGACCAATCCCGATGCGCTCGGCGACATGATCAAGATCGGCCGGCGCGGTTCGCTGTCCGGTTCGGTCACCGTCAACGGCCGCCAGGGCCATGCCGCCTATCCGCAGCTTGCCGACAATCCGGTGCGCGGGCTGATCAGCCTGGTCGACGCCTTGCTGCATCCCGTCTTCGACAAGGGAACCAGGGATTTCCAGCCGACCAATCTGGAGGTCACCTCCATCGATATCGGCAATCCGGCCACCAATGTGATCCCCGCGAAGGCGACCGCGACCTTCAACATCCGCTTCAACGACACCTGGACGGCCGAGACCGTTCAGGCCGAAATCCACAACCGGCTCGACCAGGCGGCCAAGCGCAAGAAGTACCGGCCGGGCAAGAAGACGCCGGTCGACTACGACCTTGTCTGGCGCGACCGGCCAAGCCATGTCTTCCTGACCCGCGACGACAAGTTGGTCGACACACTTGCCGGCTCGATCAAGGCGGCGATCGGCAAGGAGCCGACACTGTCGACCTCCGGCGGCACGTCGGATGCGCGTTTCATCAAGGATTACTGCCCGGTGGTCGAGTTCGGTCTGGTCGGCAAGACCATGCATATGGTCGACGAGCGCGTCGCCCTTGCCGATCTCGAAACGCTGACGCGGATCTACGAGCGCTTCATCGAAGACTGGTTCGGACAGGGCTGAGCAGCATGCTTTCGGCGGATGAAACCCAAGCTTCGTTGACCGGTGCCTGGCGGCTTATGCTCGGCAAGGCCGACGGCCTGCGCCTGCTCGACCTGTCGGCCGACGGTTTCTGGAATTCCTTCTTCGCCATTGTCGTTGCCGCGCCGGCGCTGATCGTGGGCTGGGTCGGCATCGCCAACGAGATCGGCGATCCCAACGCCTTCGTGGGCCGTTTCGGCATGCTGCTGCGCCTGGCGACGGTCGACATCGGCTCCTGGGTGCTGCCGCTGGTCGTGCTTGCCCTGGTCGCGCCGCGCGCTGGCATTGGCGGGCGCTTCGTCCACTATGTCGTCGCCAGCAACTGGGCCTCGGCCATCACTGCCTGGCTTATGCTGCCCTCGGCGCTGATCAGGCTTTTCCTGTCGTCGGCAAGCCAGGTCTCGAGCCTTGTGTCGCTGCTGCTGTTCGCCTTGTCGATGGCGCTGACCTGGCGCATGACCAATGCCACGATCGGCAAGGGCGCGGCGGTCGGCACCGCCGTTTTCGTCGGCATGTTCATCGCTTCGCTGCTGGTGCTGTTCGGGCTGCAGATGCTGCTTGGCATCACCGTGCCGGACAATATCGGGGCCCAGAGCCTTTCCGGACCGTTTCCGGGGTTGTAGCCTGCCGGGCTCTGAATAGGGCCTGCCGGTTCCTTTCGGAATAGAGTCTTCGGACTCTATTCCGAACAGAGCTTCTGGACGCTGTTCAGGGATAATCGACGCCAATGAGAAAAAGCCCGTCGGGCGGCGCCACCTGGCCGCAGGCGGCGCGGTCGCGCGCTTCGAGCGCTGCCTTGAGGTCGGCCTCGGTCCAGCCGCCATCGCCGACGCGCTTGAGCGAGCCGACCATGGAGCGCACCTGGTTGTGCAGGAAGGAACGGGCCGAGGCTCTCACCTCGATCATGTCGCCCGCCCGGCTCACATCGAGCCGTTCCAGCGTCCGAACCGGGCTGTTGGCCTGGCACTGGGTCGAACGGAAGGTGGTGAAGTCATGCCGGCCGAGCAGGAGTTTCGCGGCCTCGTGCATGGCGCCGGCATCGAGCCGCTTCGGCACCCACCACACCTTGCCCTTTTCCAGCGCCGCGGGCGCGCGGCGGTTGAGGATGCGGTAGAGATAGTGGCGGCCGGTGGCCGAGAAGCGCGCGTCGAAATCGTCGGGAACGATCGCCGCCTTCAGGATGACGACATGCGCGCCGGCTGCCTGCAGGTGGGCGTTGACGGCATCGCGCACCTTGTCGCCAGGCCATGGCTTGGCCAGGTTGACATGCGCCACCTGAGCGCTCGCATGCACGCCGGCATCGGTGCGGCCGGCGGCGCGCAACCGCACCGCCTCGCCGCAGAATTTCTCGATCGCCCGCTCGATCGCCTGCTGCACCGAAGGCTGGTCGGCCTGGTGCTGCCAGCCGGCAAACAGGCTGCCGTCATATTCGATGTCGAGGCGAAAACGCGGCATTTGCGGCTAGAGCTCTCGCCTTGAGCAATTCCAGGAAAAGTGTGAAACGGTTTCCGTCCGGAATTGCGTTAAAACAAACAGGTAGAGCAAGTCACCGTTCCATGAACGGTGGACTGCTCTACGCGGCGAGAGCGGCGAAGGCGGAAGCGTAGACCAGCCTGCCGGCCTCCGGAGCGTCGCCCCAGGCCAGCGCCTGCAGCGCCTCGCCTTGATATTCGCTCTCGAACTTCTCGGCTCGCGCATGGCTGTAACCGAACCGGCCGTAATAGGCCGGGTCGCCCAGCACCACGGCCAGCGTCTCGCCGGCATCCCTGAGGCGGATATGCGCCTCGCGGATCAGCGCGCCGCCAATGCCGCTGCCGTGAAACGAAGGCTCCACCGCCAGCGGCGCCAGCGCCACGGCTGCGAAGCTCTTGCCGCCATTCTGGACGAACAGCCGGGAAAACAGGATATGGCCGACCACCTGGCCGTCTTCTTCCGCCACCAGTTCGACGACGGCGTCGCCGCCGGTCACCAGCGCGTCGACCAGCCCGGCCTCCGCCTGCTGGCGGAAGGCGTGTTCCTCGACGAGGCGAATTGCCTCGCGATCCCGCGGCGTTGCCGCGCGTATCGACATCATGCTCATGAGAATTTCATTCCTTTTACGATCTTGGCTCCGCGCAGGAATTCCGACGCGGCGGCGGGCTTTCCGCCCGCGCGTTGAACTTCGACCAGCCTGATCGCGCCTGCCCCGCAGGCGACCGTCAGCCGGTCATCGAGAATTCCTCCCGACTCGCCCAAACCTTCCGAAAGCGACAGGCCTTCGGACAGCGTCGAGCGAAGCAGTTTCAGCCGTTCCATGCGGCCGCCAATGTCTATTTCGGACCAGGCGCCGGGAAAGGGCGACAGGCCGCGAAGATGGTTGTGGACCTCGGCCGCTGGCCGCGTCCAGTCTACGCGCGTCTCGGATTTATCGATTTTTCTGGCGTAAGTCACCCCTTCCGCCACTTGCGCGCTAAATGTCAGGGTGTTCCCTTCCAGCCGCGCCAGCGCTTCCACCATCAGGGCGGCACCGACGCGCATCAACCGATCATGCAGATCGCCGGCTGTCATATCGGGTTCGATGGTGCATTTTTCAAGCAATCCCACCGGTCCGGTGTCGAGACCCTCTTCCATGCGCATAACCATCATGCCGCTTTCCAGGTCACCCGCCATGATGGCGCGCTGGATGGGGGCGGCACCGCGCCAGCGCGGCAAGAGCGATGCGTGGCCGTTGATGCAGCCAAGCCGGGGCGCGTCAAGAATTGGCTTCGGCAGCAGCAAACCATAGGCGACGACCACCGCTATGTCGGCCCGCAGGGCGCTGAACGCCGCCTGCTCGGCCTCGTCCTTGAGGGATGTCGGCGTGCGCACCGCGATGCCCAGCCGCTCGGCCTCGCGCTGCACCGGCGACGGCGTCAGCTCCAGCCCGCGCCGGCCGGCGGCGCGCGGCGGCTGTGTGTAGACGGCGGAAATCTCATGTCCGGCCTCGGCGATCGCGCGCAACGTCGGCACCGAGAACTCCGGCGTGCCCAGGAAGATGACGCGCAGGGGCATGTTCCCCTATCCCACCAGCTTGCCCGGCGCCTTGTCCTTGGCGAGCTTCTTGAACTTCTTCACCACCATGTCGCGCTTCAGCTTCGAGATATGGTCGATGAACAGCACGCCGTTGAGATGGTCGATCTCGTGCTGCAGGCAGGTCGCCATCAGCCCCTCGGCCTCCATCTCCTGCAATTTGCCGTCGCGGTCGAGATATTTCACGCGAACGGAAGCCGGGCGTTCCACTTCGGCGTAATAGTCGGGAATCGACAGGCAGCCTTCCTCGTAGACCGAGCGCTGATCGGCACTTTCCAGGATCTCCGGGTTGATGAAGACATGCGGCGCCGGCGTTTCGTCTTCCTTGGCGAGGTCGATCACCAGCATGCGCAGCGGCTCGCCGATCTGGATTGCCGCCAGTCCGATGCCGGGCGCGTCATACATGGTCGCCAGCATGTCGTCGGCCAGTTTGCGCAAAGGCGCGTCGACGCGCTCCACCGGCTTGGAAACCTGGCGCAGGATGGGATCGGGAAGGATGATGAGCGGCTTGATCGGCATGGCGTCCCACGTAAGACGTCCAGCGAAATGCGTCAACCGGCGGACCTGAGTATCGTTCACGTTTTGATCTGTGCCAGCCGGCCGAATCGGCTATGCTGTCCACATGAATGATCTGAGCACCATCCTTTCGCAGCCCGTCGCCCGGCTTGGCGCATCGACAATCACGCTGGGCCACGCCCTGGCCTTCGGCGCCTTGCTGTTCCTCGGCCTGTTCGTGGCGCTGGTCGTCGCGCTGTGGCGGTCGGCCAAGGCGCGCGCCGTCGCTGCCGCGGAAGCCGCCGACCATGCCCGCGACGCCGAGGCGCGGATGGCCGGCATCTTGCAAAGCCAGGCCGAGATGCAGGGCCGCATGGGCGCCATTGCCGAAGTGTTCGGCGCGCGCCAGGCGGAGCTGACGCAGTCGATCGGCCAGCGCCTCGACGCCATGACCGGCCGCATCGGCCAGACCATGACCGAGCAGACCAAATCGACGCATGAAAGCCTGGCGAAACTGCAGGAGCGGCTGGCCATCATCGATGTCGCGCAAGGCAACATCCAGTCGCTCGCCGGCCAGGTCGTGCAGCTGCAGGCGATCCTCTCCAACAAGCAGACGCGCGGCGCCTTCGGCCAGTCGCGCATGGAGGCGATCGTCGCCGACGGCCTGCCGCATGGCGCCTATGAATTCCAGGCGACGCTGTCGAACGGCAGCCGGCCCGACTGCCTGGTGAAGATGCCGAACGGCGCGCCCTCGCTGGCCATCGACGCAAAGTTTCCGCTGGAGGCCTGGAACGCAATCCGCGCGGCCGACGGCGCCGACCTGCAGAAGGTCGCGTCCCAGGCCTTCCGCCGCGACATCGAGATCCATGTTCGCGATATTTCGGAAAAATACCTGATCCAGGGCGAGACGCAGGACACCGCCTTCATGTTCGTGCCGTCGGAATCGGTGTTCGCCGAGATCCACGAGAATTTCGAGGCGATCGTCCACAAGGCGCACCGCGCCCGCGTCGTCATCGTCTCGCCGTCGCTGCTGATGCTGTCGATCCAGGTCATCCAGGCGATCCTCAAGGATGCCCGCATGCGCGAACAGGCGCATCTGATCCAGGGCGAGGTCATCCGGCTGATGGAGGATGTCGCGCGCGTCGACGAGCGCGTGCGCAAGCTGCAGGTGCATTTCGGCCAATCGGCCAAGGACATCGACGATATCCTGGTCTCGACATCGAAAGTGACCAAGCGCGGCCAGAAGATCGAGGCGCTGGAGTTCGGCGCGCAGGCCGATGGCGATGCCGGCCCGGAGACGCCGTCACGGGCACCGGCGGCGAAACTCGAGCCCGGACCGCGCGCTGCCGACTCAAAGACCGGGCAGCTCAGGCTGCGGGTCGTCGAAGGCGACGACTAGCCAGCAATTCCGGCCTAGGCCACGGCCACGATGACGTGGGCCTGGATTTTGGCGGCAACCGCGCCGCCGCCATATCTGGCCGCAATCGCGGACGCGGCGTAATCCGTTGCAGCGTCCAGTTCTCCGGGATCCCTGGCCTCGATTTCGGTGCGAAGCACCGTTCCCTGGCAGTAGGCCACGGCCGGCAGGCGCGGCGAGGGGGCGCGGCTTTCTTCAGCCCTCGTTTCGATCGCCACGCCGGAGAAGCCGGCCTCTTCCAGCTCGCCGCGGATCAGCGCCGTATCGTGGTAGCCATGCGGCGTGCGGGCCAGAAAGCGCGGCGGATCGTTCGGAAACATCCTTGCCAGCGCATTGGTCACATCATCGGCGAAGACATTTTCCTCGATGCGGTCCCATACGTTGAACAGGAAATGCCCGCCGGGCTTCAGCACCCGCCTGGCCTCGCGGTAGGCGGATGGGCGGCTGGGAAAGAACATCGCGCCGAACTGGCAGCAAACGAGATCGAAGGCGGCGTCCTCGAACGGTAGCGCCATGGCATCGGCCTGGCGCCATTGCATGCGACTGTCGCGAGCCTGTCGCGAAGCGGCGTAGTCGAGCATCGGCTGGTTGAGGTCGGTCACGACATAGGTTGCGTCGGCGGACAGTTTTGGCGCCAAGGCACGGGTGACGACCCCGGTGCCCGCGGCGACTTCCAGGACGGCTTTGGGCGAGAAGGACGCTGCCCGCCGTGCAAGGTCCGCGGCGAATGGCTCGAAAATCAACGGCACCATATAGCGGTCGTAGTTTTCCGGGATCGAGCCGGCAAACAGTTTATCCGTTTCCAACATGGCTATTTCCCGCCCCTTGATGGTGAGCGAGGCTAGCACAGAATTGCTTGTCCTGGGGCGGTTTTCGACCGGGAGGGCGGAGCTACTGCTCCACCACGATGCTCATGCCCTCGAATTCGGGAAGCCAGTGCAGGGCCGACCGGTGCCATTTCTGTTGTGTCGGCACCAGATCCTCGCGTTGCCGCGCGGTGCCCGCCCTGATTCCATAGACCTTCGGGCCGTCGCCAACCGAAGTCGCGAAAAGATGCGAACCGCAGTCGCCGCAAAAGCCCTGGGCGCGCTTGGCCCCGCTCGATCCGGTCTTGATATAGAGTTTTGGCGTGCCCCTGGTGATCCGGTAGTGATCCTCGGGCGCGGGAACGGTGACGCGAAAAGCCGTGCCGGTCAGCTGCTGGCAGTCCGTGCAATGGCAGATCGAGGTCTTCGCCGGGTCGACCTCGGCCTCATAGGTGATGGCGCCGCAATGGCACCCGCCGTCGATCTTCATGGTCGTTCTCCGAAATCCGTCGCCTGATCTTAGCAAGGCAATGCGACGGGGCAACGGTGCAGCGCTGGTCCAGGACTAGTTCGATGCCGTTTCGATCAGCTTGCGCCGCTGCTCCCAGGTACCCGTGGTCTGCGGCTTGACGAACAGCCGCGTGATCTCCGGCATCTCCTTCTTCAGCCGTGCCTCGATGCGCTCGACACAGGCTTCGATCTCCGGCGCCGACAGATGGTCCTCGAATTCGATGCTGAGCCCGGCAACGATCTCTTGCGGTCCCATATGGACGGTCAGGACACCGTTCGCGCGCTGCACCGCCGGATCCTGCTGCACGATCGCCAGCACCTTTTTCTGCACTTCGGGCGACGCCGGCTCGCCGATCAGCAGCCCCTTGCTTTCGCGGGCGAGGAAAATCGCCGTGGCGCCGAGAATGAGCGCGATGCCGATCGAGGCGGCGCCGTCGAGTTCCGGCATCTCCAGCAGCTCCGCCGCCAATATGCCGGCAAAGGCGACGATCAGGCCGACAAGCGCGGCGCTGTCCTCGAACAGGACGGTATAGACGCTCGGGTCCTTGCTCGACTGCAGGGCCTGCAACCAGCTCTGTTTGCCTTTCTCTCGGCGGAATTCCTTCAGCGCCACCAGCCAGGAGCTGCCCTCGAACAGGAAGGACAAGCCGAGAACGACATAGTTCACCTTGACGTTGGCGACAGGCTCCGGCGCCATGATGTGGATGATGCCCTCGTAGAACGACACGCCGGCGCCCAGCGCGAAGACCAGGAGGGCAACGATGAAGCTCCAGAAATAGAGTTCGCGGCCATGCCCAAGCGGATGCGTGCGGTCGGCCGGGCGCGCGGCACGGTGCATGCCGTAGAGCAGCAGACCGCCATTGCCGGTATCGACCAGCGAATGCACACCTTCCGACAGCATCGCCGAGCTGCCGGTGAAGAAGGCGGCGGCGAATTTGGTCAGCGCGATCGCCAGATTGCCGGCAAGCGCCGCATAGATGACCATTTTGGAGCCGCCGTGCCCGGCCATGCGATTTGGTCCTCGTTCGACGTGCCCAGTCTAACGGCCGGACGGCCGCAGCTCCACCATAACGCGCCAACTGCCGGGTCGTTCAAGACGCGATTTGTTTGGGACCGGCCGGCGGGAGACGGCGACTATTCGACGATCTCGTCGGTCCACACCTTGAAGCCGGCCAGTGTCCCCGGTCCGAAAATATGGGTCAGCGGCACATCCCCGGCGTCGCGCCCGGAAGCGATCAGGATACGGCCGATGCGCGGCGCATTATTGCGCGGGTCGAAGACATGCCAGCGGCCGCCGAGATAGACTTCCATCCAGGCGGCGAAATCCATGCTCGACCACGGCTTCGCCATGCCGATATCGCTGATGTAGCCGGTGCAGTAGCGCGTCGGGATGTTGAGCGCCCGGCAGAAGGTGACGGCAAGATGCGCGAAATCGCGGCACACGCCGCTCTGCTCGCGATAGGCTTCAGCCGCGGTGCGCGTCGGCCGCGCATTGCCGTAGTTGAAGACGATGTGGTTGTGGACGAAATCGCACACCGCCTGCACGCGAGGGATGCCGAGCGGCGTATGGCCGAACAGCCGCCAGGCTTCGTTGGCCAAAAGGTCGCTTTCGCAAAACCGGCTGGGCAGCAGGAACAGCAGCGTCTCGGCCGGCAGGTCGCGCACCTCGTGCTGCCAGGCCATCAGCTCGCCCATCTCGAATGTGCCGGCGTCGCGGATCACCGCATCCGTACCGAAGGTGAACCGCCCGGCCGGCGCGACGAACCGGTTGCACCAATTGCCGAAACTGTCGCGATAACCCACAACCGGAACTGGCGGGCTGGAGGTCAGGAAATCCGGGCGCTCGAGGTCGGAGGCGCGGGAATAGTGGACATTGAGCATCGCGATGAGCGGCGTCTCCTGCGGGAAGTCGAAACTCATCTCGCAGCCGATATGGATCCGCATTGTCGTCCTGACCGGCCTGCCCGACGATCACCCGGGCGAAGGCGCGGGTCGATGCTGCAGTGCGAAAACGAGAATGGCACGGACGGTCATGGTTTACGAGCAAATTAGAAACCGGTTGAAAGCAGTCGGCCGGCGGTTGCGACAGATACTGCCCCCTTGCAGCAAAGCGTTTCTCTTGTTTCACTTCATTCCCCGCAACTGGAGGAACGAATCATGGCTAAAGGTGCGATGAAGGCAGGCAAGGAAGCCCGCAAGCCGAAGAAGGATGCCAAGAAGCCGGCACCCGCTCCCGCCCTGAAGGCGCCGCCGGTCAAGGCGATGCGCATCAAGGAAAAGTAAGCCTCGGCAAGTCAGGCGCGGCAAAATCCACCGGCGTCAGACAATGCCGCCGGGTTGATCGGGCGTTTGGACAACCTATATCGATGGTGCGGGGACGACCCCGCGCCTCCCCAACAATTCGGTCGGGACGACCCGCCATAGTGATCGGTATCTGAGGATCGGATCCTGTCTCCGGCCCGATGCTGGATGGAGCGTTCCGATGTCGTGGACTTTTCTGTTTTTCGCTGGCCTCTTCGAAATCGGCTGGGCGATCGGCCTCAAATACACCGACGGATTTACCAGGCTGGTTCCGACCGTGCTCACGGTCGCCTCGATGATCGTCAGTCTTACCTTGCTTGGCCTGGCGCTGAAGGCGCTTCCCGTCGGCACCGCCTATGCGGTGTGGACCGGCATCGGCACGGTCGGCACGGCCCTGCTCGGCATCTGGCTGCTCGGCGAGCCCGCCACCGCGATCCGCCTCGGCTGCATCGCGCTGATCGTCTGCGGCATTATGGGGCTGAAATTCGCTGCCTGAAAGCGGCGTGGGACAGCGATATGCGTCCAACAAGAAAAGCGCCGCACAAACACCTTCAGGGCCGCTGCAAGGCGACCCTGATTCAATGTTCGAACTTGGCTGCGCCGAAGCTGCTAGCGGGCGGAAAAGCCCGGAGGCGTTCTGCCCGTGCGCTGCTTGCGCGCCGCATAGCGCGCGTCGCGCTTGGCCTTGCGTTCGGCTTCGTCGGCCAGCAAACGGGCGATGCGCTCGTTTTCTTCGGCTTCCCGAATTTTGGCCTCGGCCTGCGCCGCCTCCTCGGCCGCGATGCGTGCCGCTTCGGCCGCTGCCTCGCGCTCGGCCTTCTCGACCGCCTCGCGTGCCAGCTTTTCCTGCTTCAGCCTTGCCTTCTCGGCTTCGCGGATCTCACGAGCCTGGAGGATTGCCTTGCGTTCGGCCTGTCGCGCCAGCACCGCAGGATCATCTGCCGCCGGCTTTGACTTGAAGCGCTCCAGAAGCGCCTTCTTTGCCTCGTTCGCGGCGTTGCGCCGCTCGAAAATGTCTTTTTCCCTGTAGATAGCCAAGTCCACTTCCCTGAAGTCAATTCGCGAGGCTTACATACGCGCGAATGCCGAGAGTTCAAGCGCCAAAACGGTATGCCAGCCATGAAATTCCGTGATGTTGCAGCCGGGAGACGCCTTTTGCTGCCCAAACCGACATGCACTGTTCACCGTCCACGCCTCTGGCGGCAAGGCCGTTCGCTCGCTACGTCTAGCCGCAAAACCCAACAGCAGGATGACATCAAATGGAACTCGGTCTCTACACTTTCGCCGACGTCGGCCCGCAGCCCGGCCCGGACGCCATCGGGCCACATGAGCGCTTGCGCAACCTGATCGAGGAGGTCGAACTCGCCGACCAGGTCGGTCTCGACGTCTTCGGTCTCGGCGAGCATCACCGGCCCGATTATGCCGCCTCCGCGCCGGTCGTGGCGCTCGCCGCTGCCGCCGAGCGCTCGAAGCGCATCAAGCTGACCAGCGCGGTCACGGTCTTGTCCTCCGACGATCCGGTGCGCGTCTTCCAGCAGTTCGCCACGCTCGATCTTCTCTCGGGCGGCCGTGCCGAGATCATGGCCGGGCGCGGTTCGTTCATCGAATCCTTCCCGCTGTTCGGCTACAATCTGGAAGACTATGACGAGCTCTTTGCAGAAAAGCTGGATCTGCTGCTCGCCATCCGTGACAGCGTCAAGGTCACCTGGTCCGGCAATCTGCGTGCGCCGATCAACGATCGCGGTGTCTATCCCCGGCCCTTCCAGGACAGGCTGCCAGTCTGGATCGCGATTGGTGGGACGCCGCAGTCCGCCGCCCGCGCGGGTGCGCTCGGCCTGCCGCTGGCGCTTGCCATCATCGGCGGCGAGCCGGCGCGCTTCGCGCCGCTGTTCGACCTCTACCGCGAGGCTGCCAGGCGCGCCGGCAGCGACCCGACGGGTCTCGCCACCAGCATCAACGTGCACGGCTTCATCGCCGACACCACCGAACAGGCGGCCGACGATTTCTACGGCCCGCAGGCCGAGGTGATGAACCGCATCGGCCGCGAGCGTGGCTGGGGCCCGACATCGCGGGCGCATTTCGACCAGTCGCGTGGCCCCGACGGCGCCCTGTTCGTAGGCAGTCCAGAGCAGGTGGCCGAGAAGATCGTCGCCCAGCACGGGATCTTCAACAATGACCGCTTCCTGCTGCAGATGGCGATCGGCACCATGCCGCATGCCAAGATCATGAAGGCGATCGAACTCTACGGCACCAAAGTGGCCCCGATCGTGCGCAAGGAAACGGCGAAGTCCGCGCCGGCGGTGGCAGCGCCCGTCGCATAAGGGGCCTTGCCGGCTAAAGGAACCTTGCTGGCGCGCCGGCGTTTTTTCGTCAACGGACTGCACCAGATACGGTGCACCGCTGAGGGTCCATGATGAAAGCCGAACCCGCCGCTCCGGGCGCAGGCGTTGCCGAAAGCCCGGATCCGCGCGTCGAAGCCCGTGCGGATACCCATCTGATGCGCTCGCTGCTGGTCGGCATCTTCATCTTCATGACCGTCTATGCGCTCTATTTCGGCCGCGCCTTCTTCATGCCGGTCATGCTCGCTTTCCTGCTGGCGCTGACATTGACGCCGATCGTGCGGCTGCTGCGCAAGCGCGGCATTCCCGAAGCGGTTTCGGCGACGCTCCTGGTGCTTTTGTCCATCTGCGTGTTCGCCAGCGCCGGCTATTTGCTCTCAGGTCCTGTCATCGATCTCCTCAACAACACCTCGTCGATCGGCCAGCAGCTCACCGAGCGGCTGGCGCAATTGCGGCGTCCGCTGGAAAGGATCATGCAGGTCTCGCATCAGATCGAGCAGATGACCGAGACCTCGCAGGAGCCTGGCGTCCAGAAGGTGGCCGTCGCCCAGTCGGGCATCCTGTCGTCGGCCGCAAGCAACATCCTGGCGGCGGGTACAAGCCTCACCATCATCTTCGTGCTGTCGCTGTTCCTGCTCGCCTCGGGCACGATGTTCTACGAGAAGATCATCCAGTCCTTCGCCAGCCTCACCGAGAAGAAGCGGGCGCTGCGCGTCGTCTATGACGTCGAGCGCGAAATCTCGCACTATCTGCTCACCGTCACCATCATCAATGCGGGTCTCGGCACCGTCATCGGCCTGGGCCTGTGGGCGCTCGGCATGCCCAACCCGCTGGTCTGGGGTGTCGCCGCCGCATTGTTCAACTTCCTGCCCTATGTCGGCGCGCTGCTGACCATCGTGCTGGTGGCGGTGATGGCGCTGATCAGCTTCGACACCATCTCCTACGCGCTTCTGGCGCCGGCCTTCGTGCTTTTGTGCGATGTCGTGGAAGGCCAGTTCGTGACACCGATGGTGGTCGGCAGGCGCCTGGAAATAAACGCGGTGGCGATCTTCATCGCCATTGCCTTCTGGTCGTGGCTGTGGGGTTTCGTCGGCGCATTGATGGCGGTGCCGCTGCTGGTCGTCATCAAGGTGTTCTGCGACCATTTCGAAGGGCTTGGCCATGTCGGCAATTTCCTCGCCGCGCAGCAAACCGCCGTGGTCGAGGACGAACCCGTCGAGGAGAACGGCCAGGCGGCGGCATAGAAGGCGGACGTTGTTTGCGGCGGCCGTATCGAATGCCTATATCCGGCCGATCAACGCCCGGTGCCTTCCTTATGAGCGATGCCCTTGCCTTCGACCTCGACGCGTATCTCGCGCGCATCGGTTACGCCGGTCCGCGCGACGCGTCGCTGGATACGCTGAAGATGCTGCATTTCGCGCATCCACAGGCGATCCCCTTCGAGAACATCGATCCGTTTCTTGGCCGCCCGGTCCGGCTCGACCTCGCCGCGCTGCAGGACAAGATCGTCCTTGGCGGGCGCGGTGGTTATTGCTTCGAGCACAACCTCCTCTTCATGCATGCGCTGCGGGCGCTGGGGTTCGAGGTCGACGGCCTGGCCGCGCGCGTGCTCTGGGGCCAGAGCGAGGACGCCATCACCGCGCGCAGCCACATGCTTTTGCGCGTCGAGCTCGATGGCCGTACCTACATCGCCGATGTCGGCTTCGGCGGCCTGACCCTGACGGCGCCGCTGCTGCTGGATCCCGGCCCGGAACAGAAAACCCCGCACGAGCCATTCCGCATCGTCGAGGCCGGCGATCATTTTCGCCTGCAGGCCGCCATCGGCGGCGACTGGCGCTCGCTCTACCGCTTCGACCTGCAGCCGCAATACGAGGTCGACTATTCCGTCACCAATTACTTCCTGTCGACCAGCCCGACATCGCATTTCCTCACCTCCGTCATTGCGGCGCGCGCCATGCCGGACCGGCGTTACGCGCTGCGCGGTGTCAGGCTGTCGATCCATCACCTTGGCGGCCGCACCGAGCAGACGGAAATAGCCACCGCCGCCGAACTCGCCGACACGCTGCAAGGCCTGCTCGGCATCATCATTCCCGACCGCACGGCTTTCGAGGCCAAAGTGCGTGAGAAGATCGTGGAGACCACCGCATGACCGAATTGTCCGTTCTCGACCTGTCGCCGATCGTCGAAGGCAGCGATGCCTCGCAATCGCTTGCCAACTCGCTCGACCTCGCCCGCCACGCCGAGCGGCTGGGCTACAAGCGCTACTGGCTGGCCGAGCACCACAACATGCCGGGCATTGCGAGCGCCGCCACATCCGTGGTCATCGCCCATGTCGCCGGCGGCACCAAAACCATCCGCGTCGGCGCCGGCGGCATCATGCTGCCCAACCATGCGCCGCTGGTGATCGCCGAGCAGTTCGGCACGCTGGCCGCCCTGTTTCCCGGCCGCATCGATCTCGGCCTTGGCCGGGCGCCCGGCACCGACATGAACACCGCGCGCGCCTTGCGCCGCAACCTCGAGGCCGGCGTCGACAACTTCCCGCAGGATGTCGTCGAACTGATGGGCTATTTCCTGCCGGCGGAGGAAGGCCAGCGCCTCAGGGCCGTGCCGGGCGAAGGCCAGACCGTTCCGATCTGGATTCTCGGCTCCAGCCTCTACGGCGCGCAGCTCGCCGCCATGCTCGGCCTGCCCTACGCCTTCGCCTCGCATTTCGCGCCGGCCGAGCTCGATCATGCGCTGGACATCTATCGCTCGCGCTTCCAGCCGTCCGAACAGCTCGACAGGCCGCATGTGATGCTCGGCCTCAACGTCTTTGCCGCGTCCACCGATGCCGAGGCGCGGCTGCTGTTCACCTCGCTGCAGCAGGCCTTCGTCAATCTGCGCACCGGCCGGCCCGGACGGTTGCCGCCGCCGGTCGATAACTATGACCGCGATCTCGATCCGATGGCCAAGACCATGCTCGGCCAGGCGCTGTCCTGCGCCGTCGTCGGTTCTCCCGAAACGGTCCGTCAGGGCATCGACGCCTTCGTGCGCCGCACCGGCGCCGACGAGCTGATGGTCACCGCGCAGATCTTCGATCACGCGGCGCGGGTGCGGTCGTTCGAGATCCTGGCAGACGCTCACAAATCGCTGTCGCAAGCCGCCTGACATTTATCCGCCGGGTGCTTTTGCCGGCGGCGATGCTCTGCTAAGTGGGGGCGCATCCCCAGCGGGAGCGAGCCTTCCGTGACCCAAGATCTTGACGCCCGCACGCAGTTTGCCATCGATCTGGCGCGGCGGGCCGGCGAGCTCGGGCTCGAATATTTCCGCGATCTGGAAAGCCTGACCATCGAGAGCAAGGGCCATCAGGACCTGGTCTCGCAAGCCGACCGCGAGGTCGAGCTGTTCATCCGTGCGGCGATCGCCAAGGACTATCCGCAGGACGGCATCGTCGGCGAGGAACACGCTTCTGTCGCCGGCTCGAGCAGCTATGCCTGGGTCATCGATCCCATCGACGGCACCGCCAATTTCGTGCGCGGCATTCCGGCCTGGTGCGTGGTGATCGCTTGCGCAAGGGACGGGGAGACGGTCGTCGGCGTCATCCGCGAACCATCGATCGGCGAGACGTTCCATGGCAGGCGCGGCGGCGGCGCCTTCATCAACGGCAGGCCGATCAAGGCAAGTGCCGCGACCAGCCTGGAAGAAGGGTCGGTGGGGACCGGGTTCTCGAACCGGGCCGAGGCCGAGAACATCGCGGTGCTGATCAAGAAGATCCTCGCCGAAGGCGGTGTCTTCTTCCGCAACGCGTCCGGCGCCCTGATGCTGGCCTATGTGGCCTCGGGCCGGCTGCTTGGCTATGTCGAGGAACACATGAACGCCTGGGACTGCCTGGCCGGCATGCTGCTGATCGAGGAGGCCGGCGGCACCGTCCTGCAGGCGGATCCCAAGACGGTGCTGCAGAGCGGCACGCAGGTCATCGCCGGCGGCAAGGGCGTCTTTTCGAAGCTGCAGGCGCTTTGTTCCGGTGTGTTCAAGCCCTGATTCTTGGCCATGGCTGGGCGGCCGGAACCTCGCTCAGCCTTCAGAACACGATAACGGAAGCTTCATCACCTTGAATTAACCATCAACGTGAAGGAGAGTCTTCCTATGGCCGAGACTTCAATCGAATGGACCGACGCAACTTGGAACCCGGTGGCCGGCTGCACGATCGTGACCGCTGGCTGCACGAACTGCTACGCGATGCGCATGGCGGCGCGGCTGGAAGCCATGGGTATGAACAAATACCAGGGGCTGACGCGCAAGACGGGCGGTCGAGCAAAGTGGACCGGCAAAGTCATCACCGATCCGAGGTCGCTGTCGATTCCTGCAACTTGGTCGAAACCACGCCGCGTCTTCGTAAACTCGATGTCTGATCTCTTCCATGTCGATGTGCCGGCCGATTTTATTCGGCAGGTGTGGACTGTGATGCAAGAGACGCCGCGACATACTTACCAGATTCTAACGAAGCGCCCGGAAGTCATGGCGAAGGTCCTGACACGCGGCGATTTTCCCGTTCTGCCGAATGTCTGGCTCGGGACCAGCGTCGAAGATCATCGAGTGCTGGGTCGACTTGATGATCTTCGCCGAGTGCCA
This sequence comes from Mesorhizobium sp. B2-4-19, assembly GCF_006441315.1. NCBI lineage: Bacteria > Pseudomonadati > Pseudomonadota > Alphaproteobacteria > Hyphomicrobiales > Phyllobacteriaceae > Mesorhizobium > Mesorhizobium sp. B2-4-19. Next base: position 63,007 of record NZ_VFUV01000007.1, on the reverse strand, counting down.
GCAGCAATTCGATTCGTTTCTCTAGAGCCGTTGATTGGGTCTGTAGCCGGTGCCAATCTCGCCGATATTCATTGGGCGATCGTAGGCGGTGAAAGCGGACCCGGGGCACGGTATATGGATCCTCACTGGGTCGACGAGATTGAAACGATGTGCAGACGCGCGGGCACTGCATTCTTCTTCAAACAGTGGGGAGGCAACAACAAGAAAGCCGCTGGCCGGGTGCTCAACGGTCGCATCTATGATGAAATGCCGGCAGCTACAGTCTAGAAAAGGCTGCCTTGCTTCTGCTTGTTGGCGGCGACCTTCCAGAATGCCAGAGCGAGTTCATGCTTGGCGGCTAGCAGGAGCCAATATAGCGGCTGGTTGCCGGGTCCGGTGATTAGTTTGGGTTCCAAAGAGGGCCACACGCCAAGTCGCCCAACAAGTTCGGACCAATATCGCAAAATTGCCTGGCGTGTTGCCGTGACGCTTCCAGCTTTGATGGAATCACGCCAGCCAGGAATGAAGGCATCGAATACCGCCGAGTCGCCAGACGAGTAGTTGTCGAGATTCCGCTGCAGGTCCATCTGGCTTACATGTACGAGCATGTCGATATGCCGTAGGCCTGACAACGTCCGGATCATCTCGAAGTTGAGTGTCTGCAGGTTGTAAGGATCCAGGTATGCGAAATTCAAACCATGAGGGTTCAGAACGCTGACAAACGTCTTGATGGTGGCAACAGCATCGCCTGTGAAAGCCACGACTGGAGCGTTTAATGCGCGTAACCGCTTTTCGCAGGCCTCAACCCGTTCGGCTTCAATGTCGCCGATATATACCGCAGAGAATGGTGTGTTGCTGTCGACGCTCTTTTTCCAGGCGGCAACAGCGCCGCCATCGATGAATTCCTTAACGCCGCGAATCTTACATCTGCCCGGCCCACAAAACGGATCAATCAGCGTCGCGCCAGCCTTTCCCGGGTCGAGCCATCTCGACCGGACACCACGGCTGATATCGACATAGCGACATAGATATTCGTGCTTGGTTTTGGCCCAGGCGCCTACTTCCTCTACTGGCGATCCGTCGTCGCCTGCGATAAGCTGCCCCACCATTGCCCCCGGTTTTGTTCGATCCAATCACCTTTAGTGTCGATCGACAAGCGATGAGCAACCTCACCTTGCTGGGGAAAGCCACCTCTCTCCCATGCGGCAGGGAATCCAGCTTGCAACGCCAGGCTATCTTGGAACCTACGCCAGCTTGGCCAGCAGCTTCATGAAGGTGGCGATCTCCTTGGCCGAGAGCGGCGCCAGCGTCTCCCTGGTGATCTCGCGCGCCAGCGGGATCAGGCGTTCGATCGCGTCGCGGCCTTCCGCGGTCAGATTGACCAGCAGCCGCCTTTTGTCGACCTCATGCTTGGAGAGTTCGACCAGGCCGCGCGCCTTCAACCGGTCGATCACGCCCTTCACCGTCGCCGCATCCATGGCGATCAGCGTGCCGAGCTGGTTCTGCGAGGTCTCGCCGACGTCGCGCAGCTTGGCCAGTGCCGCGAATTGCGGCGGCGTCAGGTCGCCGATATGCGCGGCGAAGATCGAGACATGGCGCTGGTGCGCCTTGCGCAGGATGAAGCCGACCTGCTCCTGCAGGAGGTAATCCTGCTCCTCGGGCTCTTCGACCTCGACCAGCTTGAGCAGATTGTCCTCGCCGCTCACCGCAGCCCGTCCCAGGCCTTGATGCCGTCGGCCGCGAGGCCGCCCATGCGGTTGTGGATGCGCGGGCCGCAGGTCATGGCGAGGCAGAACAGGATTTCGTCGGGACGCGGCCCGTCGCTGATGCCGATTTCCATGGCGTCGAAATGGCTGCGCACATAGGCGGCGTTGATGTGGCCGAGCGGCACGTCGAGCTTCGAGCCGAAGGCGCCGACCTTCTTGGCCGACGGCACGATCGCCTTGGCGTCGCCAAGCCGCTCGCGCATGGCGTAGCCGCCCGGCACGTGCCAGAGCGCGCCGTGCTCCAGCTCGCCCGCCGTGCCGACAATGGCGCCCTTGCCGTAGCCGTCGATCTGTTTGACGTCGCCGCCCAATGCGGCGATCAGCCTGTCGGAAAGCAGCAGGCCGAGAGGCTTCAGATCGTCCATGGCGCTCTGCAGATCCTCGACATAGCGCCCGGCGAATGGGTTCTTGACCACGGCCATGGCCGCCGCACGCCGGCGCGGCACGTCCGCGACCGGACCGCCCTCATGAAAGATCTCTTCGCTCAGCACCGCGATCTTGCGGATCGGAAACTCAGGCATGGGCAACGTCCTCCCTCGGATTTTTGTTGGGCGCGGCAAGCGCCACCGAACCACTGATGCGGGCCTCGCCGCCAAGAAAAAGCGCCGATCCGGCAACCAGGCCGCGCCGGCGAAAATCTTCGGCGACGGCAAGGCCATTGTCCAGCGCCCGCGCCACCTCGCCAGGCGCAAGCGTGCCGACGCCCTGCGTCACCAGCCGCGCGCCAAGGTCGCTGTCGGGCGACAGTTCACATGCGGGAATGCGCTTGATGGCGGGATTGCCGGGCAGGTCCACCGCATTGGCAATGAGCGTCGCCGCCGCATCGGCCTCGGCGCCGGTCCGCGCCAGCACGGTGACGGCGTCGGCAACGCCAAGCGAGAAGGAACGGCCGCGCCAGCCGCTGGTGGCGACGCCGCGAACGCCATCCTCCGCGCGGATCATGATCCGGTCGGCCATGCCGTAGCCGGTGCCGGCGACCGCCAGACCGATCGACCGGCCCGCGCCGATGTGGAGGGCGCTGTCGCCGCCATTGTTGACATAGGCGCGCTCGAGCCTGCGGCCGGCGAGCAATGCGGCGAGCATTTCGTCGGCTACCGATCCTGCGACGGCGGCCATTGGCGTTATGAAACATTCCGCGAGCGGCATGACAGCCGCTTCCATGCGGCGCGCCGTCGGGCCCTCAAAGGCGCGCGGCGCCAGGAAAAATGCCGGGAGCCGCAATTCGGGAAGCTCCCTGACCAGCTCGATCAGGATCGTCTGGAAGCGCGCGACGGCTTGCTCATAGGCCAGGCGGCATTCCTGCGCTTCGCCAAAGGCCTCGACGATCAGATCGATCGGCCCATGGTTGAGATGCAGCCGCTTGCCGTCCTGCAGCCAATGTGCCTGCGGGCCGTCCATCGTCAGGCTCCGTTCGATGCGGCGCGCCGTAACTGCGCCAGCGGCGGCCATGGATTGTCGGACGGCGCACCGGTGCCGTGGCGCGGGTTGAGGTACTCGCCGCCCTTGGCGACGACATCCCCGACGCTGCGGATTTCGGCTTCGTAGCCGCCGAGCCTGATATAATCGTCGCGGCGCAAGGTGAACTCGATCGGCGCCACCAGCGCCGGCGTCGGCACATAGCCGAAGGCGCCTTCCGGCACCCTGGTGACATCGACCATCAGGGTGATGCCGCCGCCCGGCCAGACATAGACCGGCGCGCCGCCGACCGTCACGTAGGTCTTCAGGCCTTGCACCGAGCGGGTGAGATTGACCGGGTTTTCGGTGACGCCGGCGCGCAGCGAGCCGCCGGCGCCGCCGATGAACAGCACGGTGCACAGCGCCGGCTCGCAATTGTCCTCGATCAGATTGACCGACTTCTGCAACCGCTCCGGAAACGGCATCTCGACCGGCTTCAATTCGTCGTCGAGTTCGTAATAGGCGAACTGCTCGCCGGTGGTCGAAACCATCAACAGCGACAGGCCCGGCCGCGCGCCCTTCTTGGCGTTCCAGTCACCGAGGATCGACAGCGGGTCGGAAATCGAGGTGCCGCCCCAGCCGAGGCCGGGTTCGGAGACCTTGAAATAGCGGCCTGGCGTCGAACGGCGTCCGATGATTTTGATGCCCGTGTCCTGCCAGCCCAACACCTTGCCGGCCTGATGCTCGGAGACGACGCCGGTGATGTGGTCGTCGACCACCACCACCTCGTCGACCAGCCCGCGCCATTGCGTGGCGAACATGCCGATGGTGGCCGAGCCGCAGCCGACGCGCATGCGGTGTTCCTGCTTGCCGTCGATGACAGGCGGTTTGCCGGCTTCCACGATGATGGTGGCGCCGCCATCGATGGTCAGTTCCACCGGCTTGCGGCTGCACAGGTTGAGCAGCGCGTCGCAGGTTGCCCGGCCTTCCGCCTTGGAGCCGCCGGTCAGATGATGCACGCCGCCCAGCGACAGCATCTGCGAGCCATATTCGCCCGTCGTGACATGGCCGATCGCCTCGCCTTGCGAGCGCACGATTGCCGTTTCGGGTCCGATATGACGGTCGGTGTCGATCTTCACCTTGACGCCGCAATACGAAAAAATGCCTTCGGTGACGACGGTGACGAGATCGACGCCTTCGACCTGCTGGCTGACGATGAACGGCGCCGGCTTGTAGTCGGGATAGGTGGTGCCCGCGCCGATTGCCGTGACGAAGCGGCGGCCGGTGTTGACCAGTTCGCCGTCCCATGCCTCGCCGTCGGCGACGAAGGGCACGATAGCCGCGCCGGCTTCGGCCGCGTGGTCGAGAATGGTCAGCGGGTCCATGCGCACGATCCGGCCGCCGGCATTGCCGTAGCGGTCGCAGGCGCCGGTGCGGCCATCGGCTATGTAGCACATGACCGGGCAGGCATCGCAGCGTATCTTCTCCGCCACCAGCTTCTCGCCGGGATCATGGGTCTCAAAACGCTCGGCAAGCTCACTCATGCGCGTGCCTCCTTTTCGCGGATGGCGGCGCGGATGCGCGTCGGCGTCGCCGGAACCTTGGTGACCAGCACGCCGGTGGCATGGCGGATGGCGTTGAGGATCGCGGGCGCGGTCGGGATCAGCACATGCTCGCCCAGGCCCTTGGCGCCGAACGGCCCTTCGGGATCGGGAACCTCGACCAGGATGGTTTCGATCGGCGGCACGTCGCCGATGGTCGGGATGAGATAGTCATGCAGATTCTCGGTGCGGCCGGGAATGTACTCTTCCATCAGCGCCATGCCGATGCCTTGCGCGATGCCGCCCTCGATCTGGCCCTCGACCAGCAGCGGGTTGATCGCCTTGCCGACATCATGCGCGGCGGTGATCTTGATCAGCCTGACCGTGCCGAGCTTGAGATCGACCTCGAGTTCGGCGATCTGCGCGCCATAGCCATAGACGGCGTAGGGCTTGCCCTGGCCCTTGGCATCGAGCGGCAGTGTCGGCGGGTCGTAGGTCTCCTCGGCGCGGAAGACGAAGCCCTCGGCATCCATGTCGAGCGAGGCGAGATCGATGCGGCGCGCGGCCTCGCCCTCACGGATGACGATCGCCGCGCCGTCCAGTTGCAGGGTTGCCTTTTCGGAGACATTGGCAAAGCGCAGGATCTTCTCGCGCAAAGCGCGGCCGGCCTTCTCGGCGGCTTTGCCGGTCACGAAGGTCTGGCGCGAGGCCGAGGTCTTGCCGGCGTCGGGGCTGATTGCCGTATCGGCGCTCTTCAGCCGGAATCTTTCCAGCGGCAGGCCAAGCGCGTCGGCACAGATCTGCGTGATGACGGTGTTGGAACCCTGGCCGATGTCGACGGCGCCCTGGTGCAGGATGACAGTGCCGTCAGCCGCGATGCCGACCCGGATGGTCGACGGATTGGGCAGCGAGGTGTTGCCGCAGCCGTACCAGCAGGACGCCACGCCGACGCCGCGCTTTTTATCGCCGTTGGCATTGTTGAAAGCATCCGCGTCGGCTTCCGCCCGCGCCCAATGCGGCCGCAAGGCCTCGAGGCATTCGGCAATGCCGACGCCGGATTCCAACGTCTGGCCGGTAATCGTTTCGGATCCGTTCCGAAGGCAGTTTCTCAGGCGGAAATCGAGGCGGTCGATGCCGAGCTTGCCGGCCAGCTCATCGTAAAGCGTCTCCTGCATGATCGTCGCCTGCGGCACGCCGAAGCCGCGGAAGGCGCCGGAGATCGGGCCGTGGGTGTGGATGGCGCGGCCCTCGGCGCGGTAGTTCGGCGTCGCGTAGGGACCGGAAGCATGCACTGGCACGCGGTTGGCGACGGTTGGCCCCCAGCTGGCATAGGCGCCGGTGTTGAAATCGCCTGAAAAGATCATGCCGGTGACATGGCCGTCGGCATCGGCGCCGATGGTCGCCTTCATCTCTGCGGGGTGGCGCTTGGTCGTCGACATCATCGATTCGTTGCGCGTGTATGCCAAGGCGGCCGGACGGCCGGTCTTCAACGCCACGAGGCCGATCAGCGGCTGCAGCGAAACGTCGAGTTTCGAGCCGAAGCCGCCGCCGGTCGCGGTCGGCACGATGCGCACCTTGTCGACGGGCAGGCCGAGCACCTTCGCCGTGTCGTCGCGGTCCATGTAGGGCGCCTGGGTGCAGGCGACGACGACCAGCGTGTCGGCGTCCATATAGGCATGGCCGGCCTCGGGCTCGATATAGGCGTGCTCGACATAGGAGGTGTCGATCGCACCGGAAACCGTAACGGCGGCGCCGGCAAGCGCCGCCTCGGGGTCGCCGCGCTCGACGAAACCGGAGGTCAGCAGGTTCGAAGGGCGGTTCCGATGGATCAGCGCGGCACCCTCAGCCTGTGCTTCGCTGGGCTGCAGGACATGCGGCAGTTCGGTCCAGCGGATCGGAAGATCCGACAGGTCCAGATCGAAAATTGCCTCGCGCTCGCCGGCGACCAGCGCCACCGCCTCGCCGCGCAGCCGCGCAAACCCTTCGGCGAGCGCCGGCTGGTCGGCAAACGGACCGATGACGCCGAAACAGTTTTTGCCGGGAATGTCGGCCGCCGTGAAGACGCCAATGATGCCGGGGTGCTTCCTTGCCCAGCCGTCGAGATCGCCGAAGGCGAAGCCGGCGTGATAATGCGGCGAGCGGACCACCAGCACGGCAAGCGCATCGGCCGGGAAGGAATCGCCACCGAATTTCTCGGCTCCCGTCACCTTTGGCACACCGTCCAGCCTGACGGGCGACGCGCCGATCGCATGGCCGGACTGGGGCAGACGGAAATCGAGGCTTGCCACTTGCGAGGAGGCCTCCATCACCGCCGCGATGATCTTCCGGTAGCCGGTGCAGCGGCACAGAATCCCGCCCAGCGCATCCTGCACCTCGATTTCGGTTGGTCTCGGCGTCGTGTCCAGCAGTGCTGTCGCCGCCACCAGCAGCGCCGGCGTGCAGATGCCGCATTGTGCCGCGCCATGGGCGAGGAAAGAGGCTTGCAGCGCCGACAATCGGCCGTTGGCCAGCCCTTCGACCGTCGTCACCGATGCGCCTGCCACCGAGGCCGCCGGCATCAGGCAGGCGCAGACGGGATCGCCGTCGACCAGCACCGTGCAGGCGCCGCAATCGCCGGCATCGCAGCCGACCTTGGTGCCGGTGAGCCGCAACTCGTCGCGCAGCACCTGGGACAGCCGGCGCAGCGGCGGCACGTTGACCGAGACGGCGGCGCCATTGACCGCGAAGGCGATGTCGGCGCGGCCGAGACCGGCCTGGACTACGCCCAATTCCGTCCGAGCTTCATCCACTTCGGGCAGAACCTGGCTCATGCCGCCACCATATGATCGTTCATCGGTCCGGCGGCCGCCAGCACGGCCCGGGCAACAATCTCGCGCACCGCGTCGAGCCGGTACTCGGCGCTGCCGCGCACATCGGCGATCGGCGACAGTTCGGTTATCGGCGCGGACCGGATGGCGCCGGCGAGCCCGCCATCTGCCGGTAGCCCGCATATCGCGGCCTCGACGCCGGCCAGCCGTTTGGCGACAGCCGAACATGATCCCACGGCAATCGCCGCTTCAACGACCGTGCCGTTCTCCACGACAAGGCGCGCCGCCACCATGGCGATGGAAATGACGAGATAGCGCCGCGCGCCGAGCTTGACGAAAGCCGATGCACCGGCGGCGGCTGGCTTCGGCACGCGGATGGCGGTCACCATTTCGCCAGGCTGCAGGGCCGTGCGGCGATTGCCGAGAATGAAATCCGGCAAGGGCAGATGCCGCGTCGCGGCCGCCGAACGCAGTTCGACCTCGGCATCGAGCGCGAGCAGGCCCGGCACGCCATCGGCGGCCGGCGAGGCGTTGCAGAGATTGCCGGCGACCGAGCCGACGTTCTGGATCTGCGGCGAACCGACTTCGCGCGCGGCCTGTTTCAGCGCATCGAAAGCCGGCGGCAAGGGGCGGCGGATGAGGTCGGTCCAGGTCGTGCGCGCGCCGATGACAAAGTGGTCATCCGTCTCGGCAATGCCGCGCAACGCAGCGAGGCCGTTGATGTCGAGGACATTGTCGCGGAACGGCTTTGCGCCCTGTGCCGGATAGAAATCCGTGCCGCCGGCAAGAATGCGCCAGGCGCTCTCGCCAAGCAAAGCGAGTGCTTCGTCGACCGTGGTGGGTTTCGCGTAACGGATCACGCTTTGCCTTCCCAGAGAGTGGGCCTTCCCCGAAATGGCCCTCCCAGGGCGTTTACCCCAGGCATGATCTTGCCGGTCCGCAAACCGGAAATTCATTCGTATGCAAATGATATCAAGCCGGTGGAAATTGTCAAAGCCAGAGTTTGGGCCGCCGTGCTTGCCAGGGTGCATGCAACGAGATTGTTACGCCTTCGGAGGTTGACGCGGCCGGCCATCTGGTCAAGTTTCTGCCTCCGGTCGCGCCAGCGGCATCTTTCTACTGGAGCCTGAGCCCAACGCAGAGAAGAAGGAGGCCCAATGGCCGACCAAGCGCTTGTTGTGATCGACCTGCAGAACGACTTTTGCCCGGGCGGCGCATTGGCCGTGATCGGCGGCGACGAGATCGTGCCGCTGGTCAATGACATGATCCGGCACGCCGACCATGTCGTGCTGACGCAGGACTGGCATCCCGCCGGGCATTCGAGCTTCGCCTCCAGCCATCCGGGCGCGCAGCCCTTCACCATGATCGAAATGCCCTACGGCCAGCAGACGCTGTGGCCGGATCATTGCATCCAAGGCAGCCTTGGATCGGATTTCCATTCCGGCCTTGCCTGGACCAAGGCCGAACTCGTCATCCGCAAGGGGTTTCGCCCGGCAATAGACAGCTATTCGGCCTTCTTCGAGAACGACCACACGACGCCGACCGGCCTCGGTGGCTACCTCCGGGAGCGCGGCATCGACACCGTCACCCTGGTCGGGCTGGCGACCGATTTCTGCGTCGGCTTTTCGGCGCTGGACGCCGTCAGCCAGGGTTTCAAGACCACCGTCCGGCTCGACGCCTGCCGCGGCATCGATCTCAATGGCTCGCTCGATGCCATGCTGCGGCGCATGCGCGATGCCGGCGTGACGCTCGAAGACAATTTGTCGGACTGAACGGAAGGTGGGGCGGCAGGGGAAGTTTTCGCGGATCGGTGCGGGCGTGACGGCGGGCGCGGCCCTTGCCATCGCCATGCTGTTGCCGGACGCCGCCGTCGCGGCGGAGGAACACGCGCTGCCCGGCGCCTCGATGTCGCTGTGGTGGGCACTGCCCTTTGCCGGCCTGCTGCTGTCGATCGCCACCGGTCCGCTGCTGTTCCACCATGTCTGGGAGCATCATTACGGCAAGATCGCGGCCTTGTGGGCGGCGCTGGTCGTCGTGCCGCTGGCGCTCGCCTTCGGTCTGCCGTCGGCGACCGAGGCGGTGCTGCACGCGCTGCTCACCGAATACATGTCCTTCATCATCCTGCTGTTCGCGCTGTTCACCATTTCGGGCGGCATCCTGGTCGCCGGCAACATCCACGGCACGCCGCTGGTCAATGCCGGGCTGCTGCTGGTTGGCGCGCTGCTCGCCTCGGTCATAGGCACGACGGGCGCCTCGATGATCCTGATCCGGCCGATCATCCGCGCCAACGACGCCAGGCCGTTCAACGCCCATGTCATCGTCTTCTTCATCTTCCTGGTCTCCAACATTGGCGGCTCGCTGACGCCGCTCGGTGATCCCCCGCTGTTCGTCGGCTTCCTGCGCGGGGTCGATTTCTTCTGGACGACCGCGAACCTCTGGCGCGAGACGCTGTTCGTCGGCGGCTTGGTGCTGGCGGTGTTCCTGGCGATCGACATCATCCTGCACCGGCGCGAGGCCGGCGCGCCGAAGATCAAGGATCCGACGCCGGATTCGCAGGTTCGCATTCGCGGCCTGCCCAACATTCCGCTGCTGGCCGGGGTCATCGGCGCCATCCTGCTGTCGGCCACATGGAAGCCTGATGTCACCTTCTCCATTCAAGGCGTGACGCTGGAACTGCAGAACCTGGTGCGCGACGCCGTCATCCTCGCGCTTGCCTTCGTGTCACTGGCGGTTTCGCGCAAGGAATACCGCGAGGCGAACGGCTTCAACTGGGGCCCGATCGCCGAGGTGGCAAAATTGTTTGCCGGCATCTTCATCTGCATCGTGCCGGTCATCGCCATCCTGAGGGCCGGTCACGAGGGCGCGCTGGCGCCGCTGGTCGCGCTCGTCACCTCGGCGCAAGGCACGCCCAACGATCTCGCTTATTTCTGGCTGACCGGGGGCTTGTCGTCCTTCCTCGACAATGCGCCGACCTATCTGGTGTTCTTCGAGCTGGCCGGCGGCGATCCACACCACCTGATGACCGAATTCGCCTCGACGCTTGCCGCAATCTCGGCGGGAGCGGTGTTCATGGGGGCCAACACCTATATCGGCAATGCGCCCAACTTCATGGTCTATGCGATCGCCAGGCAGTGCGGCGTCGGCATGCCCGGCTTCTTCGGCTACATGCTGTGGTCCGGGCTGGTGCTGATTCCGATCTTTTTGATCGCCGGCTTTCTGTTTTTTGGGTGATCAGCCGACGCCGACATAGCGCCTGACCGCCGAAGGGTCGGCGCGCAATTCCTCGACATCCACCGTCTCGCGGTTACGGCCGTTCTCGATGAACGAGACGCGGTCGGCGACCGACAGCACCGCATCGACCCGCTGTTCCACCAGGATGGTCGAGACGTGCATCTCGCGCAGCTTCGATACCGTCTCGCGGATCTTGGCGATCATCGACGGCATCAGCCCTTCCGTCGGCTCGTCGAGCAAGAGCACCTGCGGCTCGAGGCAGAGCGCACGCGCCATCGCCAGCATCTGCTGCTCGCCGCCCGACAAGGTGCCCGAGCGCTGCCGCAGCCGCTGGCGCAGCAGCGGGAACAGGTCGAGCACGCTCTCTCGTGTCGCCTTGCCCTTGCCGCGCGCCATCAGCCCGATCTCGATGTTTTCCGCCACCGTCATCTCGGCGAACAGCCGCCTGCCCTGCGGCACATAGGCGACGCCGGCCTTCGGCACTTCGTGCGCCGGCAGGCCGGTCAATTCCCGGCCGGCGAGTTTGATCGAGCCGGCGCTTGAAGGAAGCAGGCCCATGATCGCCTTCAGCGTCGTCGTCTTGCCGGCGCCGTTGCGGCCGAACAAGCACAGCACCTCGCCCTTGTTCAGCACGAGGTCGAGGCCGTAGAGCACCTGGACCTCCCCATAGAAGCAGTCCAGTCCCGCGATCCGCAACGCCTCCGTCTTGCTCGTCTCAATCATGGGGCGGTCCCCAGATAGGCTTCCTGCACAGCCGCGTTTTCGCGGATCGCCTCCGGCGTGCCTTCCGCCAGGATCTTGCCGGCGTTGAAGACGGTGATGCGGTCGGCGAGCTGCATGACGACGGGCATATTGTGTTCGATCAGAAGCACGGTGGCGCTCCTGGCGATGTCGCGCACCAGCACGATGAAATTGTCGATCTCGCTGTCGGCCAGCCCCTGCGTCGGCTCGTCGAGGATCAGCAGGCGCGGCTTCAGCGCCAGGCCCATCGCCACCTCCAGCAGGCGCTGGTGGCCATAGGACAATTGCCCGGCCGGCATATGGGCGCGGTCGGCCAGCCCGGTGCGTTCCAGCGCCGTCATGACAGCGGCCTGTATCGCGTTCTTGGAAGGCCCGTGCCGCAGCGTCAGTTGCGCGGGCAGCGCGACGTTGGCGTAAACGGACAGGTTGGCATAGATGCTGGTAATCTGGAACGTGTAGGCGATGCCTTGGCGCACCCTGACATAGGCCGGCAGGCTGGTGATGTCGGCGCCATCGAAGACGATCGCTCCCGAAGACGGTTGGATGCGGCCGCTGACCATGCTGACGAAAGTGGTCTTCCCCGCCCCGTTGGGGCCGATGACGGCGCGGATTTCTCCGGGTATCAAGGTGAAGTCGACGCTGTCGACCGCGCGCAGACCGCCGAAATGGCGCGACAGGCCCTTGGTGGCCAAAAGCGGCGTCATGGCAGCCACCCGAGCCAGCGCTGGCGGATGCTGCCGAGAATGCCTTTGGGGAAGAACAGCACCAAAAGGATGAGCGCGATGCCGACGATGAGCAGATAGGCCGAGGTATAGCCGCTGGTGACGTCGATGACATAGTACATGAAGACCGTGCCGATGAGCGGCCCGAGCGTCGTGGCGGCGCCGCCGAGCAGCACCCACAGCAGCGGCAGGATCGAATACTGCACCGACGCGAAGCTCGAGCCGACATAGCCGAACAGCACCGCGTAGGCGGCGCCCGACGCCGCGCAGATCGTGCCGGAGACGACCACGGCGACAAGCTTGTTGGAGAAGGTGTCGTAGCCCAGCATCTTCGTGCGCTCCTCATTCTCACGGATGGCGACCAGCACGCGGCCATATCGGGAGCGGACGATGGCCAGCGTGACCAGAAGCACGAGCGAGAACAGTACAAGTGCACTCATGTAGCGCACGGTCGGGTTGGTGAGGTCGAGCGCGGTCGTGCCGAAATTGAGGGCGCGCGCCGGCTGCGGCACGACCTGGCCCTGATCGCCGCCGGTCCATGCCGCGAAGTAGAGGATCAGGAGATAAAACACCTGGGCGAACATCATGGTGACGATCATGAAGGCGACACCCGTGGTGCGCAGTGCCAGCAGGCCGATCACCAGTGCCAGCACCGCGCCGCAGGCAATCCCGCCGAGCAAGGCCAGTGGCACGCTCCAGCCGAGCTGGATGATGGCAAGGCCGGCGCCGTAAAGCCCCGCGCCGAAGAACATGGCATGGCCGAGGCTGAGCAGGCCGACATAGCCGAACAGCATGTTGTAGCCCATGGCGAACACCGCCAGCACCATGATGCGGGCGAGCAGGCCGTGATAGTAGTCCGGCAGCACGAAGCTCAGCACGAAGAGCAGGGCGATGACGCCGAGATGCAGCGCATAGGCCTTTGCCGGCGAAGCTTCGCTCATCGCGATGCCGTCCCGAACAGGCCTTGCGGCCGGAACACCAGCACCATGGCGACCAGCAGCGTGGCGATGATCTTGGCCAAGGTCGGCGAGAAGAACATCGAGATGATGCCGTCGGACAGGCCGATCAGCACGGCGGCGACGACGGTGCCGCGCAGCGAGCCGAGGCCGCCGATGATGACGACGATGAAGGACAAGAGCAGCGGATCCTGCCCCATCAGGTAATGCGCCTGGCTGATCGGCACGATCAGCACGGCGGCAATCGCCGCCAGCATGGCGCCGAGCGCGAAGACGCCGCCATAGACGCGGTCGACCGGAATGCCGAAGGCCTGCGCCGTCTCGCTGTCATACTGCGTGGCGCGCATGATCAGGCCGATCCTGGTGCGCGTCAGCACCAGCCATGTCGCGATCAAGAGAAGCGCGGAAGCGGCAATGATCGACAGTTTGTAGCCGGAATAGCCGAACCACGGCAAAAGGATGCGGTAGCTGAAGGGCGGCTCGACGGGCCGCGCCTCCGGACCATAGAAGCTCAGCGCCAGCTGCTGGATGATGTAGAGCATGCCGATGGTGGCGACGATGGTGGCTTCCGGATTGTAGTTGAGCCGGCGAAGCACCAGCCGTTCGGCGACCAGCGCGATGGCGCCGACGATCAGCGGCGCTATCACCAGCGCCGCCAGGAAGCCGAGCGCCGGATGGCCCGATATCGCCGTCGAGATCGCCCAGGCGAGCACGGCGCCCAGCATGAAGAATTCGCCATGCGCGACATTGACGACGCGCATGACGCCAAACACCAGCGAAAGCCCGAGCGCCGTCAGCGCCAGCACGGCTGAGGTGACGAGCCCTTCGAGGGCGGCCAGGAGGAGATGCGGTCCGAAGTGCATGGCTATGGACGGAGGGATGCGCGAGGCACCTGGCGCTCACGCTGCTAAGCTAAAGCGCCTGCTTCGTGTAATCCCCTTCGGCCTCGTAAAGCCCGTCCTCGATCTTGGTCTTGTGCACCACTTTCAGCTTGCCGCCTTCGACCTTGGAGATGTTCTGGATGCCGAAGCACTGATGGATCTTGCCGTTGAAGGTCTTTGGCCCCTGCGGATGCTCCGGACCTTCGGCGAAGGCGGTCAGCGCCTCGGTCGCCTCGACCAGCTTGGCGCGGTCTTCCGGGCCCTTGTAGCCGGCGTCTTCCATTGCCTTCTTGACGACATAGAGGGTTTCCCAGCAGCCGAACATATGCGCGGCGGTGGAGACATCCTTCGGGTCGCCGACGGCCGCGCCATTGTCGTCGATGCCGACGGCGGCGCGATAGGCTTTTTGTGCGGCGCTATCATCGGGCTGGGCGTAGCGCGGCGAGCCTTCCCAGAAATGGCTGCCGTCCAGGAATTCCAGCCCGGGGCTGTTGATATCGGTGGCTTCGAGTGAATCGATGAAGCCGAACAGCTGCGGCCGGTTGGAGCCGTAGAACTCGCCGAGCTCCTTGACGAAGGTGAGCACGGCCGGGCCGACCATGACGTGGTAGATCACCTCGGTCTCGGGCGGGATCTGCGGAAAATATTTGGTGAAGGAGGATTCCGTCGGCGGGATGGCGATCTGCGCGATGACGTCGCCGCCTTGCGCCTTCAGCGCCGGCGGCAGGTAGTCGCGATGGTCGTAGCCGAAGGCGAAATCCGGGAAGATTTGCGTCACCTTCTTGCCGGCATTGGCCGCGATCCACGGCGCCATCGACTGGATCTGGCTCTTCACGTCGGTGATGCCGGGCTGGAAGACATAGCGGTTGAGCTTGGTCGAGGCGACATGGTGGCCTTCGCTGACGACGAAATAGGGCATCTTGTTCTCGCCGGCGGCAGGCGCCGAGCCGATGACGACATGCGAGAACAGCGTGCCGAAGACGATGTCGGTCTTGTGCTGGGTGGCGAACTTGCCGACCACTTCGGCGCCGCGGCCGGGATCGGTGCCGTCATCCTCGATGATCACCTCGACCTGGCGGCCATTGATGCCGCCGGCGGCGTTGATCGCCTTGACCGCGGCAGCGGTGGTCTTTTCGTACCAGCGGCCATAGGCGGCGCCGATGCCGGTGCGGTGAGACTGGAAACCGATCTTGATCGGCGCCGAGCTCTGCGCCTGGGAATAGCGGACGAAACCGGGCGCCACGGTGAGGCCGGCGCCCGCGGCAAGGCCCTTCAGCGCTGTGCGGCGGGTGAGGGCCGTCTTGGAGAGGTCGAAAAATCCGTTCTTGTCAGCCATGTTCGTTCCCCTGTTTTTTCAGTCTTGACCAACGATAGGGCGGGTTCGGCATCCTCGCTCAGAGGATGCGGAAAATTGCATGTGTACAAACTAAATCACCAAAGCCCTGATGTGGCAAGCGAGCTTTCCCCAACGACATCCGGGCCGCCCTTTTCTCATCCAACCGTTGGCGTGGCAAGCAGCCAGAGGCCGAAGACCGTGTAGGCGATCATCAGCAGGGTGAGCGGAAACTGGCTGAGCGCGGCGCGGGCAGGCTGCGGATGCAGGCGCCAGGCGAAGCCGTGCGCGACGAGGACGGCGAGCACGTGGCCAAGGATGATGGCGCCGGCCTGGATGTTCCACAGCCACCAGGCCGATTCCGCGCCGGCGACAATGCCGGCCTCGACCTGGAGGTCGGCGGTGCCGAACAGGTTCCAGCCCAGCGCGAACGGGTCGGACAGCGAGGCTAGTGCATACTGGCCGTCGACCAGCAGCGCCGTCAGATAGTGCGCGACATG
Source organism: Mesorhizobium sp. B2-4-19 (assembly GCF_006441315.1). Classification (NCBI taxonomy): domain Bacteria; kingdom Pseudomonadati; phylum Pseudomonadota; class Alphaproteobacteria; order Hyphomicrobiales; family Phyllobacteriaceae; genus Mesorhizobium; species Mesorhizobium sp. B2-4-19. The sequence continues at coordinate 47,155 of NZ_VFUV01000007.1, read as the reverse complement.
GTAGGCGAGCGCGATCGGCACGATCGACCACACCAGCAGTCCCGCGGCCTGGCCAAGCGGCGGACCGCTACCGGCCAGGCGCTGGCCGAGCCAGACCGCGAGAAGGAACACCGCCGTCAGCATCGCGAATGTCAGAACGAGCCCAAGGCTGCCGCTGCCGATCACGGCAGTGCGGCCGGGGAATTCGAGCGGATTGACGCCGAACAGGCCCAGCCAGAAGAAGGTCTTCGACAGGCCGTCGAAGGAGACAGAGGACAGGGTCAGCAGCAGGAAGGCGATGCCGCTGGGCGGCAATGGCTCTGCCGCCAGCAGCTTGGCGGCCGGCCAGCACAGCGCAAGCCGGCCATTCTCGTCGCGCTCGGCCGGCGCGAAACGCGTCACCATCGAGAAGAAGACGGTCAGGAACTCGCCACTGCGGCTCCAGCCGCGATAGCCGAACACCAGCATGGCAAGAAAGGTGAGCAGCCAGTAGAGGCCGGCGGCGCAGGCAAGCCGTGCCGGGTCGTCAGGCGCCGGATCGATGAGTTCGAACCAGGCAAAGGCGAAGAACAGGACGACGGCAGGCCAGAAGCCGAGCCAGCCGGGGAGGCGCCATGGTCCCCCATCGCTTGTGCCGAGCAGACGCGAGACGAGGCGCCACGGCCCAACCCAAGGGTTCAGCCATGACCAGAGGTCGCCGAAAACGCCTTGCAGCAGCGTGATGCCGGCCCACAGCAGCGTCCAGATCACCAGGGGCAACGGGTTGGAGAGCGGGTCGCGGCTGCCGAAAAGGCCGGCGGCGACGAGAATTGCAAAGCCGGCAAAGGATATCAGGCTGATGGCGGTACGGGCGCTGTCGCCGAGGGTGAACAGCGGCAGGCGCCTGCGCCAGAAACGGTCCAGGGAGGCCGCGGGCAGCAGTGCCAGAACGAGAAAGCTGATGGCCACGGCGAATGCGCCGCCGATCAGGTAGTAGCCGGTCGGGAGGAGCAGGACGTGGCCTCGATCGGAGGCGTGGGCGAAGGCGGGGGTGGGGAGGAGGGCCGACGAGGCGGCGATGCTTACAGGCAGGAATCCCGATGGAATGCGCTCTACGAGGCCCCCCTCTGTCCAGCCGGACATCTCCCCCTCAAGGGGGGAGATTGGTAGTTTCTCTGCCGACGCCTCTCTAGCAACGCCGGAAATTGGCGAAGGCGAAGATGACAGCATGATCTCCCCCCTTGAGGGGGAGATGTCCGGCAGGACAGAGGGGGGCGACAAGGAACTCCGCCTATCCAAGAGCCCCGCCACGCCTCACACCTTGACCAGTTGCTCCACCCGGTCCTTCTCGCCGAAAATCCTGAGATACCGCTGAATTTCCTTCTCGTCCCCCGTCGCCTTGGCGGGATTGTCGGACAGTTTCACCGCCGGCCTGCCATTGGCTTCCGTCACCTTGCAGACCAGCGATATGGCGTCGAGGCTGTTGGTTTCCGTCGGCGCGCAGCCTTCGAAATCATTGGTCAAATTGGTGCCCCAGCCGAAGGACATGCGCACCTTGCCCTTGAAGTGGCGATAGGTCTCCTCGATGGTTTCGACCTCGAGCCCATCGGAGAAGATCAGCAGCTTCTGCTTCGGGTCCTTGCCCTTCTCGCGCCACCAGGACAGGATTTTCTCGCCGCCCTCGATCGGCGGCGCGCTATCGGGACGAAAGCCGGTCCAGTCGGCCACCCAGTCCGGCGCGTCGCGCAGGAAGGAGGCCGTGCCGAATGCGTCGGGCAGCACGATCAAGAGGTTGCCGCCATAGTAGCGCTGCCAGTCCTGCAGCACCTTGTAGGGGGTCTGTTTCAGCTCCTTTTCCGAATTGGCCAGGGCGGCAAACACCATCGGTAGTTCATGCGCATTGGTGCCGAGCGCTTCGAGGTCGTTGTCCATGGCCAAAAGCACGTTGGAGGTGCCGGTGAAAGCCTCGCCGATGCCTTCCTTCAGCGCCTCGACGCACCAGCGCTGCCACAGGAAGGAATGCCGCCGGCGTGTGCCGAAGTCGGAAATGCGGATGCCGGGAAGCGCCTTCAGCCGCTCGGTCTTGGCCCACATCTTGGCCTTCGCGCGGGCATAGAGCACATCGAGCGCGAACGGGCCGAAAGCCCGCATCGCCGCGCGGGAGCGGAGCTCATTGATGATGGCGAGCGCCGGGATTTCCCACAGCGTGGTGTACATCCACGGGCCGCTGAAGGAGAGCTCATACTGGCCGTCACGCTTGGACAGTTCGTAGTCCGGCAGCCTGAAGCCTTCCAGCCAGGCGAGGAACTCCGGTTCGAAGATCTGCTTGCGGCCATAGAAATTGTTGCCGCCGAGCCAGATCATTTCCTTCTTGCTGAAGCGCAAGGTGCGGGCGTGGTCGAGCTGTTCGCGCATTTCGCCCTCATCGATCTCGTCGGCCAGCCGTACCGAGGTGGTGCGGTTGATCAGCGAGAAGGTGGTGTCGACCTTGGGGTACATGCCCCAGATCATCTGCAGCATCAAAAGCTTGTAGAAATCCGTATCGAGCAGGCTGCGCACGATCGGGTCGAGCTTCCAGGTGTGGTTATAGACACGCCGCGCAATATCGGTCTTTGCCATGCTTGCTGCCGCCTTCGCTGCCTGCCATCCACAATCGCGACAGGCCTCATAGCATCGAATTGGCCAGAGCGCTGCCCGCTTTCAGGCTGGCCCGACAAAAAGAACGGCCTGCGCATGGCCAAGAGCGGCCGCTCTCAGCCGGCCGCCTTTGCGCCGATGACCTTGAGTTGTGGATGCTTGCGGCGGCTGATGATACGGCCGGCGACCGGCGCGTCGGCACGGCCGTCATCTCCGGCCTTCTCGGCGAACAGCCAGTCGATGAACACCTGCACGATCGGCGTCGTGCGCATTTCGTTGCGGCAGACGACGTAGAAATCGTCGACCGCCGGCACCGAAAGGCTGAACGGCGCGACCAGCATGCCCCTTGCCAGCAGCGCGCTCGCCGTCACCGAATCGCCGAGCGCCACGCCATGGCCGTGCACCGCCGCCTCGGCCGCCATGCGCGCATCGCCCAGATGATGGCGGCGGCCTCGCTCCAGGTCCAGCGCATCGGCGGCCGCCAGCCAGGTGTGCCATTCGCGGCCATCATCGCCATGCAGGAAGACATGGTCGGCCAGGTCCCTAACGCTGCGGATCGGCCGGTTGTTGATCAAGGTCGGGCTGACCACGGGAAACAGCTCCAGCCCCGACCATTTGCGCATCCAGCAATCGGCCCAGCTGCCATCGCCATAGTGCACGCAGACATCGATGTGCGGCGCACGGATATCCCTGGGATCGTTGGAGGGGATCAGTGTCAGCTGGATGTCGGGATATTGCGCCGTGAAGCTGCCGAGCCTCGGCGTCATCCACAAAAGCAGCAATGCCGGCACGCAGGACACCGACAGCGCGCCGCTGCTGGCCGGCCGCGTCAGCCGCTGCGTTGCGGCGGCGATGCCGTCGAAGGCGGTCGATACAGCCGGCAACAGCTCCGCGCCGTGCGGTGTCAGCCTGACGCGCTGGCCGACGCGCTCGAACAGCTTGACGCCGAGCGACTGCTCCAGTGCCTTGATCTGGTGGCTGACGGCGCCATGCGTGACATTCAGCTCACTCGCCGCCTTGGTCAGCGAGCCATGGCGCGCCGTTGCCTCGAAGGCGCGCAGCGGGTTCAGGGGTGGCAGGCGCTTGACCATGGATGCTCGACTTCTTTGTGAGATTTTCTCACAGAAAACACCCTAACAATATCAATTGCTTTTTCAATCGGGCTGCCGGACACTTCGGCTCGAAATAACATCAAGACGTGAAATCTGCAGGCAGCCAGCGGGACAGCGACCCGGCCGGATGACGGTCAGTTCGTTCGAGATCGCCGACGGCCGCACTGCATCAGCCCAGGAGGAGCGGATATGGGTTACGATCGCGGCAAGCTCGACGCGTTGCGCCGCAAATATGGCGAGAGCCATGGCGGCGAGATGTTCGACCCGAAATTCCGCAAGGTCGCCGACAAGATCTTTTCCAAGTCAGGCACCAGGCTTGCACCCTATTCCGGCATCCCGACTTTCCTCGCCGCGCCCTATCGCGAAATCGCTGCAGAGAACCCGGACTTCGGCGACCTGCAGGTGGCCATCATCGGCGTGCCGATGGATTTGGGCGTCACCAACCGGCCGGGCTCGCGCTTCGGGCCGCGGGCGCTGCGCGCCATCGAGCGCATCGGCCCTTACAACCATGTGCTGGAGTGCGCGCCGACGCATGAGCTTCGCGTCGCCGACATCGGCGACACGCCGTTCCGCAGCCGCTACCGGCTGGAGACCAGCCATGAGGATATCGAGCGCCGCACCAACCAGATCGTCGATGCCGGCGTGCTTCCCCTGTCTGTTGGCGGCGACCATTCGATCAGCCACCCGATCCTGAAGGCCGTCGGCAAGAAGGCCCCGGTCGGCCTCATCCATATCGACGCCCATTGCGACACCAGCGGGCTGTTCGACATGACCAAGTTCCACCATGGCGGGCCGTTCCGCAACGCGGTGCTTGACGGTGTGCTCGACCCGACGCGCACCATCCAGATCGGCATTCGCGGCTCGGCCGAATACCTGTGGGAATTCACCTACGAGTCCGGGATGACCGTGGTGCACGCCGAGGAGGTGACCGGCCTCGGCATCCCAGCCATCATCGAGAAGGCGCGCAAGATCGTCGGCGACGGGCCGACCTATGTCTCCTTCGACATCGACAGCGTCGATCCGGCTTTCGCGCCCGGCACCGGCACGCCGGAAGTCGGCGGGCTGACGACGCGCGAAGTGCTCGAGCTGCTGCGCGGTCTCAAGGGCCTCAACATCGTCGGCGGCGACGTCGTCGAGGTGGCGCCGCAATATGACGCCACCACCAACACCGCGCATGCCGGCGCCCAGGTGCTGTTCGAGATATTGAGCCTGATGGTGTTCAGCCCGGCTATCACGGGCAAGGGCGCCTGACACCTGAAACGAAAGGCGACCGCCGCGCTGGAGCCGGCAGTCGCCTGAAACAATCAAAAGCTTCCAGAAGGGGAATAAAAATGACAATCCACTCGACGCTGAAATCATCCATTGCCGCCGTCCTGGTGCTCGGCGCCGGCCTCGGCATCGCCATCCAGGCCGCTAATGCCGACGCGCTGGCTGACATCACCAAGGCCGGCACCATCAATGTCGGCGTCTTCGCCGACTTCCCGCCCTTCTCCTCGGCCAGCGCCGATATGAGCCTCAAGGGCTACGACATGGACGTCGCGCAATACATCGCCGACACGCTCAAGGTGAAGCTCAACCCGGTCGCCGTCACCGGCCAGAACCGCATCCCCTATCTCAACGACCATCGCGTCGACATACTGATGAGCGTCGGCTACTCGAAGGAGCGCGAGCAGGTCATCGACTTCGCCGCCGCCTACGCGCCCTATTACATCGCGGTGATCGGTCCGGCGGCGATGTCGGTCAAAGGCAAGGAAGACCTTGCCGACAAGTCGATCGCCGTCAATCGCGGCACGCTCGAGGACACCTCGCTGACCGAAGCCGCGCCCGCCTCGGCCGACATCAAGCGCTTCGACAACTACAATTCGGTCATCCAGGCCTTCATCTCCGGGCAGACCCAGCTGATGGTCGTCGGCAACGATGTCGGCGCCCAGGTGCTGGCCAAGCAGGATGCGCTGAAGCCGGAGCAGAAGTTCCAGCTGCTGACCTCGCCTTCGCATATCGGCCTCAACAAGAACGAGGATGGGTTGAAGAAGGCGGTCAACGACGCCATCGCCAAGATGCTGGCCGACGGCAAGCTGGACGAAAGCTCGAAAGCCTGGCTGAAGACGCCGCTCAACCCCGACAACCTCAAGGATTGAGCCCCGGTGGCCTTTGCCTGGCTCCCGGGTGCTTTAAGCGATATCGCGCATGGCGCGGCCACGACGATCCTGCTGATCGCCGTGACCACGCTGGCCGGCACGCTGCTCAGCATCCTGGGCGCCGCAGGCCGGCGAAACGGCCCCGCGCTGCTGCGTCACGCCATCGCCTGGTATGTCGAAGTGATGCGCAACACGCCGTTCCTGGTGCAGCTGTTCTTCATCTTCTTCGGCCTGCCCAGCCTCGGCATCAGGCTCGACCCGATCCTGGCCGCCATGCTGGCGATGACGCTCAACATGGCGGCCTATACGATCGAGATCGTCGGGGCCGGGCTCGATGCCGTGCCGGGCGGGCAGACGGAAGCCGCCCTGGCTTTGGGGCTGCGGCCCCGCCAGGTGTTCATCAAGATCGTGCTGCCGCAGGCGCTCAAGATCATTTATCCGGCGCTGACCAGCCAGATCGTCATCATGATGCTGGAATCGGCCGTCGTGTCGCAGATCGCGGTGCGCGAGCTGACCTATGAAGCCGACATGCTGCAGGCGCGCACCTTCCGGTCGTTCGAGACCTATTTCGTCGTGACGCTGGTCTACCTCGCAATGTCGATGGCCTTGCGCCGGCTTCTGGTCACCGGCGGCCGCCGCGCGCTCGGAGCGGGCGTATCATGATCGAGTTCACTTTCTGGGACATCGTGCGCAACCTTCTGCTCGCCACACGCTGGACGGTGCTGTTGTCGCTGGCGGCCTTCGTCGGCGGCGCGCTGGTCGGCATGGCGGTGCTGTTCTTCCGGATCTCCAAGCATAAATGGAGCCGGCGCCTTGCCTCGGGCTATATCGCCCTGTTCCAGGGGACGCCGCTGCTGATGCAGCTCTTCCTGATGTTCTTCGGCCTGCCAATGCTCGGCCTGCGCATCGAGCCCTGGACCGCGGCGGTGCTCGGCCTGACCTTCTTCGCCAGCGCCTATCTCGCCGAGATCTGGCGCTCCGGCGTCGATGCCTTGCCGCGCGGCCAGTGGGACGCCGGCGCCAGCCTTGGCCTGCACTATCTGCAGGAGCTCAGGCTGATCATCCTGCCGCAGGCATTCTCGATCACCCGCGCGCCGACGGTCGGCTTCCTGGTGCAGCTGATCAAGTCGACGGCGCTGACCTCGATCATTGGCTTCGAGGAACTGGTGCGGACCTCCAACGCCATCAACAACGCCACCTTCGAACCGTTCAAGGTCTATGGGCTGGTGGCGCTGATCTTCTTCCTCATGTGTTTCCCGCTGACGCAATATGCCCGTTCGCTCGAAAAGCGCGCGGCGGTCCGCTAGATCCAGGCGGGATAACCAAGATGGAGTGGACAACGGGCTTGTCCGCTTCCCGCGATAAGCAGGGACAAGCCGCTATCCCCATGCGTTATTTCAGAGGCAGGAAGAGTTCGACGACCACTTCGTGCAGCGGGCCTTCCGCGAGGCGGGACAGCCGGCGCTGGCAATAGACCGGAAAGTCGCGCACTTCCTCGCCGCTGGCCGGAAGCCATTCACGATAAAGGTAGAGTGCTGCGGGTTCGAGATTGTTGGTGTTGCCGGGGTAGCGCAGCACCGCGCAGCGTCCGCCGGGGATCACGCCGGCCTTCATCTGCCCGTCTTTCTCATCGATCGGCTGATCGGTCCCGACACAAATGTCCATGCTGTAGTCAGCCGCGATGGCGGGCTCCCTTTCGGAACGGAAGACGTTGAAGGTCGGGCTTGTCTCGGGCGACAAGCCCACGGCCTTGCGCCAGGCGATGAACCGCTGGATGGTGTCCTGGAGTGTCGCCCGGTCGCCGCGATGTTCCATGATCGCCACCGGTGTGGGCGGCACATCGCGGATCGTCACGTCGTCGTGGTCAAAGATGATCTGCATGAGCGTGTTCCTTGCTTTGTCGAAAGGCCCGAAGGCCATGAGCCACGGCCCCCAGTCGGGAGATTTCCGAAACGACGAAGGCGACTGTCCGAACCGTTGCCGAAAGGCGCGGGCGAAGGCATCCGGTGCGTCGTAACCGGCATCCATCGCTATATCGGTGACGCTTTGGGCGTCGCTCGCCGCAAGCCTGTGCGAAGCGCGCTTCATGCGGGCGAGTTGGACATAGCGGTGCACGGACAGCCCGAAGGTGGCCATGAACTGCCGGTGGAAATGGAATTTTGAGAACGCCGCGACGCCGCTCAATGCTTCCAGGCCCAGATCGCCGTCCAGATGCTGGTCTATGTGGTCCAGCACCCGCTGCATCCGGGCATGGTAGTTTTCAACGGACGCCTTCACCGTCTCTTCCTCCGTGGCAGCACCAGATAGGCGCTACCAGATTTGTCGCGCTCGACCGATCTTGCGCTTTGGCCTGGTCGGTTTTCCCTGTCTTCACCACGCAGCCGTGATTTGCGGTAGGCCCTGTCGCGCCTCAATGTGAGCGCAACGGCTTTCCGGGAGAGAGGGGCTTTGGCGATGCAGGCGAAATATCGTGTCGCTCTCGCGGGCCTGTTTGCCTTTTGGATGACACAGCCGGCCGCGGCAACCTCCCAGGAACCCGATCGCGTCAGCATACCGGCCGACGGCAAGAACGAGCCGGCGACGCTGGACGCAATGCTGTTCAAGCCGCAAGGCCAAGGGCCGTTTCCGGCGGTCGTGGCCATGCATGGCTGCAGCGGCCTGTGGAGCAGCAAGAACAAGACGGAACTCGGCCCGCGCCATGCCGATTGGGGCCGGCGCCTGGCCGCTCTCGGCTATGTCGTGATCTTTCCGGACAGTTTCGGCTCGCGCGATCTGGGTCCGCAATGCAAGAACGGCGACCGCGAGGTCGAACCCTATCGCGAGCGCGTGGAGGATGCGAATGCCGCCCGCCGCTATCTGCAGACGCTGGCCTATGTGAGACCTGCCGCCATCGCCTTGCTTGGCTGGTCGAATGGCGGCTCGACCGTTCTTTACACGGTCCGGCCGAAGGATACTCCGAAGCCGGATTCGCCGGACTTCCGCGCGGCGGTCGCTTTCTATCCGGGCTGCACGGCTCCGGCCGAAAAAGGCGATTGGGCGACCCGTGTGCCGCTGCTGATCGTGATGGGCCAGGCGGACGACTGGACACCGGCCAAGCCGTGCAAGGCGCTGGCGGACGCAAACCCCGACAGCGTGAAGCTCATCCTCTATCCCGGCGCCTATCATGATTTCGACAATGAGGCGCAGAAACTGCACGAACTGCATGGGCTGGCCTACACCGCCAATGGCGACGGCGTGGCCCATGCCGGATTGAATCCGGCAGCACGGGCGGCCGCACTCAAGGACGTGCCTGACTTCCTCGCCATGCTGAAGCAATAGGAAGGCCACAAGGTTACCCGGCAGCCGTCCGCTTCAATGCCCGAAAGCGAGCGGCGGTGCGATCCGGTCGCGGCGCAGCCAGCGCGCCAGGAGCAGCGCCGCCACCACCGCCAGCCCCGATGACAGGCCGATCCAGATGCCGACGCCGTGGAAGCCGGAATGGAAGGCGAGCAGCACGCCGAGCGGCAGGCCGACGCCCCAATAGCCGATCGCCGCATAGATCATCGGCACCTTGGTGTCGTGCAGGCCGCGCAGCATGCCGGCGGCCACCGCCTGCGCGCCGTCGAAGACCTGGAACAGTGCGGCAAACACCAGGAACGACACGGCAAGCGCGATCACCCGGGCATTGGCTGGGTTGGCGAGATCGATGAAGGCGCTGATCAGCAGATGCGGCCACAGCACCATCACCAGCCCCATCAGCGCCATGAACGAGACGCCGATGACGAAGGCGGTCCAGCCGGCACGCGACACGCCTTCCGGATTGCCGGCGCCATGCGCAAGGCCGACGCGCACCGTCACCGCCTGGTTGAGACCGAGCGGAACCATGAACGAGATCGAGGCGATCTGGATGGCAATGGCATGCGCGGCAAGCGAATCCGCGTCGATCAGGCCCATCAAAAGGGCCGCCGCGTTGAAGATCGTCACCTCGAAGGCGAGGATGCCGGCGATCGGCAGGCCGAGCCGCAGCAGGCCCTTGAAGCGCGGCCAGTCGGACCGCCAGAAGCGGCCGAACAGGCGGTAGCGCCGGAACTTCTTCTCCAGCATCACCACGAGAGCCATGCCGATGACCATCAGCGTGCTGGAGAGCGATGTGGCAAGGCCCGAGCCGGCAATGCCCATGGCCGGGACACCGAGATTGCCGAACATGAACACCCAGTTGAACAGCGCGTTGCAGGCGACGGCGACGAACACGATGATCAGCGCCCAGCCCGGCCGCTCCAGCGCCGAGATGAACGAGCGCAGCACGATATAGCCGTAGAAAGGCAGCACCGCCCATTCCAGCCAGCGCAGATAGATGCCGGCCTGATGCGCCAGCGCGGGTTCCTGGCCCATCGCCAGCAGGAGCGCCTCGCCGTGCCAGAGCACGATCCAGATCGGGATCGAGATCAGGATCGCCAGCCACAGGCCCTGGCGCACGGTGCGGCGCAGGTCACGCACCGAATAGCGGCGGCGGCCAAGCTCGGTGGCGATCATCGGCGACGTCGCCAGCATCAGGCCGAGGCCGAAGATCAGCGGCATGAAATAGAGGTTGGCGCCGAGCGCGCCGCTGGCCAGCGTATCCGGCCCGAGCCTGCCCATCATCATGACGTCGGTGGCCGTCATCGCGGTCTGGCCGAGATTGGTCAGCACCATCGGCCAGGCGAGCGCCAGCGTCGCCCTGATTTCCTGACGCCAAAGATTTTCCGGCGCGCGAGCGCCGGCTTCGATCGCAGACATTGTTCCGCTCTTTCAAGGTTGCGGCGCATCGGCACAAGGCCGGAAGCCGCATTGCAAACGGCAAAACCTTCGGTTTCGCGGCGTTTGCGCCGTCTATTGAACGAAATGCGACATGATGGCAAGGGAGGAGGGGCGGGCACCGATTGAGCCAGCGCCATGCCAGGGGGCCGTCGCTTCGTTCCCTTACCGGCCGCTGGCTGTTAGGGATTGCCGTGGAGACCGGCAGCCAGGGAACCCCCCGGGAGGAATGGATGGCGTTCAGGCAGCGAAAAAACACGGCCGCGATTCCGCGCACGGTGCCGGCTTTCGAGCACATCGTCACCGAAGCGAGCGACAGTTTCCTGTGGCGGCTGGATGACTATCCCTGGGAACGCAATGTCTGGAACTTCCATCCGGAATACGAAATCCACCTGCTGCGGAAATCCTCCGGCGTGGTCCTGGTCGGCGATCACATCGGCGAATTCGGGCCGGGCTACCTGACCATCGTCGGCGGCGGCCTGCCGCATGATTGGGTGACGGCGGTGCAGCCGGGCGAGTTGATCGAAGGTCGCGACATCGTCCTGCAATTCGATGCGCAGAGGCTGCGCGGCTCGGCGGGACTGTTGCCGGAACTGCGCGAACTGGAGCCGTTCCTCGAGCGGTCGCTGCGCGGCATGGTCTTTCAAGGCCGCACGGCACTGGAAGGCGCCGAACTGATGGAGCGGATGGGAACCGTGCATGGGCTCGCCCGTCTCTGCCTGTTCCTCGAACTTGTCGACCTCCTGGCCAAAACCGACGAATACGAGCTCTTGTCGTCGCCGGATTTCTCGCCGGTTCTCGACGCCGCCTCGCTCGACATCATCCAGCGCACCCTGACCTATCTGTTCCAGCATTTCGCCGAGGATCTGAGGCTGCCCGACGTTGCCGAACGCGCCGGAATGAGCGAGAGCACATTCTCGCGCTTCTTCCAGAAGAACACCGGCAACTCCTTCAGCGACCACCTCGCCAAGCTCCGGCTCTGGCAAGCCTGCAAGCTCCTGGCCGACACCGATGTCGCGATCACCGACATCTGTTTCCAGGTCGGCTACATGAACATCTCCAACTTCAACCGCGCCTTCCTGCGCAAGCACAAGATGACGCCGTCCTCCTATCGCAAGCTGTCGCGCCAGCGCCTGACGATGCGCGCATAAGCACAGCCTAAATCAGCGGCTTTCACGCGATCGATACTCATGTGACGGACTTCGTTGCAGAGCACCAGATTTTGCGCTGCACAATGCATAAAAGTACAGGTTTGTTGCAACGGGGCTTCTAGCTTGGCCCGGTTGAACTCCGCATTTTGGCGATGGGTGGCTTGTCGCTCGGGCGATGGTGAGGATCGCGGAGCCCGAGGACTTGCGCTTCCTGCGAATGTTCCTGGAGGAGAAAAATCAATGAAACCAATTCGGCTCGCTGCGGGCTTGGGCGCAGCTTTCATGCTTTCCGCTACCGTATCAACCATCGCGCTGGCGCAGGCGCCGGTCTGCTCGGCGCCTGTCAAGGTGCTGGCGCAGCCGCGCGACGGCCTGACGCTTCTGGAGGACTCCAAGGCCGAGTTCGAGAAGCTTGCCGGCGCCGGCTTCCAGATCGACTATCTGAACGAGAACGACCGCCGGGCGAAATCACGCGCCGATGCGTCCACGGTCGGCAATTACAACGTCTACTATGTCGACGAAGCCAATGTCGCTTTGTTCGCCTCGTCGAAATGGATCGTGCCGCTGACCGATTATTACCCGGCGGACTATGACTATGCCGACTTCGACCCCGGCCGCCAGAAGGTCGCCACCTATGACGGCAAGGTCTGGTTCGCGCCGCTGACCGGCGGCGGCGACCTGATGGTCTACCGCAAGGACGTGCTCGAGGCCGCCGGCATCCAGCCGCCCAAGACGCTGGACGAACTGATCGCCGACGTGCCGAAGCTCACCAACCCGGACAAGGGCATGTATGGCATCGCGCTGCGCGGCGCACGCGGCTCGGGCGCCAATGTCTGGCGCTGGATGCCCTTCTTCAAGGCCTATGGCGGCCAATGGTTCGATGGCGGCAAGCCGGTATTCAACTCGGACGCCGCCGTCAAGGCGACCGAGACCTATCTGAAGCTGTTCAAGGATTCGGCACCCGGCACGCAGACCGGCAGCTGGGATGAATCGACCGGCGCCTTCCTGTCGGGCCAGGTCGCCGTCCTCGTCGAATCGACGCCGCTGTCGGGCATGGCCGTCGATCCGAAGACCTCCCAGGTGGTCGGCAAGATCGGCTTCCTGCCGCCGCCCTCGCCGCTGCCCGGCGGCGGCTACGGCCATGGCCTCGCCATCGCGGCGAAGGCCAATGCCGACGATGCCTCGAAGAAATGCGCCGGCCTGTTCATCGCCTGGGCGACATCGAAGGAAAACGAGAAGCGCCGGCTCGACGCCCACCAGTTCGGCGAGCTGAACCGCACCAGCATCCTGGCCAGCAAGGAGTTCGCCGACATCTACGGCGCCGATCTCGGCCAGGCGCTGGCCGAAACCGGCAAGGTCACCGCGGTCAATTTCTGGCAAGATCCGCGCTGGCCCGATCTCGGCGACCGCTGGGGCATCATCCTCGAGGAACTGGTGACGGGCACCCGCACCGACATCAAGGGCGGCCTCAACGAGCTCGATGCCTATGCCAACGAGCTGGCCAAGAAGAAATAGCGCCATCCTCCCGCCCGTGGCGCGCGGTCCGCGGCATTGTCCGCAATGCCAGGACCTGCGCGCCGCGGGGACTTTGCCCAACGAGAAAATCATGCCGACACGACCGAGACGCAAGCGAGGATAGATGCCCATGGCCCGACGCACGTCGCTCCCTGTCACCTTCGTCGTTCCGACCATCGCCATCCTTCTGGTGCTGTCGATGGTGCCGACGCTCTACGCCATCGTCATCGCCTTGCAGAACCGCGAGTTGAGCACGCCCGATTATTCCTGGGTCTGGCTGTCGAACTTCGTCGACCTGTTCCTCGACCGCCGCTTCCTCAACGCGGTCTGGGTCTCGGTGAAATGGGAGATCGTCACCGTCGTCGCCACCATGGTGGTGGCGATCGGGCTCGGCGTGCTGATGTTCGAGGCCGCCAGCCCACGCCTGCGCAATGTCTACTGCCTGCTCTTCATCATTCCGGTGCTGTTGCCGCGCGTCTCGGCGGCCTTCGTCTGGAAGTTCGCCTACCACCCGCTCTACGGCATCGCCACCTATCCCTACAGGCTCGTCACCGGCGGGATGATCTTCGACCCGTTGTCGAAGCCGGCGACAGCCTTGTTCGCCGTCGCCTCGGTCGATGTCTGGCAATGGGGGCTGTTCTTCGCCGTCATCGTGCTGAAATTGCTCGAAACCCTGCCGCCGCAGCCGATCGAGGCGGCGCGGCTCGACCATGCCAAACGCTGGCAGATTCACGCCTATGTCACCTTGCCGATGCTGAAGGCGCCGCTGATCAGCCTGATGTTCGTCAAGATGATCGAATCGCTGCGCTCCTTCGACCTGATCTATGTCATGACGCGCGGCGGACCGGGCGTGGCGACCGAGACGCTCGACATGTACGCTTTCTCGCAAGGCTTCATCGAATCCGGCAAGGTTTCATACGCCTCGGCCATGGCCGTGCTGATGATGATCGCCACCGTCATCACCTTCACCATGCTGTGGAAGCGGGTGCAGGCATGACGCCCGGCAGACTGATCGGCAAGGCCATTTTGGCGCTGGCTGGGTTCCTGGCCGTGTTTCCGCTGCTGTGGACGGCGCTCAATGCGCTCAAGAACAATGTCGACATCATCACCCGCGTGCCGCGCCTGGTGTTCACGCCGACATGGGCCAACATCGGCTACATTCTCGGCCGCGACAGCGTGCTGACCGGGCTCTACAACTCGGTCGTCGCCTGCGGGTCGGCCGTGCTGATCGGCGTCGTGCTCGGCCTGCCGGCGGCTTACGCGGTGGCGCGCTATCCCAACCGCTGGGCCGGCGACATTCAGTTCTTCGTCCTGTCGCTGCGCTTCCTGCCGCCGGTGGCGGTGGCCATCCCGCTGATGGTGATCTGGCTGCAGGTCGGTCTCTACGACACTTTGCCGGCGTTGATCATCACCTATTCGCTGCTCACCATCTCGGTGATCATGTGGCTCGCCATCCCGGCCTTCCAGAGCGTGCCGAAGGAGATCGAGGAAGCCGCCTTCGTCGACGGCTACGGTGCCTATTCGGTGTTCTGGCGCATCGCGCTGCCCGTGGCGGCTCGCTCCTTGGCAGGGGCGGTCGCTTTCAGCTTCGTGCTGGTCTGGAACGAATTCCTGATCGCGCTGATGCTGTCGAGCTCCAACGCCAAGACCTTGCCGATCGTCGCGTCCGAACTCTCCCAGCAAGGCATGAACGTGCCGTGGGGCATTCTCAACGCCTCGGTCGTGCTCCTGTCGCTGCCGCCGCTGCTGTTCCTCGGCGTGCTCAGCGGCTTCCTGAATTCCGTTTTCCGGCAAAAAAAGACTTGATGTGAGGATTTCCCGATGCGGGCACTGGTGCTTGAGAAAAAAGGCGAACTGTCGCTGCGCGAGATCGCGCTGCCGCTCGATGTCGGACCGGACGACGTCAAGATAGCCATACACACGGTCGGCGTCTGCGGCAGCGACGTGCACTATTACACGCATGGCGCCATCGGCAGCTATGTCGTGCGCGCGCCGATGGTGCTCGGCCACGAAGCCGCGGGGACGGTCGTCGAGACCGGCGCCAATGTCGAGACGTTCAAGGTCGGCGACCGCGTCTGCATGGAGCCGGGCGTGCCGAACCTGTCGTCGCGTGCGACGAAGCTCGGCATCTACAATGTCGACCCCGACGTCAGTTTCTGGGCGACGCCGCCGGTGCATGGCGTGCTGGCGCCCTATGCGGTGCACCCCGCCGCCTTCACCTACAAACTGCCGGACAATGTCTCCTTCGCCGAGGGCGCGATGGTCGAGCCCTTCGCCATCGGCATGCAGGCGGCAAGCCGAGCCCGCATCGTTCCCGGCGATGTCGCCGTGGTCGTCGGCTGCGGCCCGATCGGCATCATGATCGCCCTTGCCGCCCTGGCAGGCGGCTGTTCAAAAGTGCTGATCTCCGATTTTTCCGCGCCCAAGCTGAAGATCGCCGCGCAGTACGCCGGCATCGTGCCGGTCGATATCGGCGAGCAGTCGCTGGTCGACGCGGTCGCGGCGGCGACCGACAAGTGGGGTGCCGACATCGTTTTCGAGGCCAGCGGCAGCCCGAAGGCCTTCGCCGATCTGTTCGATGTCGTGCGGCCGGGCGGCGCGGTGGTGCTGGTCGGCCTGCCGGTGGAACCGGTGGCCCTCAACGTGCCGGCGGCGATCTCGAAGGAGGTGCGCATCGAGACGGTGTTCCGCTACGCCAACATCTTCGACCGCGCCTTGCAACTGATCGCCTCCGGCAAGGTCGACCTTAAGCCGCTGATCACCGGCACCTATGATTTCGCCGACAGCATCAAGGCATTCGAGCGCGCTGCCGAGGGCAATCCGGAAGACGTCAAGCTGCAGATCCTGCTCACCGGCGAGAAGGGATGATCATGTCCGCGATCGTTTGCTCCCATGTCGACAAGGCCTATGGCGCCACCACGGTCATCCGCGATCTCAACCTCAGCATTGAAGAGCACGAATTCGTCGTGTTTCTCGGCCCGTCCGGCTGCGGCAAGTCGACCTTGCTGCGCATGCTGGCGGGGCTGGAGGACATCAGCGGCGGCGAGGTCTCGATCGGCGGCAAGGTGGTCAACGACCTCGATCCGGGCGACCGCGGCATCGCCATGGTATTCCAGAACTACGCGCTCTATCCGCACATGACGATCTTCGACAACATCGCCTTCGGGCTGCGGCGCCAGAAGGTGCCGGCGGCCGAGATCCGCAAGCGGGTCGACGCGGTGTCGAGGACGCTCGGGCTGGACCCTTATCTCGGCCGCAAGCCGGCCGAGCTTTCCGGCGGCCAGCAGCAACGCGTCGCCATTGCCCGCGCGATGATCAAGACGCCGAAAGTGTTCCTGTTCGACGAGCCGCTTTCCAATCTCGACGCCAAATTGCGCAACCACATGCGCGTCGAAATCGCGCGCCTGCACCAGTCGCTGAAGACCACCACCGTCTACGTCACCCATGACCAGCTGGAGGCGATGACGCTGGCCGACCGCATCGTGCTGCTGAAAGAGGGTGTCATCGAACAGATCGGCGCGCCGGCGGAAATCTATCTGCGCCCCGCCAACATGTTCGTGGCCGGCTTCATCGGCACGCCGAACATGAATTTCGTCGAGGTGACGGTCGGCCGCTCAGGCAATGGCTGGACGTTGACCGGCGCCGGAACGGTTCTTTCGATCGAGGGCCGGGGTTTCCATCTGCAGCATGGCGACCGCGCCGTGCTGGGCATCCGGCCGCCGGACCTGAAGACGGCCGGCGCCGCCGGCATATTGCAAGGCACGGCCGATCTCATCGAATTCCACGGCAATGATGCGCTGGTGACATTCGGCTCCGGCGGCAAGGAGATCAGCGCGCTGGTCCCGGCACGTGAATGCCCGGCGCTGAATGCCCCTGTCCGCTACACATTCGAGGAAGAGGCCATCCATTTGTTCAATGCCACGTCAGGCGCGTCGCTGCGCAAGCAGTAGGAGCCCTACCGGATGGCGTCGAGCGCCTGGCGCTGGCGGTGCATCTCCAGGAAGATACGGTAGTCGCGATCGAAGCGGGCACCGGCGGCCGGGTTGGCGGCACGCCTCTTGCCGCCTTGCTGCATGGCAAGACAGGCGGCATTGAGGTCGGGGAAGAGCCCGGCGGCGGTGGCGGCGACCATGCCGGTGCCGAGCAGCACCGCCTCGTCGGCCAGCGGCTCGACCACCGTGCAGCCGGTGGCGTCGGCGTAGAGCTCCATCAGCAGCGGGTTCTTGGTGTGGCCGCCGGTGACATGCAGCGTGTCGATCAGATAGCCGTTCTCGTTCAGCGCCTCCAGCACATGGCGCAGGCCGAGCGCGATGCCGACGGCGGTGCGCCAATAGAGCTTGCACAGGCTGTCGAAGGACGAATCCAGCGTCAGCCCGCTGACGACGCCAACGGCATGCGGGTCGGCGAGCGGCGAACGGTTGCCATGAAAATCCGGCAGCACATGCAATCTTGCGGCGAGGGTCTCACCCTCGGCGGCGCGCAGTTCGGCGACCCGTTTGGCGATTTTGGCATGCATGGCGGCGTCCGGCTCGCCGCCGGCGCCGTGCCAGCGGATAATGTGGTCGAGCAGCGCGCCGGTGGCCGACTGGCCGCCTTCCGACAGCCACAGCTTCGGCAGCGCCGCGCCGTAATAGGGTCCCCAGACGCCGGCGAAGGGTTGCGGGTCGGGCGACATCGCCATGACGCAGCTCGACGTGCCGGCGATCAGCGCCAGATGCCGGCTGATGTCCTGCTCGTCGCCGGCAAAGCCGCCGAGCACGCCAAGCGCGCCGGCATAGGCGTCGATGACCCCGGCGCCGACCCGGCAGCTTTCCGTCAGGCCGAGCTCCGCCGCCGCTTGCGCCGTCAGCGGACCAAGGTCGGCGCCGACCGGACTGGCCCGCTCCGGCAGATTGCCGTGCTCAAAAAGATCGTCGAGGCCGACGATCTCGAAGAAATCGCGCTGCCAGGCGGTGTCTTCATGCGCCAGATAGGTCCACTTCGCCGTCAGCGTGCATTGCGAGCGAGCGAGAGACCCGGTTGCCTGCCAGGTCAGGAAATCGGCCAGGTCGAATAGATAGCCGGCTTCATTCCACGTATCTGACAGATTGCGCTTCAGCCACATCAGCTTCGGTGTCGCCATCTCCGGCGACATGACGCCGCCGATATAGTTGAGCACCTCGTGGCTGCTCGCCGTGCATTCGTCGGCTTCGGCAATGGCGCGGTGGTCGAGCCAGACGATGGTGTCCCAACGCTTCTCGCCGGTGGTCGAAACGCTGAGCTGATCGCCTTGCCGGTCGCGCACGACCAGCGAGCAGGTGGCGTCGAAGGAGATGCCGACGATATCTTGCGCGGCGACGCCGGCTTTTTCACGGGCGGCACGTACGGCGGCGCAGACCGCCGACCAGATATCGCGCGAATCATGCTCGGCATGATCGGGCTTTGGCTGGTTCATGGCGATCGGCCGATCGGCGCGGCCAAGCAAGGTACCACTGGCATCGAGAATGCCCGCGCGAGCGCTCCCGGTGCCGACATCGACCGCGCAAACAAACTGTTTCGTCAAGATGCTCTAACTCTCGCTCCCAGGCCTGCAATCAGATCGGGCAATTGCAGCATGTCAGCGAATATAAAGTCCGGTTCACTCGACGCAAGCCGCGCTTTCAAAGCGGGGTTGCCGGCATGCGCACCGCCGGTGAAGGCAAGGACGCGCATGCCGGCGGCGCGCGCCGCCGCGACGCCGGCCGGACTGTCCTCGATGACGAGGCATTTGCGCGGATGCGCCTGCATGCTGGCGGCGGCGTGCAGGAAAAGGTCGGGCGCCGGCTTTCCCCTGGCCACCATGGCGGCGCTGAACAGATGCGGCTCCATCAACCCGAGCAGACCGGTGACGTCGAGCGCATAGCGGATGCGCTCGAGCGTGCCCGAAGAGGCGACGCAGAACGGCAGGCCGAGCTTCGGCAACATCTCCTTGACGCCTTGGATCGGCTTGAGCTCCTCGCGAAATTTTCGCATCAGGTCGACACGCATGGCGGTCAAATGCTGATCGCTGATCTCCAGGCCGAAGTCGCGGGCAAGGATCTCGCGCACGCTTTTCATGCTCTTGCCGAGGAAATGCTCGTAGGCAGCGTCCTCGCTGACAGTGCCGCCGGCAAGTTCGATCATGCCGAGCAACGCTGAAACGGAGAGCGCCTCGCTGTCGACCAGAACGCCATCGCAGTCGAAGATGACCAGTTCAGGCGTCATGATGGCTGATGGCTCTCAGAGCTTGCCGGCGATGTAGCGGGTCAGCGTGGCGCGCGCGCCATTCGCCCACAACACGGCAAGCGCATGGCCGAAGGCCTCGACGAATGCCGTGGCACGGCCGACATCGCCATAGATATCCTCCATGGCGAGCCAGGCGGCGGGCGCCTCCTTTGCCTCCTTTGCCGTCGTCTGCAGCCGGTCCCAGCTCGGGTCGTTGGGTTCGATGACGGCGCCGCTGTCTGATGTGCCGAAGCAGTAGCGGCACCACAGCGCCGATTCCAGCGCCAGGCCGGCGACGCCTTTTCCGGCCTTCAGGCGGTCGGCGATGGTCGGGATGATGAATTTCGGCTGACGGTTGGAGCCGTCGAGGCAGAGCCGGCGGATGGTATCGCCGATCTTGGGATTGGAGAAGCGCTTCTCGATGAGCTGGTAATAGTCCTCCAGCACTGTGTCCGGCACCGGCGGCACGGTCGGGATGATCTCGTCATGCTCGAGCTTGTCGAGAAAGCCGCGCACCAGCGGCTCCTGCATCGCTTCATGGACGAAATGGATATCCATCAACCCGGCCGGATAGGCGATCGTTGCGTGGCCGCCATTGAGGATGCGGATCTTCATCAATTCGTAGGGCGCAACGTCTTTGACGAACTGCACGCCGACCTTCTCCAACTGCGGACGGCCATCGGTGAAGCGGTCTTCCAGCACCCATTGCCGGAACGGTTCGCAGAACACCGGCCAGGCGTCCTCGACGCCGAAATCCTTGGCCAGTATGCCGCGCTCGCGGTCTGTGGTGGCCGGCGTGATGCGGTCCACCATGCCGTTTGGAAAGGCGACGTTGCTGCTCACCCAACTGGCCAGATCCTCGTCGATCAGCCGCGCCAGGCCGATGACGCCGTCCGAGGTGACATGACCATTATGGGGGATGTTGTCGCAGGACATCACGGTAAACGGCACGGTGCCCTCGTCGCGCCGGCGCAGCAGTCCGGCCAGGATGATGCCGAACACGGTCTTCGGCGTCGCGCCCGGCTGCGCGTCGGCGACGATATCCGGATGGGCCGGGTTGAAGACGCCCGACGCCGGGTCGATGAAATAGCCGCCTTCGGTGATGGTCAGCGAAACGATCTTGATCGCCGTGTCGGCCAGCCGTTCGATGATGCCGGCCGCATCGCCGGGCACCAGGAAGTCGATCATGGCGCCGGTAACGCGGGCGCTCATATGGCCTTCATCCTGCTCGACCACCGTGGTCAGCCAGTCCTGCTCTTGGAGCTTGCCGCGCCCGATCTTCTCGCCCTCGAACACGCCGGCCCCGACCAGCGCCCAGTCATGGCCGACACCTGAATTGAACAGATCGTCGAGATAGACCGCCTGGTGTGAGCGATGGAAATTGCCGACGCCGAAATGCACGATGCCGGCTTTGAGCTTCGAGCGGTCGTATTTCGGAACGGCAACATTGCCGGGCAGGCTGGAGAGGTTTGAAGACGAGAGTTTCACGGTCATCTGTTTTACCCTTTGGCCGGCTTCGGCCTCGTTACTCCGCCCCTCCCGTCCTCTCTGGAGAGGGTAAGGGACGGCATATGCTTATGAGGCCGATGCGGCCTCGGATATCGGCCTCTGCTCCTCGCGGAGGGACGAGAAGCAGAGGCCGCCCCCCTCAACTCATCCACTGGCCGCCATCGACATTGTAGGTCTGGGCGACGATGTATTCGGCCTCGTCGCTGGCCAGGAAGACGGCCATGCCGGCGAGGTCCTCCGGCC
The DNA here is from genome assembly GCF_006441315.1 of Mesorhizobium sp. B2-4-19. Lineage (NCBI taxonomy): Bacteria > Pseudomonadati > Pseudomonadota > Alphaproteobacteria > Hyphomicrobiales > Phyllobacteriaceae > Mesorhizobium > Mesorhizobium sp. B2-4-19. The sequence continues at coordinate 25,897 of NZ_VFUV01000007.1, read as the reverse complement.
TGCCCATCCGGCCGTAAGGCACCCCTTCGCCGACAAGCCGCTTCTTCTCGCCCTTCGGCCGATTCTCATATTTGGCAAACAGGGCATCGACCTGATCCCACATGTCGCTGTCCACGACTCCAGGCGCGATGCCGTTGACGTTGATGCGGTGCTTGATCAGGTCGAGCCCGGCCGACTGGGTCAGCGAAATGACAGCGGCCTTGGTGGCGCAGTAGACGCCGACCAGCGGCTCGCCGCGCCGTCCGGCCTGGCTTGCCATGTTGATGATCCTGCCGCCTCTGCCCCGCGCGATCATCGAGCGGGCCGCCGCCTGCAGCATGAACAGCGTGCCTGCGACATTGACGGAGAACAGTTTTTCATAGCTCGCCCGCGAGATCTCGACGATCGGCGCCAGGTCGAACAAAGCGGCGTTGTTGATCAATATGTCGAGGCCGCCGGTCCTCGTCTCGACCGCCTTCACCGCGGCGTCGATGGAGGTCTGGTCCGTGACATCGAGTTTGACCGCATAGGCCTTGTCGCCGATGTCTGCCGCTGTCTTCCGCGCGGCCTCGAGATTGATATCGGCAACAGCGACGACAGCGCCTTCGCGCGCATAGGCTTCGGCGAAGGCCTTGCCGATACCACGCGCCGATCCCGTGATCAGCGCCGATTTGCCTTTCAGCCTCACGTCGCCATCGCCTTGCCGTCGGGACCGAAGCGATGCAGCTTGGCCTTGTCGGGCGTGAGGTAGATGGTATCGCCATGATGCACGGCCAGTTCGCCGTCGGCACGTACCGTCAGCGGACCGACGCCGTCGGTCTGGACATGCAGGAAGGTGTCGGAGCCCAGATGCTCGGCAACGCCGACGGTGGCCTTCCATTCGCCCGCCGTGGTCGAAATCTGCATGTGCTCGGGGCGAATGCCGATGGTCTTGGCGCTATATTTGGCGGCCGGCGCGCCTTCGACCAGGTTCATCTTCGGCGAGCCGATGAAGCCGGCGACGAACAAATTGCGCGGCGTCTTGTAGAGCTCCATCGGCGAGCCGACCTGCTCGATATTGCCGGCATTCAGCACGACGATCTTGTCGGCCATGGTCATGGCCTCGACCTGGTCGTGGGTGACGTAGATCATCGTCGTCTTGAGCTGGTGGTGCAGTTCGCTGATCTCCAGCCGCATCGTGCCGCGCAGGGCGGCATCGAGGTTGGACAGCGGCTCGTCGAACAGGAAGGCCGAGGGTTGGCGCACGATGGCGCGGCCGATGGCGACGCGCTGGCGCTGGCCGCCGGAGAGCTGGCCGGGCCGGCGTTCGAGATAATTGGTGAGGTTCAGGACGCGCGCCGCGTCCTTCACCTTCCGGTCGATGGTAGCATGGTCCTCGCCCGCCATCTTCAGCGGGAAGGCGATGTTCTTGGCCACCGTCATATGCGGGTAGAGCGCGTAGGACTGGAACACCATGGCGAGCTTGCGCTTGGCCGGCGCCTCGCCGGTGACGTCGCGGCCGTCAATGTTGATGGTGCCGCCGCTGGTGTCCTCCAGCCCGGCGATCAGCCGCAGCAGCGTGGACTTGCCGCACCCGGACGGGCCGACGAAGACGACGAACTCGCCATTCTCGATCACCAGGTCAATGCCCGGAATAATGACCGTCGACCCGAACGATTTGGAGACGTTCTTGAGCGTGATGTTTCCCATGGTTTCCTCCCCGAGGGGTTATTGTCCGACGTTCTTGAGCGTCACGTTACGCCACGGCTTACTTCACGGCGCCAAAGGTCAGGCCGCGCACCAGCTGCTTCTGGCTGAACCAGCCCATGATCAGGATCGGCGCGATCGCCAGCGTCGAGGCGGCCGAAAGCTTGGCCCAGAACAGGCCTTGCGGGCTGGAGAACGAACTGATGAAGGCGGTCAGCGGCGCTGCTTCCGTGGTGGTCAGACGGATCGTCCAGAACGCCTCGTTCCAGGCCAGGATGATGTTCAAGAGCATGGTCGAGGCAATGCCGGGCACCGCCATCGGGGTCAGCACATAGATGATCTCGTTCCACAGCGAGGCGCCGTCCATGCGCGCCGCTTCCAGGATCTCGCCGGGGATCTCGCGGAAATAGGTGTAGAGCATCCACACCACGATCGGCAGGTTGATCAGCATCAGCATGACCATCAGGCCGACGCGGCTGTCGAGCAGGCCGGTGTCGCGGAAGATCAGATAGATCGGGAACAGCACCGCGACCGCCGGCATCATCTTGGTGGACAGCATCCACATCAAAATGTCCTTGGTCCGCTTGGTCGGCGAGAACGCCATCGACCATGCCGCCGGTATGGCGACCAGCAGGGCCAGGACGGTCGAGCCGACCGAGAGCAGCACCGAATTGAAGAAGAACTTGAAGTAGCCGCTCTGCGCCTGAACCTCGGTATAGCTCTCGAAAGTTCCCGACGGGATCAGCGCGAAGCCCTGGATCGCCTCCTGTTCCGACTTGAACGAGGTGATGATCGTATAGAGGATCGGGAAGAAGATCAGCAGGGCGACAATCCAGGCGGCTACCGTCGCGATCGTCTTGTGCTGGGTGGTGACTGCACGGGCCATCTTGTCCTCCCTTACTTGTCGAGGTTCTTGCCGACCGCGCGCATGGCGAAGAAGGCGACGATGTTGGCGAGAATGACGGCGATCACACCGCCGGCGGATGCCTGGCCGATTTTGAACTCCAGCAGCGCCTTCTGGTAGACGAGGAAGGGCAGGTTGGTGGAGGCGTAGCCGGGGCCGCCATTGGTGGTGACGAGGATCTCTGCATAGACCGAGAGCAGGAAGATCGTCTGGATGAGGATGACGACGGTGATGGCGCGCGACATGTGCGGCAGCGTCAGATAGATGAAGCGGCTGATGAAGCCGGCGCCGTCCATTTCGGCGGCTTCCTTCTGCTCGCCGTCGAGCGACTGCAGCGCGGTCAACAGGATCAGCGTCGCGAAAGGCAGCCACTGCCAGGCGACGATGATGATGATTGCCGTCATAGGATGTTGCCCGAACCAGTCGATCGGTTGCGCCCCGAAGAAGCGCGCTATGTCGGCGAACACCCCATATTGCGGGTGCATGATCATGTTCTTCCAGACCAGTGCGGCCACCGGCGGCATGACGAAGAACGGCGAGATGACGAGGATGCGCACGATGCCTTGTCCCCACATCGGCTGGTCGATCAACAGTGCCAAGAGGATGCCGCCGATCACCGTGATCAGCAGCACGCTGATCACCAGGATCAAGGTGTTGAGGATCGACTGCAGGAAGGCGGGATTGGAATAAAACAGCGCGTAGTTGGAGAAACCGACGAATCCGTCGCGGATCGGGTTGAGCGGATTGTACTGCTGGAAGGAGAACCAGATGGTGATGACCAGCGGCACGATCATCCAGACGAACAGCAGCACGACGGATGGTGCCATCATGAAACGGGCAAGCGAACGGGTCTGCTGAGTAGCCATGACGGTCACCCTTCAATGGTCAGACTGAATTTTCAGAGGCGTTGAAGGCGGCCGCCCGAGCTGGGAACTCGGGCGGCCGTTGCCGGTCGAGGAGGCAACCGGCATTCGGCACCGGGAGGAGCCTTACTTGATGTACCCGCCTTCGGTCATCGCCGCGGTGGCGGCGTCCTGAGCCTGCTTCAGTGCATCGTCGACGCTCGACTGGCCGGCAAGAGCCGCCGAGAAGAGCTGGCCGACCGTGGTGCCAAGGCCCTGGAATTCAGGAATGGCGACGAACTGGACGCCGACATAGGGCACCGGCTTGACGGTCGGATGCGTCGGGTCGGCGGCGTTGATGGAGTCCAGCGTCATCTTGGCGAACGGAGCCGCCTTCTGGTACTCGGCATTGGCATAGAGCGAGGAGCGCGTGCCCGGAGGAACGTTGGCCCAGCCTTCCTTCGAAGCGACGAGTTCGGCATAGTGCTTGCTGGTCGCCCACGACACGAACTTCTCGGCGGCGTCAGCCTTCTTGGTGCCAGCCGGAATGGCGAGCGACCATGCCCACAGCCAGTTGCCGCGCTTGCCGAGGCCATTGTCGGGCGCCAGGGCATAGCCGACCTTGTCGGCGACCTGGGATGCCTTGGGGTCGGAGACGAAGGAGGCCGCGACGGTGGCGTCGATCCACATGCCGCACTTGCCCTGCTGGAACAGCGCCAGGTTTTCGTTGAAGCCGTTGGAGGACGCGCCTTCGGGGCCGTCGGCCTTCATCAGGTCGACATAGAACTGCAAGGTCTTCTTCCACTCGGGCTGGTCGAATTGCGGTTTCCAATTCTCGTCGAACCAGCGGGCGCCGAAGGAGTTCGACATGGCGGTCAGGAAGGCCATGTTCTCGCCCCAGCCGGCCTTGCCGCGCAGGCATACGCCGTTCACGCCATTGGCGCGGTCGGTCATCTTGTCGGCGGCCTGCTTGATGAAATCCCAGGTCGGCGCGTCGGGCATCTTCAGTCCGGCTTTCTCCATCAGGTCCTTGCGGTACATGACGAAGGAGCTTTCGCCGTAGAAGGGCGCGGCATAGAGCTTGCCGTCGACCGAAAGACCGCCGGCGATGGCCGGGATGATGTCCTTGACATCATAGTCGTCGCCGAGCTTGTCGAGCGGCAGCAGCCAGCTCTGCTTGGCCCAGATCGGAACCTCGTAGGTGCCGATGGTCATCACGTCATACTGGCCGCCCTTGGTGGCGATGTCGGTGGTGACGCGCTCGCGCAGCACGTTTTCTTCGAGAGTGACCCAGTTGAGCTGGATGTCGGGGTTGGCCTTGGTGAAGTCGTCGGTCAGCTTCTGCATGCGGACCATATCGCCATTGTTGACCGTGGCGATGGTGATGGATTCGGCATGTGCGGCAAAAGCGAGAGCGCTGGCCGACAACAAGCCCAGGGTGAGCGTGCGCAGTTTCATCAAATTCCTCCCATGAACCAAGATGAGCATTTGCCTTGGCTATGAGCAATTACTCACTTGCCGTGAATTATGTCAAGCCGGATTCGATGCTGCAGCGCAGCACGGGGCCTGCCGATGGACGGACGACGAGAGCCGCACCGGCGCCCGATATCAGGCGGCGGGACAGGAAGGCCTGGAAGATTGGATGGGGAGAAAAGCGCCTCTCAGCAGGCGATCTCGGCCAGCAGCCAGTCGCGGAAGGCGCGGATCTTCGGCACGTTGCGGCGTGCTTCGGGATAGACCAGCCAGTAGGCGTGGCCGTCATCGCCGACCAGGTCGAAAGGCTGGATCAGGCGGCCGTCGGCAAGTTCCGCCTTGAACAGCGCCCGGGTCAGGATCGCCACGCCATGGCCCGCGATGGCCGCATTGGCCTCATAGGCCTGCGCGCCCATGCTGCTGCCGGGCCGCTTGGCGAGATCATGCGCATGCACGCCGGCCGTCTCGAACCATTGCGTCCACCAGATATCGCCCGGATCGAGGATCGGCAGCCGCAAGAGGTCGGCCGGCTCCTTGACACCGCCGATGCTGGCCGCGAGCTTCGGGCTCAGCATCGGCGTGAAATCAGCGTCGAGCAGCTTGTGGGCTTCCAGCCCCGGCCATTTGCCGCCGCCCGAGCGGATGGCGAGATCGACATCCTCGCGGGCGAAATCCGTCAGCCGGCTCGACGTTTCGAGCCGCACGGCAAGTGCCGGATGGGCCATCTGGAACGAGCCCAGATGATGCGCCAGCCAGTTCGAGGCAAAGGTCAGCACGGTGGTGACGCACAGCAACCCGTCCGCGCCACCGCGCGCTGCGGCATAGGCCTGGCTGAGAATGGCAAAGGCCTCGCTGACCGCCGGCGCCAGCCTTTGGCCGGCTTCGGTCAGCTCGATCTGCCGCGGCCGGCGCAGGAACAGCGGCGCACCGACGCGCTCTTCCAGCACCTTGATCTGATAGCTGACAGCGGCCTGTGTCATGGCGAGTTCCACGGCGGCCTTGGTGAAGGAAAGTTGCCGCGCCACCGCTTCGAACACCCGGATCGCCTGCAGCGGCGGCAGTTGCGAAACCTGCGGTGAGCTCAGATCCGGCATAAAGGCTCCTTATGGGTCCTTATCGACGTTCGATTGGCAAAGCCGGGCGGCAGGACCGACATTCACTGTCAACCCGTCATTCGGGTTCAGGATAGCGAAGGTTGACGATCATGACCATGGCGCAGCAAAAATGCACTCCCGCTCCCGATCACCGCTGGATTTCGTGGCTCGCGGACGGATTCGGCTGGTTCGCGATCAGAAAAAAGGCGCATCTCGATATCAGGGACCTGTCGCCGCATCTGCAGCGCGACCTCGGTTTCCTCGATGGCAACGACCCTTTCGGCCGGCACGGATAGACTTGTTGGCTTTATCGCCAGACGGTCGCCGCGGCCGCATCCGGGAGGCGGCAGCGCGCTTCCCGGTCAGATGCTGGCCAGCAAAGCCGTCGCCGTCCGTTCGTCGGTGATGAGACCATTGACCAGCCGGCGATTCACGGCCGCCAGGATGCCCGGCAGCTTGCGCTCGCCCATGGCCAGCGCGATGACCAGCGATTTCTCGCGCGACGGCAGCGATGCCGACGACACCCGGTCGTTGGTGATGCCCTCGATCATGCGGCCTTCCCTGTCGAACACCCAGCCGACGATCTCGGCGATGCCGCCAGCCTTCTGCAAGGCCTTCAACTCGCTTTCGGAAATGAAGCCGTCCTCGTAGAGCGGCGCCTTCGGACCGAGGTCGCCGATGCCGATGAAGGTGACATCGGCTTCCGCCGCAAGCGCCAGCGTCGGCTGGATCATCGGCTGGTTGAGCAGCATCTCGCGCTCCTGCGGCGACGAGGCGATGACCGGCAGCGGCATCGGGAAGGAGCGCGCCTTGACCCGGTCGGCCATGGTGAAGATGACGTTGTAGAAGGCGGCCGAACCGTCAGGCGAAATGTTGCCGGTCAAGGACACCACCTTGTGCTGCGGGCATTCCATCGGCGGCAATTGCTCGATCGCCGCTTTCAGCGTGCGCCCTGTGCCGATGCCCATGACGATCGGCGTCGGCGAGCGCAGCCGCCGCTCGATCTCGGCCGCCGCCGCCTCGGCGATGCCGATGGTGGTGGAGGATGAGTTGGGATCACTCGGCACAACCTCGACCAGGTCGAGGGCGAAGCGCGATTTCAGCCGGGCGGCTAGGTCCAGACAGTTGGCGATCGGATGATCGACGCGGACCTTGATCAGGCCCTCCGACACCGCCAGCGACACCAGCCGCTGCGCCGTCTGCCGCGAGATGCCGAGCGTGGCGGCGATCTGGTCCTGTGTGTTGCCGGCGACATAGTAAAGCCAGCCGGCGCGCGCCGCGTCATCCAGCCTGTTGCTGCCGCCATCCTGCCGGGTATTCACGTCCTGCCTCCACAAACCGCTGCTCACAGGAGCGGTCGGCTCCCAGTTTCGCAGGGAACGGCTTCCTGCGCAATTGTCAATCTCAAGGGCAATTGTTTGGCCGCGCACGGCCGGGATTTTCTCGCTGACACCATCGCGACGCGCAAGGCAGGGCGGCTTCGCTTCCGGCGGCAGTCGCCTTCCGTGATCGCGACGGTTTATCTCCCGGCGCAAACCCTTTAAGGGGATCGCAAAAGGAGCGCTGCATGACACCGAAGGCGGTTTTCTGGGACATGGACGGCACGCTGGTCGACAGCGAGCCGCTGCACGAGGCAGCCCTTGTAGCGGCAATGCGCAATGCCGGCCTCAAGCCGCCCGCCGACCTTCATGAGCGGGTGCTCGGCGTCGCCGCCGGGCCGGTCTACGAAATGATGCGCGACGAGTTCGGCCTCGATCTTCCCTTCGACGACTGGATCATGCGCAAATACGAGCACTATCTGCCGCTGGTGGAGGGGCTGAAACCGCGTCCTGGCGCCATAGAAGTCTTCAACGAATTGCGCGCGCTTGGCGTGCAGCAAGCGGTGGTCTCGAATTCGGACCGGATGATCGTCGACGCCAATCTGCGCATGGTCGGCCTGTTTTATCCAGGCATGAAAACGATCAGCCGCAACGATGTGCGTGATGGCAAGCCGCACGCCGAACCCTTCCTGCGCGCCGCGTACCTGGCCGATGTCGATCCCGCGCACGCCGTGGCGGTCGACGACAGCTGGCCGGGCGCCATGGCGGGATTGGCGGCGGGCATGAAGACGATCTTCTGGCCGGAAAAGCCGATGGAAGGACCGCCCGGCGCCATCGTCATCAACAGCGCCGAGGAATTGCGGGCTCAGCTCGGGCTCTAGTTCCGGTAGACCGGCTCTTCCTCGTCGAGGATCGCCTTCAGCTCGGCGAGATGGCGTTCGGCCTGGCCCGGATAGTCGTCCATTTCGCTCGCCGTCTTCTCGGCGATGGCGTCGGACAGCGTGCGCAGCGGCCGGCCGGTCCACAGCGCCTTGATATAGGTCTCGGCGGCGCGCTCGAAATAGAACATGCGGTTGAAGGCATCGGCGACGGTGTCGCCGATCACCAGCACGCCGTGATTGCCCATCACCATGACCTTGACCTTGGGATCGGTGAGAAGCTGCGAGCACCGCTCGCCTTCTTCTTCGAAAGCCAGCCCGCCATAATGCGCGTCGACGACATGGCGGTTGAAGAACATCGCCGAATTCTGGTCGATAGGCGGCAATGTCGAATCGGCGAGCGAGGCCAGCACCGTGGCATGGATCGAATGCACATGCATGACGCAGCGCGCGTGCGGCACGTTGCGGTGAATGGCGCCATGCAGGCCCCAGGCCGTCGGGTCGGGCGCGTTGGGGCCCGACAGCGTGTTCGGATCATTGGCGTCGATCATCAACAGGTCGCTCGCCTTGATGCGCGAGAAATGCACCTGGTTGGGGTTCATCAGGAACTGCGTGCCGTCTTCATTGACCGCCAGCGAGAAATGGTTGGCCACCGCCTCGTGCATGTTGAGCCGCGCCGTCCAGCGAAAGGCACAGGCGAGATCGACGCGCTCTTCGTAGAAGGGCAGGTTGGTCAGCGTTTCCTTCTGCAGGCGGGCGATGCTCATCGAAAAATCCTCCGGTTTTGGCGAGAATGCCGCGACCGACCGCTGCCCGCAACGGGTTTCGGTTGGTGCAGGGAAGCTGATGCCTGTCAGGCCGCCGTGCTGGTGGCGGTGCCAACCCTCAGCCCGCCGTGCTCGACGATGAAATCGATGACCTCCCGCAAGCCCTTGCCGCGCGACAGATCGGTGAAACCGAACGGCCGCTTGCCGCGCATGCGGGCGGCGTCGCTCTCCATCACGTCGAGGTTGACGTTCACATAGGGCGCCAGATCGCTCTTGTTGATGATCAGGAAATCGGAACGGGTGATCGCCGGTCCGCCTTTCCTAGGGATTTCCTCGCCCTGGCAGACCGAGATGACATAGAGCGTCAAATCCGCGAGATCCGGCGAGAAGGTGGCGGCAAGGTTGTCGCCGCCGGATTCGATGAAGATGATGTCGAGATCGGGGAATTTCCGGTTGAGCTCGGCGATAGCCTGCAGATTGATCGACGCGTCCTCGCGAATGGCGGTGTGCGGACAGCCGCCGGTCTCGACGCCGACGATGCGGTCTTCCGGCAGCGCCTGCAGCCGGGCCAGCATCATGGCGTCTTCCCTGGTGTAGATGTCGTTGGTGACGACGGCGATGGAGAACTCGTCGCGCAGCGCCTTGCAGAGTTTTTCGGTGAGCGTCGTCTTGCCCGAGCCGACAGGGCCGCCAATACCGATGCGAAGGGGGCCGTTGGCTTGGGTCATGTCGGGAACTCCATGATGGCAAGGATCGCGAAGCCGAGCCCGATCAACAGGCACAGCGGCGAATAGTAACGCACATCGAGCCGCGCGAAAGGCTGTTCGGGCGCCAGGCGCCGCCACCACGGCGTGAAGCCGACAATGCCGCGTCCCAGGAACACCAGCCCGATGAGCAGCGAGGTGGCGGCAAGGCCCTCCCTCGGGAAAGGCGAGGCAAAGAAGCCGATGAGCGCCAGCGGCCAGAGCGTCGCCAGGCCGAGACAGGCGGCAACGGCGAAACTGGCGAAGGGCGTCGGCATGTCCTCGACGCCGCGAAAGCCGACGACCGCGCGGGCGCAGGAGGCCGCATCCCTGCCCGGCCAGATGCCGCCAATGCCCCAATAGACGTGCAGTGCCGTGATCAGCAGCAGGACGAATGAAAGCGCGAAGGCGAGGACGATCATGAACGGAACAGCCGCGAATACTGGGTCTCGTGCCGCATCGCCATGATATCGGAGACGAAGGCGCAGCCGCCGAGATCGTCCAATGTCGAACGGGACGCGCGGTCGGCGGTCGAGAGCGCCAACGGCTCGAAGCCGGCCAGCAGCGTGGTGGCCTCGCTCTGGCCGATGACACCGAGCCTGATCGCCGCCTGGACGAGGTTGGAGAAGAAGGCCTGCAGGAAGGCGGACAGCGCGTGCTGCAGTGCAAGGCCATTGCCGCCGGCAATGGCGCCGACGGCGATGCAGTAGGCGCATTCGGCGGGCATGCGCTCCAGCACCGGATTGGGCCAGGCGGCAGCCGCTTTGAGGAAGGCCGCGCCTTGCAGCATGGTCTCGGTATGGCGTTCCCGCGAGCCGGCGAGCGCCTCGGCCAAGGCTGCCGCTTCGTCGAGATCGCCGGCGTTGCGGGCGCGGCGCCAGCTCTCGGAAAACAGCACGGCATCGTTCCAGCCCGAGCCCATCTCGACCAGTGTTTCCAGCCAGTTGGCCAGGCTCGCGGCATCGATCACCAGCCCGTCGTGCACCGCCCGTTCGAGACCGTGGCTGTAGGCAAAGCCGCCGACCGGAAAGGCCGGCGACAGCCACGCCATCAGCCGCAGCAGGGCGATGCTCGAAGGCTGGTCAGTCATGGTCGTGGTGATGATGGTCGTCGTGGGAATGGCTGTGCGCGTGCGAATGGGCCTCCGCATGGCTGTGCGCATGCGTGTGCCCGTGATCATGCCCGCCGGAATAAGCGCCGCGCACCGGCTTGAAGGGTTCGGAGACCTCGCGCACCGTGGCGCCGAGCCCTTCCAGCATTGCCTTGATGACATGGTCGCGCAGGATGACGATGCGATCCGCCTCGATGCCTGCCGCGAGGTGACGGTTGCCGATATGCCAGGCCAGCTCGGTCAGATGCACGCCGTCACGGGCGCGGATATCGTAGACCTCTTCCGGCGCCGCGATGATCTCGACATGGCGGCCATCCTCCAGCACCAGCCGGTCGCCATCGTTTAGGGCGACGGGTTCGGGCAGGTCGACCAGCACCTTGCTGCCGTTGGACAGTTCGATGGCGCGGCGGCGCAGATGCCGCTCGTCATGCGCAAGCACAGCCTTGGCAAACGCGGACGCCGCGCCCGCCTCGCCAGCAGCCAGCACCGAGACGGCGCGCGGGAATTTGGTGAAGTCGGTGTTGAGGTTGAGCTTCATTTCATCGAGCCTCCATTGGCCTGCGCCCGCGCACGGGCTGGGCGCGAAAGCACCCGGTCGAAATAGGCGTTGACGCGGTCGGATTCGATCGGGAATTTTCCGGCGCGCGCCCAGTTGCCCATGTCGCCCAGCAGCACGTCGACGGCGGAAAACCGTTCGCCCAGCGCAAACGGCTTGTCGCCGAGCCGGCGGTCCAGCGCCTTGGCTTCCGAGGCGAAATCATAGGCCGCGGCGGGGCCGACATCGACGCGTACTTCCTTCGGCAGCAGGAAGCGGTGGCGCAATTTGTTCCACAGCGGCGCCTCGAATTCGCTCTGGGCAAAATGCATCCAGGAATCCATCTCGGCACGGCCGGCAACTCCGGGGCCGGCGCCCATGCCCTTGTCCGCATGCTTGTCGGCCAGATAGACGCAGATCGCCGCCGAATCCGTCACCGTCAGCTCGCCGTCGACAAGGACCGGCACCTTGCCCGACGGGTTGAGCGCATAGGCTTCCGGCGAGCGCAGTTTGACTTCGACGAATTCATAGGGCTGCCCGAGCTCCTCGAGCATCCAGAGAAGGCGGCTGACCCGGGATCCGCGTGATCCGACGGCCTTGTACATGCTAGGATCCTGCCTTTTTCCTGGACTCTAGACCATCCGCTGCAGTCATACGATCGTGTCGAAGAGCCGCAGGATGAAAGATATCTGGTAGATCAGAGCTGCCGCGACGAAGGCGATGTGGAAGCGGCGGTCGCGTACCAGGATCGCGGCGATGCACAATGCCACGAAGACCGGCGTGCGGAACAGATATTCGTTGCCGAAGCGGGCGAAATGGTCAGGCCCTTTCAGCAGAGTATCGACCACATCGAGCAGATAGGTCGCCGCCAGCAGGCCGAAGAACCAGCCCCGGCGCGAATAGAAGAAATCCTCGTAGCTGGTGTAGTCCAGCATCGAATCGGGAAACAGCAGCGCGCACAGCAGGAACATCGTGATCGCGTAGAAGATGATGAACAGGTACTTGCCGAAGGTCCAGGTCTCGATGGCGTAGAGCCCGAATTCCCACCACCAGAAATGCACCAGCATCAGAAGCACCGAGGCGACCCAGGCCAGATGCACGGGATAGAGCCGGTATTGGCCGGGATGCTGGACGATGCGCGCCACCCCCGACAGCAGGCGGGCGACGCCAAGCCCGATCACCATGCCCATGACGATGCGGATATGCGGGAAGATGTCATGGGGAGAGGCGATTTCGGTGGCCATGCCTGATCACGATAGGTTTTCATGCCCGCGTATTGCGTGCTTGGGTACTGTGGCGGGTCAGCTTGCCGCTAATCGCGAACGGTTTGGTTCGGCATCCATGGCTCGCCTGGGAGAAAATCCTGATTGAGAATGTCGGCGATTGGATACGGACAATCGATCGGAAAATGCTTTTCAGGCAAGCCGGTTTCGTCAATCGCCTTGAGCCGTGCGAACGCGAATTCGTCGGCAATCTGAGTTTGCGGATAGGTCTTCAAACTAGGACTTTCATCGACCAACTTCTTGATTCGATGCCGCTGCTCTCGGATTGTAAGCAGCCAGCCCGCCTTGCGCTGCTTTTCCTGGAACTGCCACTTCAGCAAATGCAAAAGCAGAGTGGCAAGCCTGTTCGTGATTTCCCTCTTGTCGCTCCGCCCCAAGCTCTCGATCTCGTCGGCAAGATTCTCGCGGTCGAGGTCGGAAAGACGACCTTCGCGCAACAGCGCGCCCTGCTCGGCGCACCACTGAGCATAATCGGCCTCGAAGGGCGTCAATTGCTGTTTTCGAAAAATCTTGTTCATGCAGCTTATATTGCTCCAAAGGCCCCGCATTTCCAAGTTGGAAGCAAACGACGGGGTCGATCAGGCGATCCAGCCGAACATTTGTCGGTGGCGAAGTTGACAAACCGTGTACGGCTTTGCGCCAACAGTTGACGAAATGCGCGCAGTTTTCGGTCGGAGGCATTTGACCGAATTCATGAATCTTAACCCGCAAGCGGCCTTAAAACAGAAAATACCGCTGCGCCATCGGCAGCACCGTCGCCGGCTCGCAGGTCAGCAACTCGCCGTCGGCGCGCACTTCGTAGGTTTCCGGATCGACCTCGACACGCGGCGTGGCGTCGTTGAGCACCATGGAATGCTTGCCGATGCCGCCACGGGTGTTTTCCACGGCGACGAACTGTTTTTCGACGCCGAGCCGGCCATGCAGCCCCGACTCGAGTGCCGCCTTGGAAACGAAGGTCACCGACGAGTTGGTCCTGGCCTTGCCATAGGCGCCGAACATCGGCCGGTAGTGCATCGGCTGCGGCGTCGGGATCGAGGCGTTGGGGTCGCCCATCGGGGCGGCGGCGATCATGCCGCCGATCAGCACCATCTCCGGCTTCACACCGAAGAAGGCCGGGTTCCACAGCACCAGGTCGGCACGCTTGCCGACGGCGATCGAGCCGATGTCTTTCGACAGCCCATGCGCGATGGCCGGATTGATGGTGTATTTGGCGATGTAGCGGCGGACGCGGAAATTGTCGTTGTCGCCGGTCTCCTGCGGCAGCGAGCCGCGCTGGCGCTTCATCTTGTCGGCGGTCTGCCAAGTGCGGATCGCCACCTCGCCGACGCGGCCCATGGCCTGGCTGTCCGACGAGATGATCGAGAAGGCGCCAATGTCATGCAGGATATCCTCGGCGGCGATCGTCTCCTTGCGGATGCGGCTTTCGGCAAAGGCGATATCCTCGGGAATCGACGGCGACAGATGATGGCAGACCATCAGCATGTCGAGATGCTCGGCCAGCGTGTTGACGGTGTAGGGCCTTGTCGGATTGGTCGAGGACGGGATCACATTGGGCAAGCCGCAGACCTTGATGATGTCGGGCGCATGGCCGCCGCCCGCGCCCTCGGTGTGGAAGGCGTGGATGGTGCGGCCCTTGATCGTCGCCACCGTGTTTTCGACGAAGCCGGATTCGTTCAGCGTGTCGGTGTGGATCATCACCTGCACGTCGTAGTCGTCAGCCACCGACAGGCAGCAATCGATCGCGGCCGGCGTCGTGCCCCAGTCCTCATGCAGCTTCAGCGAGCAGGCGCCGCCCAGCACCATTTCCTCCAGCGCCGCCGGCAGCGAGGCGTTGCCCTTGCCCGACAGGCCGATATTCATCGGGAAGGCGTCGAAGGACTGGATCATGCGGGCCATGTGCCATGGCCCCGGCGTGCAGGTGGTGGCGAGCGTGCCATGCGCCGGCCCGGTGCCGCCGCCGAGCATGGTGGTGATGCCGCTCATCAGCGCTTCCTCGATCTGCTGCGGGCAGATGAAGTGGATATGCGCGTCGAAGCCGCCGGCGGTCAGGATCTTGCCCTCGCCGGCGATGATTTCGGTGCCCGGGCCGATGATGATGGTGACGCCATCCTGCGTGTCTGGATTGCCGGCCTTGCCGATTGCCGCGATGCGGCCGTCCTTGAGGCCGATATCGGCCTTGAAGATGCCGGCGCTGGCGTCGATCACCAAGGCGTTGGTGATGACGGTGTCGACCGCGCCCTGTGCGCGGGATACCTGGCTCTGGCCCATGCCGTCGCGGATCACCTTGCCGCCGCCGAATTTTACTTCCTCACCGTGAATGGTGAGGTCCTTTTCGACCTCGATGAAGAGTTCGGTGTCGGCCAGCCTGACCTTGTCGCCGACAGTCGGCCCATACATCTGGGCGTAGGCGGCACGCGAGATTCTGGCCATCAGCGATTGCTCCCGAAATGCGGTGTGGTTGAGGCTGGGCTGCACATTGTCGCCATCCAATGGTCACGCAATGACCCGCTGGGCGACACCTTCTGATCCCATTTGGCGGTTGAGGTTGGCAGGCCACCCCAAAACGACCGTTTGCCAAATCGATGGAAGGAAAATCCATGCGCAAAACGATAATTCTTGCAGCCGCCGCCAGCCTGATGCTGGCCGGCGCCGCCAGTGCCCAGCAGCAGCCTGCTCCGACCAAGCCTGCTCCCGCTCCCGGCGGTCAGCAGGCCGCGCCGGCGATCCAGAGCGTCAACATCGTCGACATCACCGAGCTGCCGAAGGACACCCAGACGCAGGTCAATCAGGTGATCGCCCAGCGCGGTGACGCCGGCCTGCAGAAATTGCGCAGCTCGATCGACGCCACTCCCAAGGTGAAGTCCGCCCTCCAGGCCAAGGGAATGACCTCGGCGCAGGTGGTCGCTGCCAGCATGGAACCAAACG
Organism: Mesorhizobium sp. B2-4-19; assembly: GCF_006441315.1. Taxonomy (NCBI): domain Bacteria; kingdom Pseudomonadati; phylum Pseudomonadota; class Alphaproteobacteria; order Hyphomicrobiales; family Phyllobacteriaceae; genus Mesorhizobium; species Mesorhizobium sp. B2-4-19. The sequence goes on along the minus strand of NZ_VFUV01000007.1, from coordinate 10,358 downwards.
GCGCACTGACCCTGATCATCAAGAAGGCCAGCTGACGGCATGGCGCGGCGGGCCGGTACCCGGTCCGCCGGCCGTATTGCGAGGGGAACCATGGCATGGCTGGAGTCGTTTCGCTTCCTGATTGTTGAAACAGATTGCGAAAGCGAACGATGACCTCCATCACCCCGCCCGATGCCCGATGGCCGCATGCCATCGCGGCGGCCGCGTTTCTGGCAGCGAGCCTTCCCCAGGCCGCGCTGAATGCGCAGGGCCTTGAAAGCCCGGAGACCGTCGACCGGATCGTCGGCTCGCAAGTCAACGAGGAACAGGCCAAGACAACGGCAGAAATCGGAAAAGTCAATTCGGCGATCGACCGTACGCGTGAAAACATCGGCACCGTGCGCAAGACCTCGAAGCTCGACAAGGTCGATATCGTGTTCCTGACCGACGCGGCGCGCAGCGAAGGCGGTCCGCCGCCGGCCATCGAGAACAAGGTGCGGCAGCACAAGGATGATGTCGCCGAACTGCGCAAGGAGATCGAGGCGAACGCCCTGCTCTTCAATGCTATCGATTCGCGGCGCTTGGCTGCGCAGGACGTTCTTGCCGTCGCGTTCGATAATCCGGGAAAGATCGTCATCTATGCGGCCGCCAAGCCGTCGGACTGAGCCGAAAGCACGATCTGCTTTCAGGCTTGCCCAAACGCCGTTCGCGGTCTTTGAAGGCCAAGCGCGAGACGCCACGGAACTCACAGCTTGCCCATCACCTTCTGCTGGAATCCATAGACCTCGCGCTTGCCGCCGAGCGGCACCAGCGTGACGTCGCGTTCCTGTCCCGGCTCGAAGCGCATGGCGGTGCCGGCGGCGATGTCGAGGCGCATGCCGCGCGCCCGTTCACGGTCGAATTTCAGCCCGTCGTTGGTTTCGAAGAAATGGTAGTGGCTGCCGACCTGTATCGGCCGGTCGCCGCTGTTGGCGACTTTCAGGGTGACGGTCGGCAGGCCCTTGTTGAGCTCGATGTCGCCTGGGATGGGGATGATTTCGCCGGGGATCATCTGATGTCACACGACGCCGAAGGCAAGACCAAGACCGATCGTAGCGCAAGCCGCTCCCGCGACACGAGCCAGACCACGGAACCTCATGCCAAGGCTCATTCCGGCGGCGATGCCGACGGCATGGAGCAGCGCCGTGGCGACGGCAAAGCCGGCCATATATTCGAGCCCGCCGGCATTTTCCGGGACTTCGGTGCCGTGGGCGTGGCCGTGGAACAGCGCGAACAGGCCGATAATGGCGACGCCGGCCGAGACGGGCAGATCGACCGCCAGCGCCACCAGCAGGCCGAGCGTCACGACGGAGGCCAATATGCCCGGCTCGACGAAGGGCGCCGGCACATGCGCCATGCCGAGGGCCGCGCCGGCAAGCATCACGCCGACAAAGGCCGCCGGCCACGCCCAGATGGCCCTGCCGCCCTTGAGGGCCGCCCACAGGCCGACGGCGATCATCACGGTCATATGATCGAGGCCGGACAAGGGATGCATGAGGCCGGCCGTGAACGAGGAGGTCGTGCCGCTGCCGACATGGGCATAGGCCGGCATGGCGGCGGCCATGAGCAGGACCGCCGCGAGGCACAGGCGTTTGGCAGGGATCATTCTACTTGCCTTTCGTTTGCGATTCAGTAGTCACGCGGCCTTGCGCGGGCCGCAGCCCTCGGCCTTGAGGACGCGCTTGGTCGACGCAGGATATTTTTCCAGCTTCGCTGCCGGGCGGATCGGCCGGGCCGAAAAATTGCCGCCGCAATTGGGGCAGACGCCGTCCAGCACGTTTTCCACGCAATCGGCGCAGAAGGTGCATTCGAAGGTGCAGATCAGCGCATCCGTTGCCTCTGGCGGCAGGTCCTTGTCGCAGCACTCGCAGTTTGGGCGCAGCTCGAGCATCTCGGTCTCCTCACCTGATGGGTTCGTGCACGGTCACCAGCTTGGTGCCGTCGGGGAAGGTCGCTTCCACCTGCACGTCATGGATCATCTCGGCGATCCCTTCCATCACCTGCGTGCGGGTGACGACATGGGCGCCGGCCTCCATCAGTTCGGCCACCGGGCGGCCGTCGCGTGCGCCTTCGACGACGAAATCGGTGATCAGCGCGATCGCTTCCGGATGGTTCAGCTTGACGCCGCGCTCCAGCCGCTTGCGTGCCACGATCGCCGCCATGGCGATCAGCAGCTTGTCTTTTTCCCTCGGCGTCAGGTTCATGCGGTTTCCAGAATCACAGTGACCATAATTTGGGCAGTCCCGCCCTTCCATTGAGCAATCCGACGAGCGGAACCAGCCGCTGGCGCAGTTGGTAGCCGTCCCCGGCGTAAAGCCTCGCAAGAAGCTTGCCAGATGCCTGCACCCCCCAGGCGCTGGCGCCGCCCTGGTCGCCGATGATCTCCCGGACCGGGTCGAGAAAGGCCTCGGCTCGCGGCGACACCAGCAACAGCGTCGCCACGGCGATCGCGCCGCCGGTGGCCGCCGGACGTGCCAGGGCACCAGTGATATCGGGTCCGATGCGGAAATCCTCGGCATGGATGAGGAAACCATCCTGGCGAACGCGCCAGCGGTCCCGGAAAGTGCCTTGCGCGACGCGTTCGCCCATGGCCAGGCGGCCGAAGACGGTGGCTTCCAGCACCAGCGCCTCGGCCCCCGCGGCGAGTTCGACGTCCAATGTGCGGGCAAAGGCCGCCCGGTCGAAGACGATGGTCTCCTGCGGCAGCCAGGCGATGCGGCCGTTCTCGCCGACCGTCAGCCTGACCCGCACCTCGGCATGGTCGGATGCGGCGCGATAGACCTTCTCGCAGGCCTGGGTCGTCATAGACGCAGAGGCATTGGCGCCGACATCCACATCCCAGCCGATGCGGTCGCCGCCGGTCAGTCCGCCGGCGGTGTTGATCAGCACCGCCTCCAGCGGGTCGGCCGAAACGGCCGGCAGCCTTATCTTGGCGGAACCGTCCTGATAGAGGCGCCGCAGCCGCGTGCGGCCGCCCGCGCTGGCGCAACCCAGCTGCGCCAGACCCGCGGCGCGCTGGGCCAAAGAGGCCGAAAACTTCGCATACTCGATCGTATCCACGCCGTCAGGTTAAGCACTGCGGCGGTTTTGTCGATATATAGCTTGTTGCTTGATGGCGTTTCCGTTTCTATAGAGGGAGCCACCTCGATACGGTCAGGCGATGCTTGGCGGGGGTAGAAGGCGACGATCGCGGCCTGATATCGAGGACAGGAGGCGCTGTTCAGTTGGCGTCGAGAAACGATAAAGTGGGGAAGAAACCGAATGGCTGACCAGCTGGCAACGGACATCATCGAAAAGATCAAGGCCCATGCCGAGCCGGGCGGTGAAGAAATCACCACCAGCACCGAATTGACGTCGCTCGGCATCCATTCGCTGGAGCTGACGGAGATCATCTTCGACCTCGAGGAGCAGTATGGCATCGAGATCGAAATGAACACGGTCGATGCCTGGAGCAATCTGAAGAATGTTGGCGACATGGTCGAGGCCGTTCGCGCGCTGATCGCGAAAAAAGCCTGACCGAATGCTGAAACGCGTCGTCATTACCGGCATTGGCGGGCTTTGTGGCCTAGGCGTCGATGCGCCGTCGATCTGGGCTGAAATGCGGGCCGGCCGTTCGGCCATCGGCCCCATCGACAATCCTTTCCTGCATGACCTGAAGGTCAAGACCGGCTGCGAGATCAAGGCGCTGCCCGATCACGGCATCGAGCGCAAGCAGCTGGTGTCGATGGACCGTTTCAGCCTGCTGGCGGTTATCGCTGCGAAGGAGGCCTTGCGGCAGTCCGGCCTGGCCCCGCATGCCGACAACACCTATCGCATGGGAACCATTGTCGGCGTCGGCGTCTGCGGCTTCGAGACCGTCGAGGAGAACTATCGCGCCATTCTGGTCGAGGGCAAGAATCGCGCCGGCATTTTCACCGTGCCCCGGGTCATGCCAGGTGCCGCCGCCGGCCAGGTCAGCATGCACCTTGGCCTGCGTGGGCCGGTCTTCGGCGTCACCTCGGCCTGCTCGTCGGCCAACCACGCCATGGCCTCCGCGGTCGACCAGATCAGGCTCGGCCGCGCCGACGTCATGGTCGCCGGCGGCACCGAAGCGCCGCTGGTCTGGGGCGTGCTCAAGGGTTGGGAGGCATTGCGCGTGCTGTCGCCCGACACCTGCCGGCCATTCTCAGGCGACCGCCAGGGCCTGGTGCTCGGCGAAGGCGCCGGCATGGCGGTTCTGGAAAGCTATGATCACGCCATGGCGCGTGGCGCCACCATCCTCGCCGAAATCGCCGGCGCCGGCCTTTCGGCCGATGCCTCCGACATCGTCGCCCCGACCATCGAGGGACCGGAAGCGGCGATGCGCTTCTGTCTCGCCGATGCCGGGCTCAATCCCGAGGACATCGATTATCTCAACGCGCACGGCACCGGCACCAAGGCCAACGACCAGATCGAGACCAACGCGATCAAGCGCGTCTTCGGCGAGCACGCGCGCTCGCTGTCGGTCTCCTCGACCAAGTCGATGCACGCCCATTGCCTGGGCGCTTCGGGCGGGCTGGAGATGATCGCCTGCGTCATGGCCATCCGCGAAGGCGTCGTGCCGCCGACCGCGAATTACCGCGAACCCGATCCCGATTGCGATCTCGACGTGACGCCCAATGTCGCGCGCGAGCGCAAGGTGCGCGCCGCGATCAGCAACGGTTTTGCTTTCGGCGGCACCAACGCGGTGCTGGCATTCAAGGCCATCTGATCCTGGCGGTCACTACCGCCCGAGGGATTAACGTCTGCCAGGGCGATAATTGCCTGCCTCCGGGCGATCTCGAGCGCGCTCGGTTGCTGTCCACGCATGGCGAAACTGTCGCCGCCATATTGATCCTGCCCGGCCGTGCGCCTAATTCTTGGCCACCCGCCAACACCGCGCGCCCCGTGGCGCAAATCCCCCGCTCAGGAGTTTTTCGATGGCCGACCTGTCCGCCTTTCCGATCACCAGCCGTTGGCCGGCCAAACATCCCGACCAGATCCAGCTCTATTCCGCAACGACGCCGAACGGCGTGAAAATATCGATCGCGCTGGAAGAACTCGGCCTGCCCTATGAGCCGCATCTGGTCAACATCAGCAAGGACGAAAGCTGGACGCCGGAATTCCTGTCGCTCAACCCTAACGGCAAGATCCCGGCGATCATCGATCCCAACGGCCCGGACGGCCAGCCGATCGGCCTTTTCGAATCCGGCGCCATCCTGCTCTATCTCGCGGACAAGACCGGCCTGCTCGTCCCGGCGGACGCAGCGCGGCGCTACGAGACGATCCAGTGGGTCTTCTTCCAGATGGCGTCCGTCGGGCCGATGTTCGGCCAGGTCGGCTTCTTCCACAAATTCGCCGGCCGCGAGATCGCCGACAAGCGCCCGCTGGAACGCTACCGCGACGAATCGCGGCGGCTGCTCGGCGTGCTCGATGGCAGGCTGAAAGGCCGCAAATGGATCATGGGCAATGACTACACCATCGCCGACATCTCGCTGCTCGGCTGGGTGCGCAATTTGATCGGCTTCTATGAAGCACGCGACCTCGTCGGTTTCGATGATTTCGCCAATGTGGCGACATGGCTGGAGCGCGGCCTGGCGCGGCCGGCGGTCCAGAAGGGGCTGACCATTCCGGCAAAGGGCTAGAACGGCCTGACGGCCTTGGCCAAAGATGCTCGGCCGGACGAAGCAGCCTGCTATTTCGCCTTGGCCTTCGAGCCGCCCCTGCCGATAACGGAGGCCGCCAGCGAGACCGCGCCGCGCGCGGTTGCGACCACCGCGCCTGCAGCGACATTCGCTGCCGTTCGGACGGCACCAGCTTTGGCTGGCGCCGATTTGCGCGGGCTGGCGGTCTTGGCGGCCGGTACGACCTTCCGGGGCGCGGCCTTGCCGAAAGCAGCCTTGCCGTCTTTCGAGCGTTCAGCAATCGCCGGACCAGCACCGGCTTTCGCTTGAGTTGCCTTCGCAGGCCTCGTCTTGGCTGGTTTTTTTGCCTTGGTTGCCATTGGAAAATCCCTTACGCCGGACAAACGGGTTCTGAGGCATAACGGCGCGAAACTCTTAAGGTTCCCGCCCCAAAATACGGAAAATTAAGCGTGTTAACCAATGATCAGGTCGGCGACCCGGCGCCGGGCCAGCACGCGTTCGATGTTGGGCATGTCGTTGGAGGCGATCCAGGCGCGCGCCTCCTCGTCCGAACGGCCGTGGCCGTGCCAGCGCTCCATCAGGCGGCGCTCGAGCTCATTGCGCGGCACGTCGACGAAGATAGAGAAATCGAACAGCGGCGCCAGCCGTGACCATGGCTCCTCGTCGAGCAGCAGGTAATTGCCTTCGACCAGGATGAACTTGGTCTCGGTGCCGACGATCGCCGCGGCGGCGCGCGACAATTCCATGCTGCGGTCGAAGACCGGAATGGCGATGTCGGGTTCACCGGCCCGGATGCGCTTCAGCAGGGTCTCGAAGCCGGCAAAGTCGAAGGTCTCCGGTGCGCCCTTGCGCGCCCGCAGGTCGCGGGCGTTGAGCACGATGTCGTCATAGTGGAATCCGTCCATCGGTACGATCTCCACCGCCCCCTCCGGCAAAAGGTCATGCAGGCCGGCCGACAGCGTGGATTTGCCGGAGCCTGGCGGTCCGGCGATGGCGACGATGAAGCGCTTTGCCTTGCCGGCGCGCTTGAAGATGGTGGCGGCGAGGTGGGCGATTTCGGACATGGAATCCTCACTTTGCCTGGATGATCGGCAAAACATTACGCTGCATTTTGGCGGCGGTCGGCGGAAATTTCAAACCCCGCGCTCGCGCAAACCTCGCCTCAGGCGGCCGCGGGCTGGCCGATGCGCAGGAACGCGCTGTCGAACGGCATTTCACTGGCCAAGCCGCCGGCCGCGAGCCGCATCCGGCCGTCGGCCGTGGTGATCTCTCGCGGCGGGGTGCCACCGGACAGGGGCAGGGCGCCGATGACATGGCGGAACGAAAAGCCGCGGCCTTCGCCGAGCGTAAAGGCGGTCGCCACGCCTTCGCGCTTCAGCCAATTGTCGCCGATCGAGGCGGCATGGCCTATCGCCGAGCGGCCGTCCTCGATGCCGAGCACGCCGAGATGGCGGCCGCTCCACGGCGCGTAGTCGCGCCCGCCATTGCTGAGCCAAAGCATGGTGATCGGCAACTCGATCGGGTTCTTCAGCACCAGCACCAGATCGTCCTCGGCCTGGCGCGCCAGCGCCGTCCAGCCCGGCCCGCCATGATCGGCCTCGACCAGGGTGACAAAATCCTCGCGCCGGTCCTCCATGCGGTATTGCGTCAGGTCGGCCGTGCCGCCGCCGGCGGCGGGAAACTGGGCGAGGTCGGCCGAGCGCGCCGGATAGGCCAGCATGAAGCGGCCACGCGCGGGATCGGGCTCCAGCGGATCGGCCGGCGTCGCGGCAAAGCGCTTCGGCGAAAAGGCCAGCCTGCCGCCGCCTTTCATCACCGTCATCGGGTGATGGGCGACGGAAATCGCGCCGGAGCCGCCGGAAAACACATGTTCCTGATAGAGGAAGGGATGGCCGTCGATGAGCGTAAAAATCTTGTCGACGCTGGCGCCCATGACCTTGTGCCGCAGCCGGAAGACCGCGCGCCAGCCGCTCTCCGTTGCGCTGCTCTCGGTGACATCCCAGGCACTGTTGGCCGTCCAGCCATGCAGCGGCGCTTCCTCGACATCGCTGCGCGAAAACGGCGCGCAGAGGAAGTCGCCGGACAGCCGGACCGTGCCTTGCGGCAGGTCCTTCGGCAAAGTTTCGCTTGCGTCGACCCATGGCGCGCGGTGCAGCGGCTTCAGCCGGCGTCCGCCGTTCTCGACGGTCATGTCGGCAATGTGGCCGACGGTGAGGTCGAGCGAAACCGAAATACCCCTGGCCTTGATCGTGATCGTATCCATAGCGCTCTCACCCGAAACTTGCCGCATGACCCCGAAAATCGGAATCGATTTTCGGGGTCATGCGCGAACTAAAGCGTTACAGCGTCCTTTGCGCGTCCGAAAGGACGCGCGGCGCTGTAATGGCGCAAACAGAACCCGTTAGGCGGTGATTGCGCAAGCACTGCGTAAGGCATTTTGCATCAGGAGCTCCTTTACCCTCCCTCTTGGGGAGGGTAAGCAGAACTACTGCCGCTTGTATTCGCGCACCAGCGATTTCGTCCCGTCGGTGTAGGTCACCTGCACCGACATCGATTTCACGCTGTCGGCGACCTTGAAGTAGCCCTTGGCGTCGTAGGGGATGGCGTAGGGGTCCTTCTTGTCGCAAGGCGGTATATCGAGCGATTTGTCGAGCGCGGCACCGTTCAGGCCGTAATGCACCTCTTTGATGGCGCAGCGGTAGGACAGCATCTGGGTGAAATAGACCAGGCCGTGATTGCCGCCGGAGTCGAAGGCGATCCACGACGTCCAGAACTGGTCGAGGATCTGCTTGTCGCCTTGCTGCAGGGCGGCGTCCGGATCGAAGCGTATGTCGAACGGGCCGGTCTCGCGGCCCCTGATGTCGAGGTATTTTATGCCGATCGTGGTCGCCGCCGTGCTGTCGGGCAGTTCGAAGCTCGGATTGGCCATCGGCTTGCCGGTGGTCTGGTCCTTCATCGCCAGGAAGCCGGTGTCGGTGAACGGGCCGCTGTCGCCGAGACGCCAGGAAATCGCGGTCGCCGGTTCGGGCAGCGAAATGGTCATCGACCAGCCCTGGTTGGAGCGCATCGGCGTCAGCGAAGGCGCGAAGCGCGCGGGGTCGAGCACGTCGCCAAGTGCTGCCAGCCGGCTGCGGCTGCGCTCCAGCCAGTCGGCCAGCTGCGTCTGGTCGACGAAATATTTGAGCAGCCCGCCATCCTTCTCGTAGGACATGAACTTGGTCAGCGCCTGGGCCTCGCTGCGTTTGTCGGCCAGCGTCTGGCTGCCGAGGCGGTCTTCCGAAAACTCCTGCGCCTTGATGAAATAGGCCGGCGCATAATCGGGATTGGCCGTGACGAAGGTGTTGAGCTTGTCCAGCCGCTGCGCGTCCTCGAACTGCAATATGTGCACCAGCTTGATCGACAGCGCCTTGCCCTTGTCGGCCAGCTGCCCGAACACTTCGCGGGCGCCCGCCTTGCCGTCCTGCACCCGAAGCAGCGTGGCAAAGCGCGTATAGGGGTCGATGGCGTCGACATCGAAGGCGGCAAAGGCGAGATAGGAGCGCCGGGCGCTGAGCATGTCGCCCGACAATTCATAGACGCGGGCATTGTGGTAGAACTCGTCCGGCCGCTTCGGCTCGGCGATCGCCCCGCCCTGCGCTGCCAGTTGGGCAAACCCCTTGGCGATGGTGTCGATCGAGGCGGCGATCTGCTCGGTGGTCGCCTGCAGCTTTTCGGCCTGGACCTGCTGCTGTTGCTGGCCGGCGGCGAGCGCGTCGGTGGTCTGCTTGACCACCTCGACCGTCTTCTGTGTCTGCGCCCCCTGCTGCCTCTGCTGCTGCTGCGCGGACGCGATCTGGTCGGTCTTCTGGGCAACCATGTCGGTCGATTTCTTGACCTGTTCGACGGTCTTTTGCGTCTGCGTGACCGTCTGCTCGATCCTGGTCACCTTTTCGGAGACGATGCCCATCGACTGCTGCAATTGCGCGATCGCCGGCACCAGGCCGGCGATGACCCCGTTCTGCGAATTGGTCTCCTGCTGCACCGCATAGACGCCGCCGGCAACCGCCGCCGCGCTGGTGGCGAACAACAGCGCCGGCAGCGCCTTGGCCGCCAGCACCAGCTTGAGCACAATGGCGATGGCGATGATGGCCGCCGCAATTGACGCGACCAGTGCGATATAGGCGGCGAACGGCGCCAGCGGATTGAGCACGTCGCCAACGGCGCCGCTGATGAAAGCGACGCTGCCGGCCCATTTGCCGGTGCGGCTGAGCGATGCCTTGATAAGCGAGGGCGCTGCGCCCCCGGCCCCGATGTTCGTCATGCCACCCCCCAAGCCAGCCAATGCCACGCCCTTCCCACAGGAAACGCGGCTCTGGCAAGGAAAGATAGGAAACAGGCGTTTTCGGGGCGGATAAAGGGCTCAAGTTCCTCGCCCCCACGGAGTGGAACGGGAGTGGGGGAGAGGCGGCTCGGCGAAGCCGAGACGGAGAGGGCGCTGCGCCGACCTCGCCGGTTAGCGATCTGGTTGCAAGGCCATATCCTACGAATTCCCCCTCTCCCCCGCCAGAGGCGGGGGCGAGGAAGAGGGCCGGGCTCGACAATCCTGGGACTAACAGCCATTAACCAAATGGACGCATCCAGCGCGTTACGTTAGCTTCGCCTTATCTCAGCAACAGCATCGCCAGAACAGTCCCGCCCTTGTCCAACCCGCCCTTGTCC